>JAJZVD010000074.1 GCA_021845805.1 Pseudomonadota bacterium | reverse complement strand
GTATGCCGAAGCCATTGCGCCGCGGTGCCTTTGCCCGGCTCTGGCGCGACGGGCGGCTGAACCGGGTGGCGGCGCTGCTGGCCACGCCGCTGGTGGCGGGGGTGCTGAACATCGCGGTGTTCCTCTTCTGGCTTCTGCCCGCCACGCAGGATGCCGCCGTGCGCCTGCCGCTGGTGGGCTTTGCCGAACGTGTCAGCCTGCTGGCGGTGGGGGCGCTGTACTTCGGGGTGCTCTTCGATGCGCGCGACCCCGATCTGGGCGGCACCCGCTACGGGCCGCGGATGCTGATGCTGGTGTCGACCGCGCTGGTGATGGTGGTGATGGGTGTCGCGATGACCGCCAAGCCGATCCTGTTCTACAGCGCCTATCCGCCCGGCCCCCGGTTCCCGGGATTTGCGCCGCTGGACGACGAGGCGACGGCCGGTTTCGTCATCTGGGCCTGGGTCAGCCTGGTCTACCTGGCCTCGATCATCTTCGTCTTCGTGCGCTGGAACGCGGCCGAACTGCGGGCCTATGCCCGCGCGCGGAACTTTCGCGGGTCGAATGCCGCGGCGCTGCTGTTGCCGGAAACGGCCGAGGAGTTGTGGCTGCTGGTCACCCCGAAGAACCGCCGGGTGGCGCTGGGGCTGGCCTTCGTGCCCTTCATCATGATGGGCAGCGCCATCGGGCTGGTGGTGACGCTGCACTACGGGTTCTGACGGTATACCGCTGTGTGCCTTTAACGCCCGGTAAATCCACGCGTTTTTTCTTGCGATCCGGGCCGGTGGCGCTACCTTTGGCGGGCCTTGCAGGAAGCCGCCATGCCCGCCAATGACCATCCGCTGCGCTATGCCATCACCAACGAGCTGCACGCGCGGCCGTTCCCCTCGCTGGAGGTGCCCTGCCATGCGGTCTATGTGGCGATCAAGGAACCCCAGGACGCCGCAAACCGCGACCGCCGCCGCGATTTCGCGCATCTGACCGACCTTCTGACGCGCTTCGGCGCGCCGGTGCCGCAGCCCGATGTCACGCATCATTCGGCCGACATCGGGCGGCATGCGCTGAAATGGGAAAGCCACACCGAATTCGTGACCTATTCGGTCTTCGGCCCCGGCGTGGGCCCGCGCGCCTTCGATCCCGCCGAGGCCGAGGTTCTGCCCGCCGACTGGCTGGAGGCCGCGCCGGGCAAGCGGCTGGTCTCGGCGCTGATCCGGGTCGAGACGTTGCCCGACGATCCGGCCCGGATGGAAGCGATGCTGGATGACTGGTTCGTGCCCGAAAGCCTGGCCAGCGCCTGGGTGCTGGACCGCGCCGCGGTCGTGGCCAGCGATTTCCGCATCGATCCGGCCGGGCACATGCGCTTTGCCGTCTTCGTGCGCCCCGGCGCCAGCCCCCGCCGGGTGGGCCGGATCGTGCAGCGCCTGTGCGAGATCGAGACCTACAAGGCGATGTCCATGCTGGGCCTTGGCCGCGCCCGCGATCTGACGACGCGGCTGAACGCGCTGGATACCCAGCTTTCGGCCCTGGTGGCCGAACTGACCTCGGCCACCGCGCGGCCGGAACACACGCTGCACGAACTTCTGTCGGTGGCCGAGGAACTGGAATCGCTGGCGGTGCAGACCTCGTTCCGCTTCGGGGCGACCGGGGCCTATGAGGCGATCGTGACCCAGCGGATCGCCGTGCTGCGCGAGGAACGCTTCGAGGGCCGCCAGACCTTTGCCGAATTCATGATGCGCCGCTATGACCCCGCGATGCGCACGGTGAAATCAGCCGAACGGCGGTTGCAGCAGATGAGCGAACGCGCCGCGCGGGCCGGGGAACTGCTGCGCACCCGGGTGGACGTGGACCGCAGCCACCAGAGCCAGAAACTGCTGGAAAGCATGGACCGCCGCGCCGACCTGCAACTGCGGCTGCAACACACGGTCGAAGGGCTGTCGGTGGTGGCGATCAGCTATTACGCGGTGAACCTGGCCGGCTATGTGGCGGGGCCGCTGTTCGAAAGCTGGTTCCACCTTGGCCATGACGGCACCGTTGCGGTGCTGACCCCGCTGGTGGTGCTGGCCATGTGGCTGGGCCTGCGGCGGGTGCGCAAAGGGCTGCACTGACGGGGGCTTCACTCACGGAAAAGCCCCGGCCTTTCCTGCGAAGGGCCGGGGCAAGGTGCGCGGTGCCGACCTTGGGGTCAGCGGCCGCGGATGCGCGGGTCAAGCGCGTCGCGCAGCCCGTCACCGATATAGTTGACGCTCAGCACCGTCAGCGAGATGGCGATGCCGGGGAAGATCACGAGGCCGGGGGTTTCCTGCATCAGGTCCACCGCGTCGTTCAGCAGCCGCCCCCAGGTGGGGAAGTCCGGCGGGAAGCCCAGCCCCAGGAACGACAGGGCGGATTCGGTGATGATCGCGTTGGCGATCCCCAGCGTCGCCGCCACCATGATCGGGCTCATGATGTTGGGCAGGATGTGGCGCAGGATCATCCGGCGCGGCGGCGTGCCGATGGATTTCGCCGCCAGCACGAATTCGCGTTCCTTCAGCGCCAGCACCTCGCCGCGCACGATGCGGGCGCATTGCATCCAGCTTGTGATCCCGATGGCCGAGACGATCAGCAGGAAGGTGCCCGCCTCGACCCCCAGCCGCGAGGCGATGGGGTCACGGAACAGAAGCATCATGACCAGCAGAAGCGGCAGCAGCGGCAGCGCCAGGAACAGGTCGGTCAGCCGCATCAGCGGGCCATCCAGCCGCTTGAAATAGCCCGCCAGCACGCCCACCAGCGTGCCCAGGAAGATCGACAGCGACATCGCGGTCAGGCCCACGGCGATCGAGATCTTGCCGCCCGCCATCATCCGCGCCAG
Organism: Pseudomonadota bacterium; assembly: GCA_021845805.1. Taxonomy (GTDB): domain Bacteria; phylum Pseudomonadota; class Alphaproteobacteria; order Rhodobacterales; family Rhodobacteraceae; genus Solirhodobacter. The sequence goes on along the minus strand of JAJZVD010000074.1, from coordinate 11,619 downwards.
CAGGTCGCGCGCCAGCTGGTCGGTGCCCAGCGGATGCGCCCAGGACGGGCCCATGTTCTTCGACCGGATCAGCGTCAGCGCATCGGTGGGCGAGGCGGTCGGGCTGATCCGCCAGATCAGCGGGCCGACCAGCACGAAGAGCAGGATGAAGATGAACACGGACAGCCCGGCCAGCGCGCCCTTGTGGGTGCGGAACTGGTCCCAGACGTCGCGCCACTGGCTGCGCGGAGGGCGCAGCGCCTGGGGGGCGGGGGCGGCGGTTGCCTCAGTCATAACGGATCCTCGGGTCAAGGAGGCCATACAGGATGTCGGCGACCAGGTTGAACACCACGATCAGCACGGCAAAGATGAAGGTCAGCGTCTGCACCATCGGGATGTCATCGGCATAGATCGCGGTGATCAGAAGCTGGCCCAGCCCGTTCACCTTGAACACCTGCTCGGTGATGATGGCGCCACCGAAGATCGACGGCACGCCCAGCGCGATCACCGTCACCACCGGAATGAGCGAGTTGCGCAGGACGTGGGTCAGCACCACGACCCGTTCGCCCATGCCCTTGGCGCGGGCGGTGCGGACGTAATCCTGTTGCAGGTTGTCCAGCATCGAGGCGCGCATGAACCGGCTGATCTGGGCGGCGTTGTACAGCGCCAGCACCATGACCGGCATCGCCATCTGCTGCACCTGCTTCACGAAGCTGGGCCAGTCGACCACCTTCAGGTTGGTGTCATAGATCGAGGGGAACCAGTTCAGCTCGACCGAGAAGACCACGATCAGCACCACGCCGGTGAAGAAGGTGGGCACGGAAAAGCCGATCATCGAGATGAACGTGCCGATCTGGTCGAACCAGGAATACTGCCGGTAGGCCGACAGGATGCCGATCGGAATCGCGATCAGCACGCCGATCAGGTAGGACATGCCCACGACCGTCAGCGTTTGCGGGATGCGCTGCACGATCACGTCGAAGACCGGGCTGCGGAACTGCCAGGACAGGATGCGTTCCATGCCCGCGCTGAAATGGGTGCCGAAGGCCCAGTCGAAGGCGTGCAGCGGCTCGACCCAGAAGAACTGTTTCAGCCACAGGATGTAGCGCACATAGACCGGCGCCCCCAGGCCCAGGGCCTCGCGCATCTTGGCGCGCACCTCGGGCGGGATGGTCAGCGGCTGGTTCGCCAGCGGGTCGCCGGGGGCGAAGTTCAGCAGCAGGAAGATGATCAGGCTGATGAGCAGAAGCACCGGGATCGAAAGGATCAGCCGTCGGATGGTAAAGGTAAGCATGTCGGTGCCTCGGCAGGGCAGTCTGGAGGACGGTCCGTTACGGGGAAGGCAGGCAGTGCGGATCGCAGGGTCCGCCCCCCGGCCGAAACCGGGAGGCGGCGCGCTGTCAGATCACTTCTTGCGCGACCAGTCGGCGATGTTCCACAGCTCGCTGTCCCAGGCGTTGATCTCTTCGCCCTGGATCGAGTTGGACACGCCCGAGGCCGTGCCGCGCCAGACCAGCGGAACGATGGTGTTCGTGTCCTTGGTCAGCATGTCGTTCAGCTTGCGGGCAATCTCGCCGCGCTTCGCGATGTCGGCGGTGGCGCCCAGTTCGGCGACCAGCTTGTCATAGGCCGGGTCGCAGAAGCGGTTGATGTTCTCGCCCTGCCACTGGGTTTCCGGCCGCGGAGCCTTGGCGCAGGTGTACTGGGCCAGGTAGGTCTGCGGGTCGGTGCCGGTGAAGTTGTTCGCGTACATCTCCACGTCGGTGTAGAACTTCTGGAAGGTGTCGGGCGAACCCGGGTCACCGCCGAAGAAGACCGAGGCGTTGACGTTCTTGAGCTGGGTATCCACCCCGATCTGCGCCCACCACTGCTTGATCAGCGACTGGAAGTCCTGACGCACAGAGTTGGTCGAGGTCTGGTAGGTCAGGCTCAGCTTCTTGCCGTCCTTCACGCGGATGCCGTCCGGCCCCACTTTCCAGCCGGCTTCATCGAGCAGCTTCTTGGCGCCTTCCACGTCCTGCTTCAGGCAGCCGGTGTTGGTGTCGTCGGCATAGGCGGCCGGGGCGGGCACCAGGTTGCAGGTTGCCTTGCCGGCCTGGCCATAGCCCACTTCAACCAGCAGGTTGCGGTCGATCGCCATCGACAGCGCCTGGCGCACCTTCGGGTCCGACAGGATCGGGTTCGGGTGCTTGGCGGTCGAACGCTCGCCTTCCGGCAGGCTGGGCGAGGCGTCGGTCAGGTTCATTTCCAGCCGCTCGACGAGGCTGCCGAAGGCCACCACGACCTTGCCCTTGGCGCCCGGCCCGGTCATGCCCTTCAGCACGTCGGGCGACAGTTGCAGGTTCCAGGCATAGTCGTATTCGCCGGTCTGGAACACGGCGCGCGCGGCAGCCGCGGCATCCCCGCCGCCCTTGAAGTTCACCGTCGCGAAGGCCGGCTTGTTCGGGTCGCGGTATTCCGGGTTGGCCTTCAGTTCGATCGTGTCGTTCGGCTTGAACGAGGTCACGACGAACGGGCCGGTGCCGATCGGGCCGAAGTTGGCCGCGGTGCAGGTGGGCGCGTTGGCGCCGAGGCAGTTGGCGAACTGCTTCTTCTGCAGGATCGGCGATTCATAGGACACGAACGGCCCGTAGGGGTTCGGCATCGGCTGCTTGAAGGTGATCTTGACCGTATGCGGGTCGACCGCCTCGATCTTGTCCACGTTCTCGAAATGCGACAGCTGCGCGCAGCCGCCGGCCGGGTCCATGCAGTACTGGCCGGTGAACACCACGTCATCGGCCGTCACCGGCGAGCCGTCGGACCACTTGATGTCCTTCAGCTTCCAGGTGATCGTCTTGAGGTCGGCCGAAACGCCGCCATTGGCCACGGTCGGGATCTCGGCCGCGATTTCCGGCACCATCTCGCCCTTGGGGTTGTAGCGCGCCAGCGGCTCGATCACGATCGACGAGGATTCCAGATCCTTGGTCCCCGACGACAGGTAGGGGTTCAGGATCGACGGCGCCTGCCAATAGATCAGGTTCAGCTGCCCGTCGCTGCCCCGACCGGCCCCGAAGGCCGGTGCGGCGGCCAGCACGGCGGCGGCACCCATCAGGAACGATTTCAATGTCATGCATGCTCTCCATGTTGGTAGGTCTGAGGGCTCGCCTCGGATGCGCCGGTTCGTCCGGCTGTCTTCTGGTTGGTCGTGTCGTAGAGGTGGCAGGCCACGAACCGGCCCGGCGCCACTTCGCGGAAGCCGGGCTCGGCCTGCCTGCACACATCCATCACCTTCGGGCAGCGCGTGCAGAACGCGCAGCCCTTGGGCGGATTGGCGGGCGAGGGCACGTCGCCCTTCAGGATGATCCGCTGGCGGGTGTTTTCCAGCGAGGGATCGGGTTCCGGGACTGCCGACAGCAGCGCCTGCGTATAGGGGTGCAGGGGCTCGCCGAACAGCGGATCGCGCGGACCCAGTTCCACCATCTTGCCCAGATACATCACCGCCACCCGGTCGGCGATGTGGCGCACCATCGACAGGTCGTGGCTGATGAACAGGTAGGTCAGGCCCAGACGGTCCTGCAGCTCTTCCAGCAGGTTCACCACCTGCGCCTGGATCGACACGTCCAGCGCAGCGATCGGTTCGTCGCAGACGATGAACTTGGGGTTCAGCGCCAGCGCCCGGGCGATGCCGATGCGCTGCCGCTGGCCGCCCGAGAATTCATGCGAATAGCGGTTGGCGAACCGCCGGTTCAGCCCCACCGCGTCCATCAGCTCGTAAACCCGGGCCAGCCGTTCGGCCTTGGTCATCCGGGTGTGTTCCACCAGCGGCTCGCCGATGATCTCGGCCACCGTCAGGCGCGGGTTCAGGCTTGCCTGCGGGTCCTGGAACACCATCTGCATCTTCGGCCGCAGCGGGCGCAGGGTGGCCTGGTCGGTATGGCCGATCTCGACCCCGTCGATCTTCACCGACCCCGCGGTGATGTCGTAAAGCCGGATCAGCGCGCGGCCGCAGGTGGATTTGCCGCAGCCGGATTCCCCCACAAGGCCCAGCGTCTCGCCCTCGTAGATGTCGAACGAGATGTCGTTCACCGCCTTCACGTCGCCGGTATGGCGGCGCAGAAGGCCGGTGTGGATGGGGAAATACATCTTGAGGCCGCGCACCTCGACCAGCGGTTTCGAGCGGGCAGCGTCAAGCATTGCGCGGGCCTCCGGTGGCAGGGTCCCAGAAACAGGCCACGTCGTGACCCTGGCCCACGTCAAGCCGCGCGGGGTTTTCCCGGCCGCAGCGGTCGAAGGCCTGCTTGCAGCGGTCGCGGAACGCGCAGGCCGTGGGGGCCTGGAACAGGATCGGGGGCTGGCCCTCGATCACGTTCAGCTTTTCGGGCCGTTCGCCCAGCACGCCCGGCACGGTTTGCAGAAGGGCGCGGGTATAGGGGTGCTGCGGGTTGCGGAACAGTTCCTTGACCGGCGCCTGTTCGACGACCTGGCCGCCGTACATCACCATCACCCGGTCGGCGATCCCCGCGATCACGCCCAGATCGTGGGTGATCCAGACGATCGCCATCCCCAGCTTCTGGCGCAGTTCCTTGACCAGTTCCAGGATCTGGGCCTGGATCGTCACGTCAAGCGCGGTGGTGGGCTCGTCGGCGATCAGCACCTTCGGATCGCAGGCCAGCGCGATGGCGATCATCACGCGCTGGCGCATCCCGCCCGAGAACTGGTGCGGATAATCCCCCAGCCGCCGCCGCGCATCGGGAATGCCCACCAGATCCAGCAGCTCTGCCGCGCGGGTCCGGGCCTGGGCCTTGGTCATCCCCATGTGGCGCCGCAGGGGCTCCATGATCTGGAAACCGACCGTGAACACCGGGTTCAGGCTGGTCATCGGGTCCTGGAAGATGAAGCCGATCTTGCCGCCGCGGATGTCGCGCAAGGTCTGGTCGGAACAGGTCAGAAGATCCGTGCCGTCGAACATCACCGTGCCCTGACGCACGTCGGCGGGCGGCGAGGGCAGCAGGCGGATCAGCGACATCATCGTCACCGACTTGCCCGAACCGCTTTCGCCGACGACGCCCAGAAGTTCGCCGGGTTTCAGATCGAAGCTGACGGAGTTGACGGCATGGACTTCGCCGCTCCGCGTGCGGAAAACGGTCTTAAGTCCTCGGACATCCAGGACGGGCAGTGCCCCATCGGGCATATGTCGCTCCCCAAGCGGTTGTTTTTCTTTATGTTTTGGCGGTCAGGCCGATCAGCCTGCCACAGGTTTCAGCGAGTCTTAGACATTTTTTCCGGCACGGCAATACGGAATTGCACGCCATCCCTGCCGGATCATGACATTGCGCCAAAACAGATGCCTCAGCCTTGACGTTGCGCGGGCGCCGCCGCAGGTTGCCGAAAATGTCCGCAGGAGGAAAAGATCATGGGCCAGCGCATGACGGCGCGGGAAATCCTGGAGCGCCTTGTCGCCTTCCCGACCGTGAGTCGCGACAGCAACCTGGCGCTGGTCGACTGGGTCGAATCATACCTCGATTCCTGGGGCGTCAAATCCTGCCGCACCTGGAACGAGGACCGGACCAAGGCCGCGATCTATGCCAATGTCGGGCCCTGGGTCGACGGGGGCGTGGTGCTTTCGGGCCATACCGACGTGGTGCCGGTCGATGGCCAGAACTGGACGACCGACCCCTGGACGGTGACCGAACGCGACGGCCGCCTGATCGGGCGCGGCTGCTGCGACATGAAAGGGTTCGATGCGCTGGCGCTCTGGGCGGTGCCGCTGGCGCTGGAGGCGGGGGTGAAGCGGCCGTTGCAGATCGCGCTCTCGTTCGACGAGGAACTGGGCTGCACCGGCGCGCCGCCGATGATCGCGGACATGGTGAAGACCCTGCCCAAGGCGGCGGCCGTGATCGTGGGCGAGCCCTCGATGATGAAGATGGTGAACGGCCACAAGGGCGGCACCGGCTTCTTCACCGACGTGCGCGGCTTCGAGGTGCATTCCTCGATCCCGCACAAGGGCGTGTCGGCGGTGATGGAGGCCGCGCGGCTGATCGACTGGGCCAACCGGATGAACGAGATGGCCGCGGCGCGCACGCCCGGCGCGCTGGCCGCGATGTTCGAGCCGCCCTACACGACCACCCATGTCGGCGTCATCCAGGGCGGCACCGCGGCCAACATCACCGCCAAGGACTGCCGTTTCGATCTGGGCTTCCGCGTGGTGCCGGGCGAAGACCCGAAGGACTGGGAAGACGCCTATGTGGCCGAGGTCGCGAAGGTCGAGGCGGCGATGAAGGCCGTGCGCCCCGAGGCGGGCATCACCCTGACCCGCCGCTTCCAGGTGCCCCCCCTGCGCCCCGAGACCGACGGCGCGGCCGAGGCGCTGGTGCGCGTCCTGACCGGCGACAACGCGACCGGGGTGGTCAGTTACGGCACCGAGGCCGGGCAGTTCCAGGAGGCGGGCTATTCCGCCGTGGTCTGCGGCCCCGGCGACATCGCGCAGGCGCACCAGCCCGACGAATGGCTGAGCCTGGCGCAGTTCGCCGCCGGGCAGGAGTTCATGCGCCGCCTTGTCGCGCGGCTGGCGGCCTAGGCGATGGCCTTCCCGATCACCGCCGCCAGCCCGGCGCGCTTCACCGGGCCGCTGCCGCCGAAGGCCGATGTCGTGGTGATCGGTGGCGGCGTCATCGGGGTCATGACGGCCTGGCACCTGCGCGCGCGCGGGCTTGCCGTCGTGCTCTGCGAAAAGGGCCGGATCGCGGGCGAACAATCCAGCCGCAACTGGGGCTGGGTGCGCCAGCAGGGCCGCGATGCCGCGGAACTGCCGATCATGATCGAGGCCAGCCGGATGTGGGACGGCCTGGCCGCCGAGGCGGAGGCCGACCTGGGCTTTCGCCGCACCGGCGTGCTGTATGTCGCGCGGACGGAAAAGGACCAGGCCGACCATGACGCCTTCATGGGGCTGGCGCGTGCGCATGGGCTGGATACGCGGCTGCTGACCGCGGCCGAGGTGCGCGCCCTGTTGCCGGGCGCGGCCGATGCCTGGCCCGGGGGGCTGAAGGGCGGGCTCTGGACCGCGTCGGACGGGCGGGCGGAACCCTGGATCGCGGTGCCGGCGCTGGCCGCGGCGGCCGCGCGGCGCGGCGTCACGGTGGTCGAGGGCTGCGCGGTGCGCGGGATCGAGCGGGCGGCGGGCCGGGTCGCGGGGGTCGTCACCGAACAGGGCCCGGTGGCCTGCGATGCGGTGGTGCTGGCGGGCGGCGCCTGGTCGTCGCTGTTCCTGCGCGCGAACGGCGCGACGATCCCGCAGCTTTCGGTGATCTCCAGCGTGGCGCAGACCGTGCCGATGCCCGAGATCTTTCCCGGCGCCATGACCGACGGGGCCTTTGCCTTCCGCCGCAGGCTGGACGGCGGCTATTCGATCGCACCGGGGGATTTCCACGAATTCTACCTGGGCCCCGACGCCGTGCGCAACCTGCGCGCCTACCTGCCCGAGGTGCTGGCGAACCCCTTCGGGCGCCGCTACCTGCCCGTTGCGCCCGCGGGCTACCCCGACGGCTGGCGCACGCCGCGCGCCTGGGCGCTGGACCGGCCGTCGCCCTTCGAGGCGGTGCGCATCCTCGATCCGCGGCCGAACATGGCCGCGCTGGGGCGGGTGCAGACGGCCTTCGCCCGGGCCTTCCCCGCGCTTGGCCGGCCGCGGATCGCCACCGCCTGGGCCGGGATGATCGACACGATGCCCGATGTCGTGCCGGCGGTCGACCATGTGCCCGGCCTGCCGGGGCTGACCGTGGCCACGGGGATGAGCGGGCACGGCTTCGGCATCGGCCCGGGCTTCGGGCGGGTGGTGGCCGATCTGGTCACCGGCCAGCCGCCGGGGCATGACCTGGCGCGGTTCCGCTTTTCACGCTTCGCGGATGGATCGGCGCTGGCAAGCGGGCCCGCGCTGTAGCAGGCAGGGGGCTGTCTGCCCCCTCTGCGGCTGCGCCGCATTCACCCCCGAGGATACTTGCCGACAGAAAATGCCGGCGCCGGGGTGTTGCGGCGCCCGCCGATTTGCGCGACCTTGCCTGCCATGATGCGCCGGGTGCCACCGGCCGAGGGAGACAACCATGCCTGTGAAGAACCGTTTTGCCGAGCTTTTGCCCGAACTTTCCGCCTTGCGCCGCGATTTCCACGAGAACCCCGAACTGCTGTTCGAGGTGCACCGCACTGCCGGGATCGTGGCCGCCAAGCTGCGCGAATTCGGCTGCGACGAGGTGGTGGAAGGGATCGGGCGCACCGGCGTGGTGGGGGTGATCAAGGGCAGGACCGATGCCTCGGGCCGCGTCGTGGGCCTGCGCGCCGACATGGACGCGCTGCCGATCATCGAGGCGACCGGGGTCGACTATGCCTCGAAGGTGCCCGGCAAGATGCATGCCTGCGGCCATGACGGGCACACCACCATGCTGCTGGGCGCCGCGCAATATCTGGCCGAGACGCGCAACTTCGACGGTACCTGCGTCGTGATCTTCCAGCCCGCTGAAGAGGGCGGCGGCGGTGGCCGCGAGATGGTGGAAGACGGGATGATGGAACGCTTCGGCGTGCAGGAGGTCTATGGCATGCACAACATGCCCGGCATCCCCGTGGGCCATTTCGCGATCCGCCCCGGCGCGATGATGGCGGCGGCCGACCAGTTCGAATGCACCGTGGTGGGCAAGGGCGGCCACGCCGCCAAGCCGCATGACTGCATCGACCCGGTCGTGGTGGCCAGCCAGATCGTGATCGCGCTGCAGACGGTGGCCAGCCGCAACGTGGACCCGCTGAAGCAGGTCGTCGTCTCGGTCTGCACCTTCCGCAGCGAGAGCGAGGCGTTCAACGTCATCCCGAATTCGGTGCTGCTGCGCGCCTCGATCCGCACCATGGACCCCGCCGTGCAGGATTTCGTGGAAGAGCGGATCAAGGCGATCGTCGCCAACACGGCGGCCGCCTATGGCGCCACGGTCCAGATGGAATACCGCCGCGGCTATCCGGTGACGATGAACGCCCCGGCGAACACCGATTTCGCCATTGCCGCCGCCCGGCGCGTGTCGGGCGAGGTGGATGCCGACGTGGCCCCGATGATGGGGTCCGAGGATTTCAGCTACATGCTGAACGCCCGGCCGGGGGCCTATATCTTTCTGGGCAACGGCGATACCGCGATGGTGCACCACCCCAAGTACAACTTCGACGACAACGCGATCCCGTTCGGGTCGAGCTGGTACGCCGAGATGGTGGAAAGCCGGATGCCTGCGGCGTAAGGCGGGCGGGGGGCGGTTCGGCCCCCCGCTTACCCCCCCTTGGCCCCCCAACTCACCCCCCGGTATGGCTCATGTGGCGGCTCATCTGGCCGTGCACGGTCTGGCGGCTGTAGTCGAAGTCGTGGCCCTTGGGCTTGCGGGTGATCGCCGCGCGGATGGCGCTGCGCAGGGGCGCGTCTTCGGGGCTGGCCCGCAGCGGCGCGCGCAGGTCGGCGCGGTCTTCCTGGCCCAGGCACATGTAAAGCTCGCCCGTGCAGGTCAGCCGCACGCGGTTGCAGCTTTCGCAGAAGTTGTGGGTCAGGGGCGTGATGAAGCCGATGCGCTGGCCGGTTTCCGCCAGCCGCACATAGCGCGCGGGGCCCCCCGTGCGGTCGGCCAGGTCGGTCAGCGTGTAGCGTTCGGCCAGCCGCGCGCGCAGGTCCGACAGCGGCCAGTACTGGTCCAGCCGGTCTTCCTCGCCCAGATCGCCCATCGGCATGACTTCGATGAAGGTCAGATCGTGGCCTTCGTCGGCGCACCAGCGGGTCAGGCCGAACAGCTCGTCCTCGTTCACGCCCTTCAGCGCCACCACGTTGATCTTCACCGTCAGCCCGGCGGCGGTGGCGGCGGCGATGCCGTCCAGCACCTGCGGCAGGCGGCCCCAGCGGGTGATGCGCGCGAACTTGTCGGCATCGAGCGTATCGAGCGAGACATTGACACGCCGCACCCCGCAATCGGCCAGTTCGGCCGCGTGTTTCGCCAGTTGCGATCCGTTGGTGGTCAGCGTCAGCTCCTTCAGCGCGCCCGAGGCGAGGTGGCGCGACATGGCGCGGAAGAAGGTCATGATCCCGCGCCGCACCAGCGGCTCTCCGCCGGTGATGCGCAGCTTTTCCACCCCCATCTCGACAAAGGCCGAACAAAGCCGGTCAAGCTCTTCCAGGGTCAGCAGGTCGGCCTTGGGCAGGAACTGCATGTGTTCCGACATGCAGTAGACGCAGCGGAAGTCGCAGCGGTCGGTCACCGAAACCCGAAGGTAGGTGATGGCGCGGGCGAAGGGATCGATCAGGGGCGCGGTCATGTAGCAGAGGTAATCCCGGGCGGGGGCGGGGGCAAGCCGCCAAAGGTCTCATTCTGCGGCAGGTGCCGGGCGGCTTCGGCGCGGGCAAAGGGCTTCATGCGGTCGCCATGCGCGGCCAGGAAGGCGCGGCTGCGGTCGGGCGCGTGTTTCGACAGATCGCGCAGCCACCAGGCGACGGCCTTCTGGATGAACCAGTCGGGGTCGGCCACATAGCCCGCGGCCCAGCCCAGCACGCGGTCGCGGATCGCCTCGTCCGCGGGCTTGGGGAAGGGCAGCTTGGTCCAGGGCAGGGTGATGACCAGCGCGGCGCGGCGGGTCCATCGGTTGGGGTGGGTCGTCCAGCGTTCCACCAGGTCAAGCCGCGAGGGGTCGGCCACCAGCCGCCGCCCGCCCGCGTCGCAGGCATGGTCGGTCACCGCCCAGGCATCGAAGCCGGGCGCCCAGTCGGCGATCAGCGCCCAGGCCCCGTCATCGGGGTGCAGCCGCGCCTGGGTCAGCAGCTTGGCGGCCGCCACCTTCGCCTCGTGGATGTCGCTGTCCCAGAGCCCGGCGGCCAGCCGCACCCGGTCGTCGACCGAAAGGCCTGCGCGCCAGGCCTTTGTCATCTCGGTGATGACGGGCACGCTGACCCCCAGATAGACGCGGGGGGCCTTGTGATAGGCGGTGGCCTCGGCCGCGCGGGCCGGATCGCCTGCGGCGCGCAGGCTGGCAAGAGCCTCGTCAAGCGTCATGGCTGCGCCGGTCCCGGTCGGCCCGGTTTTCCATCATTCCACCGTCACGGATTTGGCCAGGTTGCGGGGCTGGTCCACATCGGTGCCCTTGGCGATCGCGGTGTGATAGGCCAGCAGTTGCGCAGGCAGCGCGTAAAGGATCGGCGCCACCAGCGGGGGCACCTCGGGCAGGGTCAGCGCCTTCCAGACCCCGTCGCCCGCCTCGGCCACGCCTTTCGCATCGGAAACCAGCAGCACGCGGCCCTGCCGGGCCATCACCTCTTGCATGTTCGACACGGTCTTGTCGAACAGCGCATCGCGCGGCGCCAGAACGATCACCGGCACATGGCTGTCGATCAGCGCGATGGGCCCGTGCTTCAGTTCGCCAGATGCATAACCTTCGGCGTGTATGTAGCTGATTTCTTTGAGTTTAAGCGCGCCTTCCAGGGCCAGCGGATACATCGGCCCGCGGCCCAGGAACAGCACGTCCTGCGCCTCGGCCAACGGGCCCGCCAGCGCCGCGATCTCGGCGTTCAGGCCCATCGCGTGGTTCATCAGCCCCGGCAGGCTTTGCAGCGCGGCCAGATGCGCGGCCAGCGCCGCGGGGGCAAGCCGCCCGCGGTCCTGCGCG
>JAJZVD010000073.1 GCA_021845805.1 Pseudomonadota bacterium | reverse complement strand
AGGTTCTGCGACGGCGCGATGTAAAGCGGGCCCGCCGCGATCGCCTCGGCCACCGATTGCGCATGGTTCAGCCGGATCGCGGCGGTCATCGAGGTGTCGGCGCCGCTCAGCGCCGTCCAGCTTAGCGACATGACATAGCCCGGCGGCGTGATCGCGCCGAGATTGTAGAGCGAGCCGGGCAGCACCGGGCCGTTTTCGGTCCATTGCAGGTCGATGGTGACCGGCGGCTTGCCCTTGACCGCGATGATCGACTGCCGGGTGACGAAGGGCTTGTAGCCCGCAGGCGTCAGGTACTGGCCCGGGTTGTCGGGGTTCAGCTTCTCGATATGCAGATCCTGGTCATCGAGATACGAGGTCGTGAGCCCCCAGCCCAGCTTGTCCGAACGGCCCACCAGCACCACCGGCATCCCCGGAATGGTGCCGCCGATGATCCCGCCCGATTGCAGTTGCAGCCGTGCGAGATACCACATGGTCGGCGCGGTGAAGCCGAGATGCGGGTCATTGGCCAGAAGCGAGCCGCCCGCCGCCGAATGGTTCGGCGCGGCGGCCCAGGCATTCGAGGCGCCCGCAAAGGGGATGTCCTTGACGGGCGACAGGGGGTCGTGGTCGACCCCCAGATCGGCATAACTGGGCCCCACGCCGGGCGCGATCGAGGCATAGGACGGCAGCGCGGCCACCGGGTCGTTGGGGTCATCCGGCAGGATGTCCTTCAGCCGGTCGGGCGCGGTGATCAGCGACACGCGGGCGCGCAGCACCTCGTCGGCAAGATGCGAGGACAGCTGCAGCGCCATCAGCTTCAGGATCGCGAGGGAATCGGCGGGCGTCCAGACGGCGATCTTCGGCGGGAACAGGAAGAATTCCGGCGCGCCGCGGCCGAGCCCCTTCTGGTTCACGATGTCGATCCAGGCGTTCACGCCGCGGGCGTAGGCCTCGAGCGCGGCCTTGGTGGCCGGGTCCTGCGCGGCCACCGACTGCGCGGCCAGCCCGTAAAGGTCCAGCCGCCGCATCAGCTCGTCGATCTTCTCGGTCCGTTCGCCGAAGAGTTCCGACAGCCGCCCCTGCGCGGTGCGGCGCATCATCGTCATCTGCCAGAGCCGGTCCTGCGCATGCACGAAGCCCAGCCCGAAATAGACATCGTCATCGGTCTTGCCGAAGATATGCGGCACATCGGCATTGTTGCGCACGATCTCGACCGGCGCGGTGATGCCGGGGATGGTGTAATCTGCGTTGTAGTCGGGCAGCGAGCGGGTCAGGAAGTAATAGGCCAGCCCCGCGACCGCCACCGCCAGCACCAGAAGACCAAGGAAGCCGCGCATGAGCCAGCGGAAGAGCGTGAGCATGTGGGCCTCGGGTTGACGGTTGCGGCGAAGCGGTTAGGTAGGGCCGAGGATTAATCGAAACGGAAGAGGGGGGGAAGGCATGGCGAAGGTCGCGTTTCTGGGGCTTGGGGTGATGGGGTTCCCGATGGCGGGGCATCTTCAGGCCAAGGGGCATGAGGTCACCGTCTATAATCGCACGGCCGCAAAGGCTGCGGCCTGGGCCGGGACGCATGGCGGGCGCAGTGCCGCGACCCCGGCCGAGGCCGCGGCGGGTGCCGCATTCGTGATGGCCTGCGTCGGCAACGACGACGACCTGCGCGCGGTCTGCCTGGGGCCCGAGGGCGCCTTTGCGGGGATGTCGGCGGGCGCCACCTTCGTCGATCACACGACGGTTTCGGCGAAAGTCACCCGCGAACTGGCGGCCGCGGCCGCGGCGCGGGGGCTGGGCTTTGTCGACGCGCCGGTGTCGGGCGGGCAGGCGGGGGCCGAGAACGGCGTTCTGTCGGTGATGTGCGGCGGCACCGAGGCCGATTACGCGAAGGCCGAGCCGGTGATCGCGGCCTATGCCCGCATCTGCCGCCGGATCGGCGACAGCGGCGCGGGGCAACTGGCCAAGATGATGAACCAGATCTGCATCGCGGGGCTGGTGCAGGGCCTGGCCGAGGCGCTGCGCTTCGGCGAGAAGGCGGGGCTTGACGGCGAGGCGGTGGTCGAGGTCATCAGCCAGGGCGCCGCCGGAAGCTGGCAGATGGCCAACCGCCACAAGACGATGCTGGCGGGCAAGTTCGATTATGGTTTCGCGGTGGACTGGATGCGCAAGGATCTGGGCATCTGCCTTGCGACCGCCGACGAGATCGGCGCGCCGCTGCCGGTCACGGCGCTGGTGGACCAGTTCTACAAGGACGTGCAGGCGATGGGGGGCAGCCGCTGGGACACCTCGTCGCTGTTCGCGCGGCTGCGCAAGCTTAGCTGAGGCGGGTGGGGGCGCTGCCCCCACGCCCCCGGGATATTTGCGGACAGAAAATGAGGGGGCGCGGGGGTGATCCTGCGCCCCTTGGCCTGTCGGGGGCTGGTCCGGCTCAGGGGATGATCCGGGTGTATTTCGTCCCCTGCAGCGAGGCGCCGGCGATCAGCCCGGCCTGGCCGAAGACGATGGCCACCACCGGCGCCATCTCTGTCGTGGTGGAGATCCCGGCGTTGCCGCCCTTGTCCGAGAGCGCATAGGTCACGTCGGCGCCCGCCGACCAGCCGGGCGAGCTGCGGAAATCCTGCAGCGCGGGCTGGGTCATGAAGAACAGCGCATGGGCATATTGCTGGGCGCCGATCTGGAAGCCGAACGAGGCCTGGGCGGCCGCGTAGTAATCGACCGTGGCCCCGTTGATGCGCAGCGCGCCGCGCCCGTAGGCGCCGCCCACCATGAAGCCCGCCTGGGTGATCAGCGGCATGTAAAGGACGCCCTGCGCCTTGCGCGTCAGCTCGTCGGTGCCGGGGAACTGGTCGTGCAGGTATTTCACCTCGGCATCGACGCGGGCGTCGATCGTGGCGGCGCCGTTGCTGCCGATCCCGTTGCCGCAGGCGGCCAGCGTCACGGTCGATCCCGTTGCGAGGAGAAAGCTGCGCCGTGTCAGACTGTTCATGTTGTCCTCTCTGCTCGTGCCTGAATGCCGGGCTTTGCCCGATCTGGGGTCGCAACCAGACCCTTGCACCAAGTGTAGGGGCTTTCGCCGCCGCTGTCACCCGTTCCGGCGCCGGACGGCGAAGCCTTGCCGAGGCTCAGCCGTTCAGGAGCCGTGCGGCCTCGGGGGCGAAATAGGTCAGGATTCCGTCGCAACCCGCCCGCTTGAAGGCCAGAAGGCTTTCCAGCATCGACCGTTCCGCATCGATCCAGCCGTTCAGCGCCGCCCCCCGCAGCATCGCGTATTCGCCCGACACCTGGTAGGCATAGGTCGGCACCCCGAAGGTGTCCTTCACCCGCCGGCAGATGTCGAGATAGGGCATCCCGGGTTTCACCATCACCATGTCGGCGCCCTCGTCGAGGTCGCGCGCCACCAGCCGCAGCGCCTCGTCGGAATTGCCGGGGTTCATCTGGTAGGTCTTCTTGTCGCCCTTCAGCGCGCCCGAGGCCCCCACCGCGTCGCGGAACGGGCCGTAGAAGGCGCTGGCATATTTCGCGGCGTAGCTCAGGATCGTCACATTCCGGTGACCGGCGGCTTCCAGCGCCTGGCGGATCGCACCGATCCGGCCGTCCATCATGTCGGACGGGCCGAGGATGTCGGCGCCCGAGTCGGCCTGCGCCAGCGCCATCTTCACCAGCGCCTCCACCGTCTCGTCGTTGAGGATGCGGCCCTCGACCACGAAGCCGTCATGGCCGTTGATGTTGTAGGGGTCGAGCGCGATGTCGGTCATCACCGCGATCCCCGGCACCGCCGCCTTGATCGCCCGGATCGCGCGGTTGGTCAGGTTGTCGGGGTTCCAGGCCTCGGCGCAATCCTCTGTTTTCAGGGCGGTATCGGTGTAGGGAAAGAGGCAGATCGCCGGGATGCCCAGGCCGTCGGCCATCCGCGCCGCCTCGACCACCCGGTCGATCGAGAGCCGGTTCACCCCGGGCATCGAGGCGATGGGCTCGACCGTGTTCTCGCCTGCGCGGATGAAGACGGGCCAGATGAAATCCTTCACCGAAAGCCGGTGTTCCTGGGTCAGGTCGCGCAGCGCGGCGCTGGCGCGCAGGCGGCGGAAGCGGGTGGTGGGGAAGGGGGCGGATGTCGGGTGCATGAGCGGCCTCCGGTCACGGATCGGCCCTTTGGGTGGCATGGATTTCCGTCTCTCACAAGGCTAGGATTTGTTCGAAGCCCCCGCTAGGGTTGCCGAAAACAGGCAGAAGGCAGTCGCAGGTGTCGTTCTACAATACCGTGGTCGAGCTTATCGACCTTCGTTCCTTCTCCAACCTGTGGTTCTGGATCGTGCTGGCGGTGGTCTGGTCCTCGACCAGCCATTGGGTTCTGGGCGTGCCCTACGACATGGTGTCACGCGCGCGGCGGCACGGCGGAAAGGCGCAGGCGGATCTGGAAACCATCACCCGGATCAATGTCGACCGGCTGCTTTACATCTCGCAGACCTCGGGGCTGTGGCTTCTGGGGTTCATCTTCTTCCTGCTGACCGCGCTGGCCTCGCTGGGGTTCTATTACAAGGTGGAATTCGCGCAGGCCGTCTTCCTGCTGGCGCTGCCGCTCAGCGGGGTGGGCGGGCTGTCGTTTGCCACCGCGCGGCGGATCGCGCGGGGCGAGGATGCGGGCGATGCGCTTGACCGGCGCCTGCACCGGCACCGGCTGATGACGCAGGTGATCGGCATGGTGGCGATCTTCGTGACCGCAATGTGGGGGATGTACCAGAACATCCAGCTCAGCATCCTCGGGCATTGACTTCCGGAACGGGCCAAGTAGGTCAGCGCACATGACCCTGATGACGCAGATCACCCTGGGCGGCGCGCCCGAGGGCTTCGACGCCCGGCTTCTGGTCCGCGAGATGGAGCGGACCGGCGCCCCCGTGGTGCATGTCGCGCGCGACGACAAGCGGATGGAGGCGATGCGCGCCGCGCTGGCCTTCTTTGCGCCCGGCGCCACGGTGCTGACGCTGCCCGCCTGGGATTGCCTGCCCTATGACCGGGTCTCGCCCAACCCCGATGTCTCGGCCGCGCGGATGGCCACGCTGGCGGCGCTGGCGCAGGGCTTGCCGGGGCCGTTCATCCTGCTGACCACGGTGAATGGCGCAACTCAGCGGCTGCCCGCGCGGGCGGTGTTGCAGGAGGCGTCGTTTTCGGCCCGGGTCGGCGGGCGGGTGAACGAGGCCGAGCTGCGCGCCTTTCTGGTGCGGATGGGCTTTTCGCAGACCTCGACCGTGTCCGAGCCCGGCGATTACGCGGTGCGCGGCGGGATCATCGACATCTATCCGCCGGGCGAGGGCGGCCCGGTCCGGCTTGACCTCTTCGGCGACGTGCTGGACGGGGCGCGCCGCTTTGATCCCGTCAGCCAGCGCACGACGGAAAAGCTGACGGTGGTGGATCTGGCCCCGGTCAGCGAGGTGATGCTGGACGAGGCCGCGATCACCCGGTTCCGCCAGACCTACCGGCTGGAGTTCGGGGTCGGCGGGGCGGATGATCCGCTGTACGAGGCGGTGAGTGCGGGGCGCAAGCATCAGGGGATGGAGCACTGGCTGCCCTTCTTCCACGCGCGGCTGGAAACCCTGTTCGACTACCTGCCCGGCGCCTCGGTGATGCTGGACGACCAGGTGACGCCGTCGCGGCTGAGCCGGTGGGACAGCATCGCCGACCAGTATGATGCCCGGCGCGAGGCGATGGGCGCGAAGGGGCGGATGGACACGGTCTACAAGCCATGCCCGCCCGGGCTGCTCTATCTTGATGACGCGGCCTGGGAACAGGCGGTCGCCGCGCTGAGGGTGGTGCAGTTGAACCCGCTGCCGCAGGGCCTGGGGCCCGGCGTGCTGGATGCAGGCGGCCGGATCGGGCGCAATTTCTCGCCCGAGCGCCAGCTTGAAAACGTTAGTCTTTTCGAGGCATTGGCCGACCATCTTCGTGCCAGGCGCAAAGATGGCCAGGTCATCGTCACCAGCTATTCCGAAGGCGCGCGCGAGCGGCTGAAGGGGCTGATGGAAGATCAGGGGGTGCAGGATGCGACCCTGATTTCCGACATCCGCGAGGTTCCGGCGGGCAAGGGCGGGCTGTATCTGGCTGTCTGGGCGCTGGAACACGGGTTCGAAAGCCCCGGGCTGACGGTGGTCAGCGAACAGGACGTGCTGGGCGACCGGCTGATCCGCAGCCAGAAAAAACGCAAGAAAGCCGAGAACTTCCTGACCGAAGCTCAATCGCTTTCTCCGGGCGATCTGGTGGTGCATGTCGAACATGGCGTGGGCCGCTACACCGGGCTTGAAACCATCACCGCGCTTGGCGCGCCGCATGAATGCATCGCGCTGGACTATGCCGAGGGCGCGCGGCTGTACCTGCCGGTCGAAAACATCGAGCTTCTGAGCCGCTATGGCCACGAGGAGGGGCTGCTGGACCGTCTGGGCGGCGGCGCCTGGCAGGCCAAGAAGGCCCGGCTGAAGGAGCGCATCCGCGAGATCGCCGACCGGCTGATCCGCATCGCCGCCGAACGCCAGTTGCGCCACGCGCCGATCCTCGAGGCGCCGCACCAGGCCTGGGAGGCCTTTGCCGCGCGCTTCCCCTATCAGGAAACCGATGACCAGTTGTCGGCCATCGAGGACGTGCTGCACGACCTGGAAGCGGGCGTGCCGATGGACCGGCTGATCGTGGGCGATGTGGGCTTCGGCAAGACCGAGGTGGCGATGCGCGCGGCCTTCGTCGCGGCGATGTCGGGGGTGCAGGTGGCGGTGATCGCGCCCACCACGCTGCTGGCGCGCCAGCATTACAACAGCTTCGCCGAACGTTTCCGCGGCTTTCCGATCAATGTGCGGCCATTGTCGCGCTTCGTTTCGGCCAAGAACGCGGCCGCGACGCGCGCGGGGCTGGCCGATGGCTCGGTTGACATCTGCGTGGGCACCCATGCGCTGCTGGCCAAGGGGGTGACGTTCAAGTCCCTGGGCCTGATGATCATCGACGAGGAGCAGCATTTCGGCGTGACGCACAAGGAACGGCTGAAGGAGATGCGGACCGATATCCACGTCCTGACGCTGACCGCCACGCCCATTCCGCGCACGCTGCAACTGTCGCTGACCGGGGTGCGCGATCTGTCGATCATCGGCACGCCGCCGGTCGACCGGCTGGCGATCCGCACCTATGTGAGCGAGTTCGACACCGTGACGCTGCGCGAGGCGCTGCTGCGCGAACACTACCGCGGCGGGCAGTCGTTCTTCGTGGTGCCGCGGATCACCGATCTGGCCGAGATGGAGGAGTTCCTGCGCGCCCAGGTGCCCGAGGTGAGCTTCATCACCGCGCACGGGCAGATGGCGGCGGGCGAACTCGACGACCGGATGAACGCCTTCTATGACGGCAAGTATGACGTGCTGCTGGCCACCACCATCGTGGAAAGCGGGCTGGACATCCCGACCGCCAACACGATGATCGTGCACCGCGCCGACATGTTCGGCCTGTCGCAGCTTTACCAGATCCGCGGGCGGGTCGGGCGGTCGAAGACGCGGGCCTATTGCTACCTGACCACCAAGCCCCGCGCGCCGCTGACCCCGCAGGCGGTCAAGCGGCTGAGGCTTCTGGGCAGTCTCGACAGCCTCGGCGCGGGTTTCACGCTGGCCAGCCAGGATCTTGACCTGCGCGGGGCGGGCAACATCCTGGGCGAGGAACAGTCGGGCCACATCACCGAGGTGGGGTACGAACTGTACCAGCACATGCTGGAAGAGACGATCGCCCGCATCAAGTCGGGCGAGTTGCAGGGCCTGAGCCCGCAGGACGACCAGTGGGCGCCACAGATCAACCTGGGCGTCCCGGTGCTGATCCCAGAAGATTATGTGCCCGATCTTGACGTGCGCCTGGGGCTTTACCGCCGCCTGTCGCAACTGACCACGAAGGTCGAGCTGGAAGGCTTTGCCGCCGAGCTGATCGACCGCTTCGGTGCGCTGCCGAAAGAGGTGAATACCCTGATGCTGATCGTGCGCATCAAGGCGATGTGCAAGAAGGCCGGGATCTCGCGCCTCGATGCCGGGCCCAAGGGGGCCACGGTGCAGTTTCACAATGACAAGTTCGCCAGCCCCGCGGGCCTTGTCGCCTATCTGCAGGCGCAGGAAGGGACCGCGCGGATCAAGGACAACAAGATCGTTCTGGCGCGCGACTTCGCGACCGAGGCCGAGCGGATCAAGGGTGCCTTCGCCATCGCCCGCGATCTGGCCGACAAGGTGGTCAGCCCCGATGCGCCGGTACGCGACGTGCCGAAGGTGCCGCCCGCCGCCATGACGCCCGCGCCGAAGCCCGCACCGAAGCCGGTGCCGCGCGCCGCGGGCAAGGTGGTGCCGCCCTATCGCCCGTTCTCGGCCGGAAAGCCCACGCGGCGGCGATAGCCGCTCAGCTTCGGCCGGGCAGGGTCTGCAAGAGCCCGAAGCCCAGCGCGCAGAGGGTTGCGACCGAGGCCATCAGCGGCACCGGCGTTCCGTCGAACATCAGCCCGATCGGCGCCGCGATCGTCACCGACACGACGGTGGCGATGCAGCCGTTGACCGAGGCCGCCATGCCCGCGATATGCCCCAGCGGCTCCAGCGCCAGGGCGTTCAGGTTGCCCAGCGTCAGGCTTGTCATGAAGAAAACGCTGGTCATCCACACCAGATAGGCCGGAAAGGCCAGCCCCGCGGGCCACAGGCCCAGCACCGTGGCCCCCGTCATCCCGGCGGAAAACACAAGCTGCGCCCCCAGCGCCGCCCCGATCAGCCGCCGCATCCCCAGACGCACCACCAGCGTGGCGTTCAGAAAGCTGGCGCCCCCCGCCAGAAGGGCGATCATCGCGAACCACAGCGGAAAACTTGCCGCGCGGTGAAAGCTTACGTCGAAGATCTGCTGGGCCGAGGACAGGGTGGCAAAGAGCCCGGCATAGATCAGCGTCTGCACCGAGATCGAGGTGACGACCAGCCGATGGGTCATCACCTCGCGGAAGGCATGGCCCAGCGGCGCCAGCCGCAGCGGGCGGCGGCGCTCGGGCGGCAGGGTCTCGGGCTGGCGCAGCAGCAGCCAGGCGGCCGCCAGCGCGGCAAAGAGGATGACCGCGCCGAAGATGCCGCGCCAGCCGAAGCCCGCGATGATGACGGTGCCGAGCGACGGCGCCACTGCGGGCACCAGGGTGAAGATCATCATGGCGAAGGACACGATGCGCGCCATCTGGCGCCCGGAATGCAGGTCGCGCACCATGGCCAGCGACACGATCCGCGGCCCGGCCGAGCCCAGCCCCTGCACCAGCCGCGAGGCCAGCAGCAGGTCCAGAGACCCGGCCTGCGTCGACAGGGCAGCGCCCAGGATGTAGACCCCGACAAAGCCGAGGATCGCAGGCCGCCGCCCCACCGTATCCGACACCGGCCCGGCAAAGAGCGTGCCGATCCCCATGCCCAGCAGGAACGAGGTGACGACGAGTTGCGCCGCGTTCACGTCATCGGGCGTCAGTTCCGCGGCGATGCGGGGCAGGGCGGGCAGCATCCCGTCGATGGAAAAGGCGACCACCGCGAACAGCATCGCCAGCATGGCGATGAATTCGGACTGCGACATGGGTTTCTGCGGCATCTGGGGTTCCGGGGCGCGTGCGGGGCGCCCGGTCACCAAGCATCCGCGTCAGTTGTCGTCATTCGCCTGGCGCGAGACATAAAGGCCGATCTGCTGCACCGCCAGAGCAAAAACGCCCAGTCCCACGAAGATCAGGATGGTCGCGCCGATCTTGCCCAGATCGGTCTTGGGCGTCACATCGCCATAGCCCACGGTCGAAAGCGTCACCACGGTGAAGTAATAGGCGTCGATCCAGGCCCAGCCTTCGACGTAGTGGAAGAAGGTCGTGGCAATCGACACCACCACGAACACCAGCCCCACCACCGTGCTCACGATGAACCGCACGCCGTCCTAGCCCCCCTGCGCCCTCAGGCCGGCCCGCATCCGCTACATCCCGCGCAGCATCAGCGCCGCCACCACGAAGGCGACGCCGGTCGAGATCAGCTCGATCCCCAGAAGCAGCCCCAGCACGGTGGCCGCCGCATAGGGGAAGTTGGCGAAGATCATCACCCCCAGGACCAGCGTCAGAAGCCCCGACACCAGCACCCAGCCCGCGCCGCGCAATTCGCGCAGGTGCAGCGCGAAGGCGGTCTTGGCGATGCCGATCAGAACGAAGCCCACCGCCACCAGCGCGGTCAGCGACATCAGCCCCGCCAGCGGGTTCAGCCAGAGCGCCGCGCCCAGCAGGATGAACAGCGCCCCGAGCGCGAGCGAGATGAGATAGGCGCCGGTCTCGCGGATGCGGCGGGCGTAGATCATCTTCAGCGCCCCGGCCAGCACGAAGCCCAGCGCGGCAAAGGTCACCACCGTCAGGCTGGCCGCGAAGGGGTGGACAAGGGCCAGAAGGCCGCCGATCAGCGCCAGGGCGCCATAAAGCAACAGCCAGACCCAGCCGTCAGCCAGAGGTGAGCGCGGGGGGGCAGGCGGCATGGCGGCGCTCCTTTGCCAGATCGTGGGAAATCAACGGGCGCGCAGCCATATAGGCGTCTCTCGCCCGCGATTCCAAGGCAAATCCGTGTCAGGCGTCCGGGGCCTGGGCCGTCAGTTCGGCAATCGCCTCGGCCCAGGTCGTGTCGGGCTGTGCGCCTTGCAGGACGTAGCGGTTGGCGATCAGGAAGGTCGGCACCGCACTGACCCCGCGCGAGCGGGCGTGGGCGTCGCGGTCGGCGATGTCCGTGCGGTCGGCATCGCTGGCAAGCAGGCGGGCGATCACCGCCCGGTCCAGCCCGACGCCCGCCGCCACATCGGCCAGCACCTCTGGGTCGCCGATGTCGCGCCCCTCGCGCCAATAGGCGCGGAAGAGCGCCGAGACCATGGGCGTCTGCCGCCCTTCCAGCCCCGCCCAGTGGATCAGCCGGTGCGCGTCAAGCGTGTTCGGGATGCGCGGGATGCGGTCGAAGTCGATCTCGATCCCCGCCTCGCGCGCCGCAAGCTCGATCCGCTGCGACATGGCCACCGCCTTGTCGCGCCCGCCGAAGCGCGCGCCCAGATAGTCCAGCCGGTCCACCCCGCCCGGCGCCATGTCGGGATTGAGCTGGAACGGGTGCCATTCGATCGCGAACGGATGATCTGCCGCCCGTTCCAGCGCGCGGTCGAGATAGGTCTTGCCGATGTAGCACCAGGGGCAGACGGGGTCGGAAAAGATATCAAGCTGGATCATGTTGTCCCTCGATCTCGCGCCGCAGGACCGCCCGCAGCAGTTTGCCGTTCGCCCCGCGCGGCAAGGCATCCACCCGGCACCAGAGGCGGGGCTGCTTGTAACGCGCAAGGCTGCCGGCCGCAAACGAAGCCAGTTCCTCGGCGGTAACCGGGCCGCCGACATAGGCCAGCGCGATCACGCTGGCATCGGCCTTCACCCGCACCTCGACCGCGGCGCAATCCTCGATGGCGGGATGGGCGGCCATCGCCGCCTCGACTTCCAGCGGCGAGACACGGTAGCCGCCGGCGTTCATCATGTCGTCGCCGCGGCCCAGGTAGGCGATGGCGCCATCCTCGGCCATCACGCCCATGTCGCCGGTCAGGAACCAGTCGCCCGCAAGGCGCGCCGCGGTCTCGTCCGGCGCATCGAGATAGCCCAGGAACAGGCCCGGATCGCCGCGCCCCACGGCGATCGTGCCGGGGGTGCCGCGCGGCACGGGGCGGCCCCCGGGGTCCACGATCGCCACGCGGCGGCCCGCCTGCGGGTAGCCCAGCGTGCCCGCGGGCGCCGGGCGGCTCGGCGAGCCGGACAGGAAGGTGGAAATTTCGGACATGCCGAATGCCTCGTATACCGGTGTACCGGTCGCCTGCATCCAGGCCGCCCGTGTCGCCTCGGGCAGTTTCTCGCCCGCCGACAAGCCGTGGCGCAGCTTCGGCAGCCCCGGCAGCGCGCCGCGCAACATCTGGCGATAGACACCGGGGGCGGCGGCAAAGATCGTGGCGTCGAAGCGCTTCAGCAGCAGCGGCAGCGCCTCGGGGGTGACCCCCGCCGCCGGGATCAGCGCGGTCGCCCCCGCGGCCCAGGGGTCCATCAGCCCGGTGCCCAGCGTGTAGGTCCAGTTGAAGGCGCCCGCGTGCAGAACCCGGTCGGCCGGGGTCAGGCCGTACCAGCCGTCCCACATCATCCGGCGGGCGCGGATCGCCCGGTGCGCATGCATCACCGCCCGCGGCCGCCCGGTGGTGCCCGAGGTGAAGACCATGTAGGCCAGCCGGTCAGGTGCGCCGCGCGCGATGTCGCAGGGGGCGAGCGCCTGCCAGCCGCGCAGCTCGGCCTCGGTCGCCACCGGCCAGTCGCCCGCGGGCCGGGCGACGCCCTCGGCCGCGACCACCAGCGCGGGGCGAAGGGCGGCGGCCAGCGCTGTCACCTCGGGTGCGGTCAACTGGGCCGAGGTGGGCACCGGCACCAGGCCCGCGGCGATGGCGCCCAGGAACAGCACCGGGAAGTCGGCGGTGTTTCCCAGCCGCATCAGCACCCGATCGCCCGGCGCCAGTCCGCGTGCCAGAAGCCCCGCGCCGGTGCCCAGCACGGCAGCGCGCAGGCGCGCGTGGCTCCAGCGTTCGGCCCCGGCGGGGCGCAGGATCTGCAGGGCGATCCGGTCCGGCGCGGCAAGGCCCGCGGCCAGAACGTCTTCGGCCAGGTTGAAGGGGGCGGGGCAGGGCGGCGGCGCGCCGTCTTCGACAAGGGAAAGCATGGGTCCTGGCTAGCGCCGCGCGGTCGCTGTTGCAAGGCGGGGGCGGGATGGCTTATGCCCTGCGGCATGACCAAATCCGACCCCGCCGCCATCATCCGCATCGCCCGCGAAAGCGGGGCCGAGGTGACGCCTGTGCCGCTGGACCTGGGCCACCGGGTGCGCGAGCTGCGCAAGGCCCGCGGCTGGACGCTGGAACAGGCGGCGGTGCAGGCGGGGCTGGCGCGTTCAACCCTGTCCAAGATCGAGAACGGGCAGATGTCGCCCACCTATGACGCGCTCAAGAAGCTGGCGCAGGGGCTGGCGATCTCGGTCCCGCAGCTGTTCACCCCGCCGTCAAAGACCCAGGTGAATGGCCGCATGGCCTTCACCCGCGCGGGCGAGGGGCAGGGCCATGCGACGGCGACCTATGAACACGAACTGCTGGCCCATGCGCTGACGCGCAAGCAGATGCTGCCCTATCGCGCCCGCATCCGGGCGCGCAGCATCGACGAATTCGACGGCTGGGTGCGCCATGACGGCGAGGAATTCCTGTTCGTGCTGACGGGCACGATCCGGCTTTACACCGAATTCTACGAGCCGCAGGACATGCGCCGCGGCGACAGCGCCTATTACGACGCGGCCATGGGCCACAACGTCGTGTCGACCTCGGAAGAGGATGCGACGATCCTCTGGGTCACGTCGCTGGTCTAGCGCAGGGCCCGCCGCGGAGCCGGCCGGACGCCTCAGAACATGTTGCCCACCGTGTGGGCCCCGGCGGTGATGTCCTGCCCGACGCCCGCCACCGTGTTGCAGGCGCCCAGTGCCAGCACAAGCGCAAGGGCCAGAAATGCGCGCATCCGTCTATTCCTTTCGCCACCAGGTGTTCGGCAGGAAGCCATCCCAGTCGCCATAGATCGGCAGGATCGACGGGTAATGCAAGGCCTTGATATGGGCGAGATAAGAGACTTTCGGATACCACACCGGAATGACGTAGCGCCCCGCCATCAGCACCCGGTCCAGCGCCTGCACCGCCGAGACGAAATCGGCGTGGCTGGTCGATGACAGCATCTGCGCGATCAGCCCGTCGATGGCGGGCTGGTCCGCCCCCATCAGGTTGCGCGACCCCGGCTGCCGGCCCGCCGCCCCGCCCCAGTAGAGCGTCTGCTCGTTGCCGGGCGACAGCGACAGCGACTTGGTGTAGCTGGTCATCGCGAAGTCATAGGCGTTGGTGCGCAGCGTGTATTGCGCGGAATCCACCACCGTCACCTGCGCCGCGATCCCCAGCCGGGTCAGCGCCTGGATGTAGATCTGCGCGGCCGACAGCATGTCGCCCGACCCCTGCGGCAAGAGGATGTCGAAGCGGAACGGCTCGCCCGCCGCGTTGCGCAGCACGCCGTCGGCGCCCGCCTGCCAGCCCGCCTCGGCCAGCAGATGCACCGCCTTGCGCAGGTTGGCACGGTTCGCCTCGGTCCCGTCGGACACGGGCAGGGCATAACCGTCGATCGCGCCGGGCAGCAGACTGTCCTTGTAGGGGGCAAGGTCGGCCAGGACCTGACCGGTGGCCGGACCCGGTTGCATCCCCAGTTCCGAGTTCGAGAAGTACGAGGCGATCCGCGGCAGGCGGCTGCCGTTCAGGGTCTGGTTGATGAATTCGAAGTTGAACGCATCGATCATCGCCTGCCGCACCCGCCAGTCGGCGAAAATCGGGCGGCGGGTGTTCATGACGAAGCCGGTCATCCCCGAGGGGCGCTGGCTGGGGATCTCGGCCTTCAC
>JAJZVD010000010.1 GCA_021845805.1 Pseudomonadota bacterium | reverse complement strand
TCTTTGCCCCGCATGTCGAAACCTCGGCCGGGCTGATCCTGCCCGATGACTATCTGGCCCAGGTGGCGGCCGCCGCGCATGACGTGGGCGCGCTTTTCGTGCTCGACTGCATCGCCTCGGGCTGCATCTGGGTCGACATGGCCGCCACGGGGGTCGATGTGCTGATCTCGGCCCCGCAGAAGGGCTGGAGCGCCTCGCCCTCGGCCGGGATGGTGATGCTGAGCGACCGGGCGCGCGCGCGGATTGATGGCACCACGTCGTCGAGCTTCGCGATGGACCTCAAGAAATGGCTGTCGATCATGGAAACCTACGAGAAGGGCGGCCATGCCTATCACGCCACGATGCCCACCGATGCGCTGGTGGGCCTGTGCGACGCGATGGCCGAGGCGCGCGCCGTGGGCTTCGACAGGCTGAAGGCCGCGCAGTGGGAGCTTGGCACCGCGGTGCGGGCGATGCTGGCGGCCAAGGGGCTGCGCTCGGTCGCGGCCGAAGGGTTCCAGGCACCGGGCGTCGTGGTCAGCTACACGGACACCCCCGAGGTGGAGAGCGGCAAGGCGTTCCTTGCGCGCGGCATGCAGATCGCCGCGGGCGTGCCCCTGCAATGCGACGAGGGCGAGGGTTTCCGCACGTTCCGGCTTGGCCTCTTCGGGCTGGACAAGCTGGCCGACGTGCCGGGCGCGGTGGCCCGGCTGAAGGCGGTGGCCGACGAGGTGCTTTAACGCACCCCGAGCCCCGCCTTCATCAGCGTGCGCCGCACCGGCGCCACCGAATACAGCGCGTTAAGCGCCTGCGCGCGGGCATCCCGCAGCGCGGGCGCGCCCAGCATCGAGGCCCGGTTCAGCGCGTCGATCCCTGTCACGCGGGCCAGCACCTCGGCATGGCGGCGACGGTGATAGGCGTCCAGCATCGCGCGCGCGCCCATCTTTTCGGGCGCTTCCTGCACCAGGTCCATCAGCACATGCAGGTCGGCCAGGCTCATGTTCAGCCCCTGCGCGCCGATGGGCGGCACCACATGCGCGGCCTCGGCGATCAGGGCGGCGCGCTCGCCCGCCATGCGGGCCGCGATCTGGCTGATGATCGGCCAGACGGTGCGCCGGGTCAGCAGCGTCAGCGGGCCGAAGAGATGGCAGGACCGCTCGCTCATCGCCGCCTCGAACTCGGCCACCGGCAGGGCGGCAAGCCGCAGCGCCTCGGGCCCGCGTTCCATCCAGACCACGGCCGAGCAGGGCCGCCCGCCCCGGTCGGGCAGCGGCACCAGGGTGAAGGGCCCGCCCGTGCGGTGGATCTCGGTCGAGACGTTCTGATGCGGGATCGGGTGGCTGACGGCGAAGGCCAGCGCCTTCTGCCCGTAGCGCAGCGTCCGTACCGGGATGCCCAGCGCCTCGCGCACCACCGATCCGCGGCCATCGGCGGCGATCAGCAGCCGTGCGGCCACCCGGCGGCCGTCGGACAGGGTGGCCAGCGCCTCGGCCTCGCGCGTCAGGACGGCGGTGGTGGCGACCCCCGGGCGGAACCGCACGTTCGGCAGCTCTGCCAGCCGCGCGACCATCTCGCGCCGCAGCAGCCAGTTGGGCAGGTTCCAGCCAAAGGGCTTGTCCGAGATGTCGGCGGCGTCGAAATCCTTCACCACGCGCGGTTCGGGCACCGGCCCCCCGGCATCGACGATGCGCATCACCTGCAACGGCGCGGCATGCGGGGCCAGCCGTGCCCAGAGCCCCGCGCCCTCCAGCACCGGGATCGAGGGGTGCAGGAAGGCGGTGGTGCGCAGATCGGCGCCATCCTCGGCATCGCTGGTCACGGGCGGCGCCGGGTCCACGCAGATCACCCGGTAGCCGAGGCTGCCGAAGGCGGCGGCGGCGGTCAGTCCCGCCACGCCCCCGCCGGAAATCAGGATATCGGTCTCGTCGCGCATCACGCCCTCCGTCAGTTCTGCCTGAGGATAGGGCGGTGCCGGGCAGGCTGCCAGCGGCGAAGCGTCACCCCCGGGTGATGGCGATCAGCAGGGCCATCATCACCGGCACCATCGCCACCCCGGTCAGGCCAAGCGCGACCAGACCCCAGGTCTTGACCGCCAGCGCCAGCACCGTCAGCAGGATGACCAGCGCGTAATAGATGTTCTCTTCGCCCTTGTGGGCGATGTCATGGGCGATCCAGCCAAGGATCGGCAGGGCGAAAAGCCCCCGGCTGAGGGTCTGAGTGGTCATGGCGCTCTCCTGTTCGCTGGATGCGTCTTAGACCGCGCGGCGGGGGCTGCCTACGGTGCAGGTTGCCGCAGTGCGACAAGCTTACGCAGTCAGCCGGGCAAGGAAGGCGGCGAGGTCGTCGGTATGGTGATGCACATGGGCTGCGGGCTCTGGCGCGGGGGCCACATGCACGGTGCGCATGCCCATCGCATGCGGGGCGGCAAGGTTGCGCACATCGTCTTCGAACATCGCGGCGCGCGCGGTGTCGACGCCGTCGCGGGCGAAGACCGTCTCGAAGGCGGCGCGTTCGGGCTTGGGGCGGAAGCCTGCGTGTTCGACCCCGTAGACCGCATCGAAGAGCCCCGCGAGCCCGCGCGCGGCCAGCACCCGCTCGGCATAGGGCGCCGAGCCGTTGGTGTAGACGATCCGCCGTCCGGGCAGCGCCGCGATCCCGGCGGCCAGCCCCGGGTCGGGGGTCAGCCGGTCCAGCGGGATGTCATGCACCTCGGTCAGGTAGGGGCCCGGGTCCATCCCGTGCTCGCGCATCAGCCCGGCCAGCGTGGTGCCGTAGCTTTGCCAGTAGTGGCGGCGCAGCCGGTCGGCCTCGGCCCGTTCCACGCCCAATTCGCGCATGACCCAGGTGGTCATCCGCACCTCGATCAGGTCGAAGAGCCGCGCCGAGGGCGGGTAGAGCGTGTTGTCCAGATCGAAGACCCAGGTGGTGACATGCGCAAATCCGGCGGCGACATCGGTGGTCTGGTGGGGGGCGGGCGCGGTCATGCGACCGAAGGTAGCGCCCGGGGCGCTGCGCCGCAAGGCGGCGGGCTTGATCGCGCGCCCCGCCCGTGTCTAACCTGCGCCACCCCGACGGAGCCCGGTGATGAAAGACACGAAGCCTGCCCAGAAAGACGCCTATACGCTGATCCTCGAGGCGATCGACGAGGGGGTCTACCGGCCCGGCGACCGGCTGGTGGAATCCGAACTGGCCGAGCGGTTCGGCGTGTCGCGCACGCCGGTGCGCGAGGCGTTGCAGCGGCTGGAAACCCAGTCGATGCTGACCCGCGACGGCCGAAGCCTGATCGTGGCCTCGCTCGACCATAACGAACTGGCCGAGCTTTACGCGGTGCGCACCGAACTGGAGGGGCTGGCCGCGCGGCTGGCCGCCCGCCACGCCACCGACGAGGAGATCCACGTTCTGCAGGACATGGCGCGCGAAGACCGGGCGCTGTTGGGCGATCCGCAGGCGCTGAGCCGGGCCAACCGGCGCTTCCATCATCAGATCCACCTGGCCTCGCACAACCGTTTTCTGGTCCAGCAGCTTGACCTTGTGCACCGGTCGATGGCGCTTCTGGCCACCACCTCCTTCGCGGCGGTGGGTCGCGAGGAAGTGGCGCTGGCCGAACATGATGCCATCGTCGCAGCCATCGCGGCGCATGATGGCGATGCGGCCTACCGGGCGCTGAAGGCGCATATCTCGAAGGCCTTCGAGACCCGGCTGAAGATCGACGCGGGCGAGGTCAGGCTCCGCTGAGGTCATCGCAGAGCCCGTGGGGGGTCTTGTCCCAGTAGAAGGGGCGGCCCGTCACCTCCCACAGCGCCTTCAGCGCGGCAAGGCTCGCCAGCGGGAAGTATAGCCACAGCGCCGGGACCCAGGCGCGCAGGTGCCGGTGCTGCGGCGCGCGGCAGGCGATCACGGCCGCCGCCAGGTTCACCGCCTCGGCCAGCAGGAACATCACCATGACCGCCCGCTGCAGGGGCGCGGGCAGCCCCCCGAGCGGATCGGGCACCCCCAGCGTCATCAGCCAGCACGACCACAGCAGCGGCGCCAGCAGCGCCTGCGAGATGGCGCCCAGGAACAGCACCTGCACCCCCGCCGTGCGCCAGGTGCCAAGGTCGCGCCAAAGCCGCAGCGGGCGGCGGCTGTGCACGATCCAGGTGACCATGTAGCCCTTGATCCAGCGCGAGCGCTGCCGGACCCAGCCGCGGGGGTGGCAGGTCGCCTCTTCCAGCGTGTCGGTGTCGATCAGCTCGGCCCGATAGCCAAGCCGGGCAAGCCGCAGGCCCAGATCGGCATCCTCGGTCACGTTATGCGCGTCCCATCCCCCCACCGCCTCAAGCGCGGCGCGCCGGAAGAACAGCGTGGTGCCCCCCAGCGGGATCGGCAGCCCCAGCCGGGCAAGGCCGGGCAGCACCAGCCGGAACCAGGTGGCATATTCCACCGCAAAGCAGCGTGACATCGCGTTGCTGCGGGCATTGTAGAAATCCAGCCGCCCCTGCAGGCAGGCCACCCGCTCGCCCCGCTGATGGAAGCGGGCGACGATCCGGCGGATCTGGTCGGGGGCGGGGGCGTCCTCGGCGTCGTAGACGCCGATGAATTCGCCGCGGCAGAAGGGCAGGGCAAAGTTCAGCGCCCGCGGCTTGGTCTTCAGCGGCCCGGCCGGCACGGTGACGATGCGCATGTTCGGCGGCAGCCGTGCGGCGGACAGGAAGTCGGCGGTGGTGCGGTCGTCCTCTTCCACCACCAGCAGGATGTCGAGCAGCGCCGACGGATAGTCCAGCCGCGCCAGCCGCCCGACCAGCTTCGCGGCGATCCCGGTTTCGTGCAGCAGCGGCACCAGAAGCGACACGCAGGGCAGCCGCGCGATCGCAGGGGGCGGCCCCTCGGGCGGCGCGGGGCGCAGGGCGGCCAGCACCACCGCGGCCTTCAGCCCGGTCCCCAGCGCCAGCGTCAGCAGCGCCCAGGCCAGAAGCCCCGCGACCACCGGCTGCGGTGCCAGCCAGACCACGGCCAGCACAAAAGCCAGCAGCAGAAGCCGCCGCCCCCCGGCCTCGGCCTTCCAGTGACGGCAGCTGAGGCTGGCCGGGGTCCGGGTTTCGGCAACCGCGGCCAGCGCCGCCCCGCGCCGGGCCACCAGTGCGGCGCGGATCGCGGCCTCGGGCGCCAGCGCCATGACCACGGGGCCGAACAGCGCCTCGAGCGTCGGGGCGTGGCGCAGGTAGATGTCGGCCCGCGCGGTGGCGATGACCGTCACCCCGCCCGCCTGCCGCCAGGGCAAAAGCCCCGTTTCGGCGCAGCGAAGCGGCCCCAGGCGGTCGATCAGCCGCGGGTCCGGCGGGGTTGCGCGCAGATCGATCGGCGGCAGATGGCCCGGCGGCGCGGGCAAGGGCGTGACACGCCGCAGCGGCTGGTTTCTCATCGCGAATCCCCCCGGTCGCGCTGGCAATGCTGACAGCTAGCGCCCTGAGGATTAATCCGCGGTTAAACGACGCGCGGGCCCAGGCCCGCGATGCCCCCGGCCCGGATGCCGCGATCCGGCCACGCCCGCAGGCGGATCAGGCCGCGCGGCGGGCGCGCATGGCTTCGGCGAACCGCTCGAACAGGTAGTAGCTGTCCTGCGGGCCGGGGCTGGCCTCGGGGTGGTACTGCACCGAGAACACCGGCCGGTCGGCGATGCGGATCCCGCAGTTCGAGCCGTCGAAGAGGCTGACATGGGTTTCCACCACGCCCTTCGGCAGCGTCTGGCTGTCGACCGTGAAGCCGTGGTTCATCGAGGTGATTTCCACCTTGCCGGTTTCCAGATCCTTCACCGGATGGTTGGCGCCGTGGTGGCCGTGGTTCATCTTCACGGTCCGCGCGCCCAGCGCCAGCGCCAGCATCTGGTGGCCGAGGCAGATCCCGAACAGCGGCAGGTCGCGCGCCAGGATGCCCTGGATCATCGGTACCGCATAGGCGCCGGTCGCGGCCGGGTCGCCCGGCCCGTTCGACAGGAACACGCCTTCCGGGTTCAGCGCCAGCACCTCTTCGGCGGTCGCCGTCGCGGGCAGCACCGTCACCTCGCAGCCCGCCGAGGCAAGGCAGCGCAGGATGTTGCGTTTCGCGCCGTAATCCACCGCCACCACGCGCAGCCCGGCGCCTTCGCGGGTCTTGTAGCCCTCGGGCCAGGCCCAGCGCATCTCGTTCCAGCGGTAGCTTTGCGCGCAGGTCACATCCTTGGCGAGGTCAAGGCCCACCAGCCCCTTCCACGCCCGCGCCTTTGCCACCAGCGCGCCGATGTCGAAATTCCCCGAGGGGTCATGGGCCAGCGCCACATGCGGCGCGCCCTGCTGGCGGATCGCCCGGGTCAGGCGGCGGGTGTCGATGCCGCCGATGCCGATCCGGCCCCTGGCGGTCATCCAGCCCGTCAGCTCTTCGGTGGCGCGCCAGCTAGAGGGTTCGGTCGGGTCCCATTTGACCACCATCCCGGCGGCGACGGGTTCGTTCGCCTCGTCATCCTCGAGGTTCACGCCGACGTTGCCGACATGGGGGAAGGTGAAGGTCACGACCTGCCCGGCATAGGACGGATCGGTCATGATCTCCTGATAGCCGGTCATCGCGGTGTTGAAGCAGAGTTCGGCCACCGTCTCGCCGGTGGCGCCGAAGCCCTTGCCGTAAAAGATCGTGCCGTCTGCCAGGGCAAGGCAGGCGGTCGGTTTGGGGCTGGGGGGCATGGGCGACTCCATCGGCTGGACCGCCGGGCAAACTATGTGCCGGGGCGGGCCGGGTCAACCCCGAGATTCTGTTCCGGTTTCCCATGTAATTCAAGGGGTTGATGTTTTTCCCGGCGGTTGTCTTGACCCCGGTGGCGGGGTATGGTGCGAAACGGATGCAAGGGAGGGGCGGAATGGGCCTGCGGGAACGGATCGGCGAGGCGCTGAAAGAGGCGATGAAGGCGCGCGCGGGTGAGCGCGTCTCGACCCTGCGGCTGGTGAATGCCGCGCTGAAGGATGCCGACATCGCCCGCCGCGGCGAGGGAGCGGCCGAGATGGGCGAGCCCGAGATGATCGCCGTGCTGTCGAAGATGGTGAAGCAGCGCCAGGAAAGCGTGCGCGCCTATGACGAGGGCGGGCGCGCCGATCTGGCCGCCAAGGAACGCGCCGAGATCGCGGTGATCGAGGATTTCCTGCCCCGCCAGCTTTCCCCTGCCGAGGTCGAGGCCGCGGTGGCCGCCGCCATCGCCGCCACCGGCGCGGCCAGCGTCAAGGACATGGGCCGCGTCATGGCCGAACTGAAGGGCAAGTACACCGGCCAGATGGATTTCGGCGCGGTGGGCCCGATGGTGAAGGCGCGGCTGGGCTAGGGCTGGCCCTCTGGCGCGGGGTGGCCTAGGTTCCGCGCAGAGGAGTGCGCCCCATGACCAACCCGCTTCTGGCCGCCTGGACCGGCGATTTCGCCCTGCCGCCCTTCGCCGCGATCCGCGACGAGGATTTTGCCCCCGCATTCGATGCCGCGCTGGCCGAGGCGCGGGCCAACATCGCCGCGATTGCCGCGGACCCTGCCGCGCCGACCTTTGCCAACACGATCGAGGCGCTGGAGCGGGCCGAAGAGACGCTGGACCGTGTGGGGGGCGTGTTCTTCAACCTGGCCGGCGCCGACAGCACGCCCGCGCGCGAAGCCTTGCAGCGTGACCTGGCGCCGAAACTGTCGGCCTTCGCCTCCGAGGTCACGATGAACCGGGCGCTGTTCGCGCGGATCGAGGCGCTTTGGGACGCGCGCGACGGGCTGGGGCTGGGCGCCGAGCAGTTGCGCGTGCTCACGCTCTACCGCCGGATGTTCGTGCGGGCAGGGGCGGAACTGACGGGGGAAAAGGCCGAGCGGCTGACGGCGGTGAAAAGCCGACTGGCGGTGCTGGGCACGACCTTCTCGCAGAACATCCTGGCCGAGGAGCGGGACTGGGTGATGCCGCTGTCCGAGGCCGATCTGGAGGGGCTGCCCGCCTTCGTGGTGGCCGCCGCGAAGGCCGCCGCCGAAGAGCGCGGGCTGCCGGGCCATGCGCTGACGCTGAGCCGCTCGCTGATCGTGCCGTTCCTGCAATTCTCGCCGCGGCGCAAGCTGCGCGAGCGGGCCTATGCCGCATGGGTGGCGCGGGGGGCGAATGGCAACGCGCATGACAACCGCGCGGTGGCGGCCGAAATCCTTGCGCTTCGGGCGGAACGGGCGGCGCTGCTGGGCTACCCCAGCTTTGCCGCCTTCAAGCTGGAACCCGAGATGGCCAAGACCCCGGCCGCGGTGCGCGACCTTCTGATGCGGGTCTGGGCGCCCGCCCGCGCCAAGGCCAAGGCCGATGCGGCGGTGCTGACGGCGATGATGCATTCCGATGGCGTCAACGGCGATCTGGAGCCCTGGGACTGGCGCTACTATTCCGAACAGCGCCGGGTGGCCGAACATGACCTGAACGAGGCCGCGCTGAAGCCATACCTGTCGCTCGACGCGATGATCGCCGCCGCCTTCGACGTGGCGGGGCGGCTCTTCGGGCTGGAATTCCGCGAGATTTCGGGGCCGTTCTACCACCCTGACGTCCGGGGCTGGGACGTGACGCGCAAGGGCCGCCACATGGCGGTATTCCTGGGCGACTACTTCGCCCGCGGCTCGAAGCGGTCCGGCGCCTGGTGTTCGGCCGTCCGCGGCCAGCGGAAACTGGGCGGCGAGGTGCGGCCCGTGGTGGTCAACGTCTGCAACTTCGCCAGGCCCCCGGCGGGCGAGCCCGCGCTTCTGAGCTATGACGACGCGCGCACGCTCTTCCACGAATTCGGCCACGCGCTGCACCAGATGCTGTCGGATGTCACCTACGGCTTCATCTCGGGCACCTCGGTCGCGCGGGATTTCGTGGAACTGCCCAGTCAGCTTTACGAACACTGGCTGGAGGTGCCCGCCGTGCTGCGCGCCCATGCCCGGCATGTGACGACGGGCGAGCCGATGCCCGAGGCCATGCTGCAACGCCTGCTGGCGGCGGGCACCTACGACCAGGGCTTTGCCACGGTGGAATATGTGGCCTCGGCGCTGGTCGACCTGGCCTTCCACGAAGGCCCGCCGCCTGCCGACCCGATGGCGATGCAGGACGCGGTGCTGGAATCGCTGGGCATGCCGAAGGCGATCCGCATGCGCCACGCCACGCCGCATTTCGCCCATGTCTTCTCGGGCGATGGCTATTCCTCGGGCTATTACAGCTACATGTGGTCCGAGGTGATGGACGCCGACGCCTTCGCCGCCTTCGAGGAAGCGGGCGATGCCTTCGACCCGGCGGTTGCGGAAAAGCTGGAGCGCTTCATCCTTTCGGTGGGCGGCTCGCAAGAGGCGGATGCGCTTTACACCGCCTTCCGCGGCCGGATGCCGGGGGTAGGGCCGCTTCTGAAGGGCCGGGGGCTGCTGGAACCGGCATAAGGGGCGCCTTGACAGGACCCACGGCGGCCCCTCAGTCCGGCCCGCGGGCCACGTCCTTGTGCACGATCACATCGGCCTGCGGATAGGCGGCGATGATCGCCCGGCGCAGCGCCGCGCCGATGTCATGCGCCTCGCGCAGGGGCTGGTTGCCGTCCAGCTCGATGTGGATCTGCACGAAGACCCGGCTGCCCGCCGTCCGCGTCTTGATGTCGTGAAAGCCGCGCACGCCGGGCCAGGTGGCGGCGATCCGGGCGATGCCCGCCGAAATCTCGGGATCGGCCGATCGGTCCATCAGGGCATCCCAGGCGCTGCGGCCGACCCGCAGCGCCCCCGCGATCAGGATCAGCGCCGCCACCAGCGCCATCACGCTGTCGATCTGCATCAGCCCCAGCCAGCGCGACGCGACCAGCGAGAGGATGGCGCCGATGTTGAAGACCAGATCACCCGCGTAATGCAGCGCATCGGCCGCCACCACCTTGCTGCCGGTGCGCCGGATCACCCGGTTCTGCCAGGCCAGCAGCGCGACGGTCAGCAGCGTCGAGACGACCATCACCACGATCCCGCTGCCCTCGTCCCGCAACGGCGTGGCGGCGGGCGCCAGCAGCCGCAGGGCGGCGGCCCAGCCGATCACCACGGCGGTGACGGTCACGAACAGCGCCTGCCCCAGCGCCGCCAGATCCTCGGCCGAGGTATGGCCGAAGGCATGGTCTTCATCGGGGGGGCGCGCGGCATAGAGGATCGCCAGCAGCGCCGCCAGCGACACCATCAGGTCCACCCCGCTGTCGGCCAGCGAGGCCGCGATCGACAGCGCCCCGGTCGCGCCCAGCGCCCAGAGCTTCAGCGCCACCAGCACCGCGGCCACGGTGGAAGAGGCTATTCCGGCCGAGGCGGCCAGACGGGCTTCGGGCGACAGGGGCATCGGCAACTCTGGCTGGCGGCGACTCGGGGGCCCGGGGGGCATTCTTTCCCTTTAGGGCCGCAGGCAGCGCGGCGCAACGCGGCGGCTCAGCTCACGACCTCGTCCGCGCCCACACCCCAGACATCGGATTTCAGGATCCAGCCGCCGGTCCCGCCCGCGCTGATCCGGCACCAGGTCTCGCGCGCCGACAGCAGCCGCGCGATCACGTTCAACTCGGCCCGCGCCGTCACCGGCGCCTCGGGGTCGGGCAGCGAACGCAGGTCGGCCATGGCCTTGGTGATGATCACGGTGCGTGCGCCGGAAATGCGGGTGTAATACATCCAGCCGCCCAGCCCGTCCTTGTCCTCGACCCGCCGCCAGTGATCGAACTCGCCGGTGACCTTCAGCGGCATCCCGTTGCGGGTGAAGACCCAGTCGATCCGCTGGGTCAGCGAGGGCCCGCGGCGGGCATAGCCCTCGGTGCCCTTCAGCGACACGAACCGCGGGATCGGCAGATGGGTGACGGGGCCTTCCTCGACCGCGGCGGCGCTGAATCCGGTGAAAGACACCCCCAGCCCCGCTGCGAGGGCCACGAATTCCCGACGTTTCATGCGTCTCCGCCTGTCTTCTGGCCGGGGGGCGGCCGTCTGGCGCGGCGCTCTTCCGGCGGGTCTGCCCGGCGGCGCTTGTCTGGCGCCGCACTATGGGTAACTCTGCCACCAGCACCGCCGGAAGAAAAGCAGCAAGGAGAGGCCCGATGCCCGCAGAGCGCCTGAGTGTTGTCGTGACGCGACGGTTGCCCGAGCCCGTGGAGACGCGGATGAAGGAGCTTTTCAACGTCGAGCTGCGCGACCCCGACACCAAGATGTCGCGCGACGAACTGGTGGCGGCGATGCGCCGGGCCGATGTGCTGGTGCCCTGCGTGACCGACACGATCGACGCGGCGATGCTGGCACAGGCGGGCGAAAAGCTGAAGCTGATCGCCAATTACGGCGCCGGGGTAGACCATATCGACGTGGCCTCGGCCCGCCAGCGCGGCGTGCTTGTGTCGAACACGCCCGGCGTGATGACCGAGGACACCGCCGACATGGTGATGGCGCTGATCCTCGCCGTGATCCGCAAGATCCCCGAAGGCCTGGCCGAGATGCAGGCGGGCGCGTGGAAGGGCTGGGCCCCCATGGCGCATCTGGGCGGCCGGCTTGGCGGGCGGCGGCTTGGCATTCTGGGCATGGGCCGGATCGGGCAGGCGGTGGCGCGCCGCGCGCGCGCCTTCGGGTTGCAGATCCACTACAACAACCGCCGCCGCCTGCGCCCCGAGGTGGAACAGGACCTTGACGCGACCTGGTGGGAAAGCCTCGATCAGATGGTCAGCCGGATGGACATCATCTCGGTCAACTGCCCGCACACGCCCTCGACCTTCCACCTGATGAACGCGCGGCGGCTGAAGCTGATGAAGCCCTCGGCGGTGATCGTGAACACCAGCCGCGGCGAGGTGATCGACGAGAACGCGCTGACCCGGGGCCTGCGCGCGGGCGAGATCGCGGGCGCGGGCCTTGACGTGTTCGAACACGGCCACGAGATCAACCCGCGGCTGCGCGAACTGTCGAACGTCGTCCTGCTGCCGCACATGGGCTCGGCCACGCTGGAAGGCCGGATCGAGATGGGCGAAAAGGTGATCATCAACATCAAGACCTTCGCCGACGGCCACCGCCCGCCAGATCAGGTTCTGCCCTCGATGCTCTGACGCCTGCCGCCCGCGCCCCCATTTTCTGTCCTCAAATATCCTCGGGGGTGCGGGGGCAGACAGCCCCCGCCTCTGCCGCGATCCGCCTGCGACCGGCCGCATGTCGTTTTCCGCCGCCAAAGGTCGGGCCTACCGTCCCGCGCGGACGCGGTTCCGGCACATATGGCGCAAATGCCTTGCCCCTGAGGGAGTCGCCCCATGAAGACCCATGTGAAAGCCCTAGTCGTCGGCGGCGGTGCCGTGGGCACCGGGATCGCCTACCACCTTGCCAAGGCGGGGTGGGATACGATGCTTGTCGAGCGCGACGAGCTGACCTCGGGCTCCACCTGGCATGCCGCGGGGCTCTTGCCGCTTTTCAACATGAGCTACGCCACCACCCACATCCACAAGTACTCGGTGGATTTCTACAAGGGGCTCGAGGCCGAGACGGGGCTGAACCCGGGCTTCTATGTCGTGGGCAACCTGCGGATGGCCCAGACCGACGCGCGGATGGACGAGTACATGCTCTATTCCTCGGTCGCCGAGACCGCGGGGGTCTATCACGAGTTCCTGTCGCCGAAAGAGATCAAGGACCGCTGGCCGCTGGTGCGGACGGACGATCTGAAGGGCGCGCTGTTCCATCCGCAGGATGGCTACATCAACCCCGCCGACGTGACCCAGGCGATGGCCAAGGGCGCGCGCCAGCTTGGCGTCACGATCGAGCGCCGCTGGCAGGTCGACGCCTACCGCTGGACCGGCAGCGAATGGATCGTCAGCCTGACGAAGATGGTCGAGCAGGGCGGCAACCTGGTGCCGGGCGACGAAAAGGTCGAGGTTCACGCCGAACATGTGGTGACCGCCACCGGCAACCACGCGCAGCGCACCGCGCGGCTGCTGGGCGTGAAGATCCCCGCGATCCCGGTCGAGCATCAGTATATCGTGACGGAACCCGATCCGATGCTGGTCGAATGGCGCAAGTCGAACCCCCAGCACCCGGTGCTGCGCGATGCCGATGCCAAGTGGTATGTGCGCGAAGAGCGCGGCGGCTGGATCCTGGGCCCCTACGAACAGGGGGCGCCCGCGCGCTTCCTTTATGACGTGCCCGAAAGCTTCCGGGCCGATCTCTTCCCGCTCGATCTGGAACGGATCGAGGCGGAATACATGAGCATGATCCACCGCATCCCGTCGTCGGAGCAGGTGGGGCTGAAGGACGATTTCAACGGCCCGATCTGCTACACGCCCGATGGCAACCCGCTGGTGGGCCCGGTGCCCGGCCTGCGCAACATGTGGATCGCCGAGGGCTTCAGCTTCGGAATCACCGCCGCGGGCGGCACAGGCCACTACCTGGCCCAGCTGATGACCCAGGGCGAGGCCGAGATCGACATGGCCAGCCTCGACCCGCGCCGCTACGGCAACTGGATGACGACCGACTATGCCGCGCGCAAGAACGAGGAATGCTACAGCCACGTCTTCATCCTGCACCACCCGGATGAAGAGCGTGAAGCCTGCCGCCCGCTGCGCACCGCCCCCGCCTATGACCGGCAGAAGGAGATGGGCGCGCAGTTCGGCCAGGTGAACGGCTGGGAACGTCCGAACTACTACGGCCCGAAGGACGCGCCCGCCGATTTCGACCACGCGGCCCGCAGCTTCCGCCGCGGCGGCTGGTGGCAATACGCGGTGGACGAGGCGCAGGCCGTCCGCTCCGCGGTGGGGATCATCGACGCCTCGGCCTTCACCAAGCATCTGGTGCGCGGGCCCGGCGCCACGGCCTTCCTGGACCATTTCACCTGCAACAAGCTGCCCAACGTCGGCCGGATCAACCTGACCTATGCGCTGACCGACCACGGCACCACGCGCACGGAATACACCATCGTCCGGCTGAAAGAGAACGAATACTACCTGATCTCGGCCGGCGCCTGGACTGCCTATGACGCGGATTTCCTGATGAAATCGGCCGAAGACTGGATGGCGCAGGGCGGCGGGCACATCGACATCCACGACATCACCACCCAGTGGGGCGTCTATGCGCTGGCAGGGCCGAA
Source organism: Pseudomonadota bacterium (assembly GCA_021845805.1). Classification (GTDB taxonomy): domain Bacteria; phylum Pseudomonadota; class Alphaproteobacteria; order Rhodobacterales; family Rhodobacteraceae; genus Solirhodobacter. The sequence continues at coordinate 54,844 of JAJZVD010000010.1, read as the reverse complement.
CGCCCGCGCGCTCCTGAAGGACATCGTGAAGGACCGCGACCCCGCCACCGTGCTGGGCAACAAGCGCTTCCCCTGGCTCAGCTATCGCGACATCGAACTGGGCATGTGCCCGGTGCGGGCGATCCGGGTGGCCTACACGGGCGAACTGGGCTGGGAACTGCACTACCCGATCGAGTTCGGCCGCTACCTGTGGGATCTGATCTGGTCGGTGGGCGCGGCGCACGGGCTGAAGGCCGTGGGGGCGCGGGCGCAGAACTGGCTGCGGCAGGAAAAGAGCTACCGCGCCTTCGGCAACGAGCTTGGCCGCGACGCGACCCCGCTGGAAGCCGCGCTCGACCGCTTTGTCGACCTGTCCAAGGACTTCCGCGGCAAGGCGAAGATGCTGGAAACCGGCATCCGCGCCAAATGCGTGACGGTGCTGATCGACGGGCCGGGCGATACCGATCCCTGGGGCAAGGAGGCGCTTCTGAAGGATGGCGTGAAGGTCGGCCGACTGACGTCGGGCGGCTGGTCGGTGGCCTTCGGTAAGCAGATCGGCATGGGCTATGTCAGCCCCGATCTGGCCGCGCCGGGCACGAAGCTGAAGGTGCGGATGCTGCGGCAGGAATGGGATGCCGTGGTCACCGAAGACAGCCCCTTCGACCCCACGAACGCCCGCATCCGCGAGGACGGCTGAGGCCGGGCGCGGCGGGCCGGCTGCAACCGGCCTGCCACAGTCCCCGCCGACATCTGACGGCCCGCCCGCGAAGGGGCGGGCCGTGTCCTTACGCCCCCTGCACCGCCGCGGCCAGTTCATCCCAGCAGCCCAGCGCGTGGCCGGCATACATCAGCGCGGGCCCGCCGCCCATCTGCAACGCCATGGCCAGCACGTCCGACAGTTCCTGCCGGGTGCCGCCCGCCTTCATCAGCGCCTCGACGTGAAAGTTGATGCAGGGCTGGCAGCGCTGGGCCACGGCGATGCCGATGGCCACATATTCGCGGTGCTTGCGTTCCAGCACGCCCTCTTCCCCGGCGGCCTTCGAGAGTTCCGCAAACCCCCTGGTCGCGCCGGGAATGGCCTTGTAAAGCGCCTTCAGCTCGCCGCGCATCTCGTGGATTTCGTCCCTGTAGCTCATCGTGGTCTCCTGTCCGGGCATGGCGCAGGATGGGGCGGCAGGCGACGCCCCGCCTTGATGCAGGTCAATTTACATTCACTACGATGAATATGATTTCAGGCGAAGCGGTCGGCCCGCAGCGCGGCGACCATCGCGGGGTCCAGATCGGGCGGCTTTCCATCGGCCAGCGCCGCCACCATCGCGGCCGCGGCGATCGAGGTCTGGAAGCCGTAGCCCCCTTGCCCGGCGCTCCACAGGAAGGTGGGGTCGCCCGCGTCGGGGCCAAGCACCAGCACCCGGTCGGGGGCAAAGGTGCGCAGGCCCGCCCAGCTTGCCAGCAGGCGGGTGACGGGTTCGGTCACCATCTCCTCGTAGCGGGCAAGCCCCTCGGCCAGCACCATGTCATCGGGCCAGGCGTCATGCGGCTCCATCGAGTGTTCCTCGGCGGGCGAGACGATCAGCGCACCCGCGTCGGGCTTGGCATACCAGCTTTCGCCTGCGCCGAAGATCATCGGCCAGCCAGAGACATCCTGCCCGCCCGGTGCCGGAATGCGCGCCATCGAGCGGCGGTAGGGTGTGAAGCCCTTGGGGCGCACCCCGGCCATGCGGGCGACCCCATCGGCCCAGGGGCCCGCCGCGTTCACGATCCGCGCCGCGCGGTGGTCGCCCTTGGGCGTCACCACATGCCAGCCGCCCGGTTCGCGGCGGATCGCCGTCACCGGCGCCCCGGTCACGATCTGCGCGCCACGCCCGCGGGCCTCGCGCGCAAGGGTCTGGATCAGCCGGTCGGTGTCGATGTCCCAGGCATGTTCGGCCAGCGCCGCATGGCCCACGGCGGCAGGGTTCAGGATCGGCACGCGGGCCAGCGCCTCGGCCAGCGAGATGGGCTCGACCCCCATCGCGGCGGCTTCGGCGGCGAATTCGGCCGCCTGGTCGGCGCGCGCCAGGATCATCAGCCCGCGCGGGCTGAGCACGCCCGCCGCCCGCAGCGCGGGGCCGCTGGCCAGGCTCAGCGCCACCACCGGCGGCAGCCCGTAGGACGGCTCGTAAAGCGCGGCCGAGCGCGACGAGGCGTGATGCGCAAGGCTCTGTTCCGCCTCGAGCAGGGTCACCGCGCCCAGGCGCGACAACGCCTCGGCCGCGGCAATTCCGGCGATTCCGCCGCCGATGATCAGGAAATCCGGTGTCATGCCCGATCCTTGCGGGGGCCTGCGGAAAAGGCAAGCAGGGCGTCCCGAAAATCACCGGCCGGGCCCGGCGGAGGCGGGCCGCCGCCACCGTCGATTCGGGCGAGTTCGCGGCATCGTTTCTACCCCAGGTAACAATGGCCACGGGCAAGGCACATTCTCCCGCTGAAACTCGGGCAAACTGACCTTTGGACAAGTCGCCGGATGCGGCGGTTTCCGGCATGCTGTCATGTGGGGCGTGCGGCCCGGCGCGCCTTCATCGAGGCGATTGCTTGACCTCGTTTCACGTCGTGATTTGTGCCAAGTGTATTAGGCACCCTCTGCCCGGGCAGAGAGGCAGGGGGTGCCACCTTTGCCCCGAACCATCGCGAAGACCCGCCAGGACAGGGCCGGCGCCCGAAGGCGCCTGCCGCCCGGCCGCGTCCGCGGCTCAGCCGTGCTCGACCTTCTTCAGCTTGTCGATGCCCAGCATCTTCATCGTCGCCGCCTCGTAGAACGGCTCGGACGTGCCCTTCTTCACCTTGCGCATGAAGTATTTCTCGAACCCGATCTTGGCCAGGTGCACCCACCGGCCCGACGACGACCAGTTCACGTTGCGCGGCGGCAACTGCGGCTGCGCCACGAAGGCGATGCCCGAGTCGCCGAAATCGGCCAGGCAGACCGCATTCCAGGTGCCGATCTGGTCGGGTTCCGTGCCGCGCAGGATGTTGCCGATGTTATGCGCGGTCGCCGTCACCATCGACTCGATCATGAAGCCCGTCTTCGGCACGCCGCAGGGCACCGGGGTCGGGCCCATCGGCGGGATGGCGATGCAGACGCCCACGGCAAAGATGTTCTTGTACTTCGGGTTCTGCTGGTGCTTGTCGACGATGGTGAAGCCGCGCGGGTTCGACAGCCCCTCGATCCCGCGCAGGGGGGCGATGCCGCGGAAGGCGGGCAGCATCATCGCGAAGCCGAAGGGCAGTTCCTTTTCGGCCTTCACGCTGCCGTCGTCGGCGATCTCCTCGACGATCATCTTGCCCTGCTCGACCCGCTTCACCCGGGTCGAGGTCATCCACTTGATATGCTTGTCGCGCATCTCGGATTCCAGCAGCCCCTTGGTGTCGCCCACGCCGTCAAGCCCGAGGTGCCCGACATAGGGTTCCGAGGTGACGAAGGTCATCGGCACCTTGTCGCGGATCTTGCGGCGGCGCAGTTCGGTTTCCAGGATGAAGGTGAATTCGTAGGCCGGGCCATAGCAGCTTGCGCCCTGCACCGCGCCCACCACGATCGGGCCGGGGTTCTTGCAGAACTCCTCGAAGGCCGCATGGGCCTGTTCGGCGTGATCGACGTGGCAGATCGACTGGGTGAAGCCGCCATGCGGCCCCAGCCCCTCGATCTCGTCGAAGGCAAGCTCGGGGCCGGTGGCGATCACCAGGTAATCGTAATCGACCACGGTGCCGTCGGTCAGCGCGATCCGGTTTTCCTCTGGCATCACCTTGGCCGCCGGGGTCGGGTTGAACGCGATCCCCTTGCGCCGCATGGTCTGCGCCAGATCGATTGTCACGTCGTCCCGCTTGCGCCAGCCCACCGCCACCCAGGGGTTGGACGGCACGAAGTGATACTTCGGGTCCTTGGTGATAACGGTGATCCGGTCTTCCTTGCGGATCTGGTCCTTCAGTTCGTAGGCCATGATGGAACCGCCGAGGCCCGCACCCAGAACGACGATATGTGCCATGTTCTCCTCCACCGGCGGGTTCGTCTGTCGCCGTGAGTCGGGAATATATCACATATACTGAATATGTCCTTGTTCTAATGCAGGCGCAGACTGCGACATTTTCTGACCCTCAGGCAGCCCCCAGCCGCTCCAGCAGGCGGCAATAGGCGGACTGGCCCAGTCGGAACGCATCGAGCCGGAAGAATTCGTCGGGCGCGTGCAGGTTTTCGTCGCCGTGGCTGAAGCCGAACATCACCGCATGCACCCCGAGTTCGCCAAGCAGCGTCGTCATCACCGGGATCGAGCCGCCGACGCGGGTGCGGTAGGGGGCGCGGCCATAGACCTCGGCCAGCACCTGCGCCGCGGCGGCGCTGGCATTGTGGCCCGCGGGCACCAGGAACGGATCGGCGCGGCCCGGCAGCCGCTCGACCCGCGCGGTGACGCCCTGGGGCAGATGCGCGGCCACATGGGCGGCGATCAGGTCGAAGATGCGCTCGGGCGACTGGTTCGCCACCAGGCGGCAGGTGATCTTGGCGCGTGCCTCGGCGGGCAGCACCGTCTTGGTGCCTGCACCCTGCCAGCCGCTGGTCAGCCCGTTCACGTCCAGCGTGGGCCGCGCCCAGAGCCGCTCGCGCGTGCTGTAGCCGGGCTCGCCGAAGGTTGCGTGGGCACCGCTTTCGGCCAGATAGTCGGCCTCGTCATAGGGAATGCGGGCGATGGCCGCGCGGTCCTCTACCGTCAGGTCCACCACGTCGTCATAGAACCCCGCGACGGTGATCTTGCCGTCAGCCGATTTCATCGACGCCAGAAGCTGCGCCAGCGCCATCGCCGGATTGGCGATCCCGCCACCCTGCATCCCCGAATGCTGGTCGCCGCGCGGCCCGTTCACCACCAGTTCCAGCGACACGAGGCCCTTCAGCCCCTCGACGATCTGCGGCTGCTCGGGGCTCCATTGCAGGCCGTCGGCGGAAAAGATCATGTCGGCCTTCAGCCGCTCGCGCTGCGCGGCGACGAAGGGCGGCAGGTCGGGCGAGCCGATCTCTTCCTGCCCCTCGAAGAAGAAGCGCACATTCACCGGCAGGCGGCCCGTGGCGGCCAGCATCGCCTCGACCGCCAGGATCGGGATCAGCATCCCCCCCTTGTCATCCGAGGCGCCGCGGCCCCACAGGCAGCCATCGCGCACCTCGGGTGCGAAGGGGGGCGTGCGCCACAGCTCCAGCGGCTCGGCCGGTTGCACGTCGAAATGGCCATAGATCAGGATCGTGGGCTTGTCCGCCCCGGCGTGAAGCCAGTCGGCGCAGACAACGGGATGGCCCGCGGTCGGCAGCACCTCGGCATGCTCTGCTCCCGCCCGCGTCAGCCGCGCGGCCACCCAGTCGGCGGCGCGGCGCACGTCGGGGATGTTCTCGGGCTTGGCCGAGACCGAGGGGATGCGGACGAAGTCGATCAACTCGTCCACGAAACGGGCCTGCTCGCGGTCAAGGTAGCCGTTCCAGTCCATCCGCCGTCCCTCCTGCTGCCGCGGCCATAACCGCCGGAAACCGGGGCGGGGTCAGGGGGCCGGCCGCAGAGGCTAGAGCCCCAGCGCCGAGGGTTCCGCGCCCGCCGAGCCCGCCGCATTTGCCCGCAGCACCTCGGCCGCGACCCCGATGGCGATGGCCTGCGGATGCTTGCCCAGCCCGCGCTCGCCGATCGGGCAGCGGATGCGGGCGATCTGCGCGGCCCCGTGCCCCAGCGCGGCCAGACGCGAGCGGAAGCGGGCGCGCTTCGTCTCCGACCCGATCAGCCCCAGCGTAGCAAAGCCGTGCTGCAACAGCCGGTGGCACAGCTCCAGATCCAGCGCGTGCGAGTAGGTCAGCACCAGATGTTCCGCCGTCGCGGGGGCCGCATCGACCAGCACCGCCGGGTTGGGCGCATGCAGCACCGTGACGCCGGCCGGAACCTCGGCCGGAAAACGGTCGGCCGCCGCATCGACCCAGGTGATCGCCAGGTCGGGCAGGGGCGCCAGCACCGCCACGATGGCGCGCCCCACATGCCCCGCCCCCCAGAGCCAGAGCGCGCGGGCAGGCGCCGCCACCGGCTCTACCATCCAGCCCTGCACCAGACGGGGCAGGGGCGACGTGCCTTCCGCCCGCGCCCGGGTCAGGATGCGGCGGACCGCGAGCGGCATGTCGCCCCCGCCCGGCACCGCGCGCGCGATCACCGGCCCGTCCAGCGCGGCGGCGCTGGCCGCGTCATGCACCTCGGTCAGCAGCGTCACCGCCCCGCCGCAGCACTGGCCAAGCTGCGGCCCCAGCGCTATCCGGTCGATCCGCGCCGCGCCGCCCGCCAGCGCCGCCCGGGCGCGCAGCGTCGCTTCCCATTCCAGCGCGCCGCCGCCGATGGTGCCCGCCTGCCCCGTGGCCCAGACCAGCATCGCCGCCCCCGTCTCGCGCGGGGAAGATCCGTCATGCGCGGCGATCACGACCCGCGCGACCCGCCCGTGGGCCGCGCAGGCGGCGCGAAGGGTGGCCAGATCAAACATCGCCCCGGACCCGCCGCACCGCCGCCAGCACCCGTTCCGGCGTGGCCGGCGCGTCCAGCGCCGGATAGACCGTGCCGTCGCCGCAGGCCGCCACCGCATCGCTGAGCGCAAGGAAGGCCGAGATGCCCAGCATGAAGGGCGGCTCTCCCACCGCTTTCGAACGGTAGATCGTGTCCTCGACGTTCCCCCCGTCCCACAGGTCGACGTTGAAGATGCGCGGGCGATCGGAACAGGCGGGGATCTTGTAGGTCGAGGGCGCGTGGGTCGTCAGCCGCCCCTTCGCGTCCCAGACCAGTTCCTCGGTCGTCAGCCACCCCGCGCCCTGCACATAGGCGCCCTCGATCTGCCCGCGGTCGAGCGCGGGGTTCAGGCTGGCCCCGCAGTCGTGCAGGATGTCGGCACGCAGGATGCGGTTCTCGCCGGTCAGGGTGTCGATCACCACCTCTGTCACCGCCGCGCCATAGGCGAAGTAGTAGAACGGCCGCCCCTGACCCTTGATGCGGTCCCAGACGATCTTCGGCGTCTTGTAGAAGCCGGTCGCCGACAGGCTGATGCGGTTCTGGTAGCACATCGTCGCCACCTCGGCGAAGCTGTAGTCTGCCCCGCCCACGAACACGCGGCCCTCGTCGAAGAACACCTCGGCCGGGGTCACCTGATGCCGTTCGGCCAGGAACTCGGCCATCCGCCCGCGGATCGTGTCACAGGCCGCCTTCACCGCCATCCCGTTCAGGTCCGAACCCGATGACGCCGCGGTGGCCGAGGTGTTGGGCACCTTCGACGTGTCGGTGGCGGTGATCTTGACCTGTCCGACATCCACCCCGAACGAGGCCGCCGCCACCTGCGCCACCTTGCGGAACAGGCCCTGCCCCATCTCGGTGCCGCCGTGGTTCATGCGGATCGAGCCGTCCTGATAGACATGCACCAGCGCGCCGGCCTGATTGAGGAAGGTCAGCGTGAACGAGATGCCGAACTTCACCGGCGTCAGCGCGATCCCGCGCTTCAGCACCGGGCTGCCCGCGTTCCAGTCCGCAATCGCCGCGCGACGCGCCTGATAGCCTGACGACGCCTCGAGCCGCGCCGTCAGGGAATGCAGGATGAAATCCTCGATCTCCTGCCCATAGGGTGTGGTCTGGGCCGCCCCCTTCGTCGTGGCAGGCGTTCCCGGCAGGGCCGCCGGGCAGTCCGCGTAGTAGTTTGCCTTGCGCACCGCCAGCGGGTCCAGCCCCAGCCGGAAGGCGATCTCGTCGATCACCCGTTCGATCGTCACCACGCCCTGCGGCCCGCCAAAGCCGCGATAGGCGGTGGCCGAGGTCGTATTGGTCTTCAGCCGGTGGCTTTCGATCCGCACGTTGGGCAGGTGGTAGGCGTTCTCGGCATGCAGCATCGCCCGGTCGGCGATGGCCAGGCTCAGATCCTGGCTCCAGCCGCAGCGGCACAGTTGCAGGAACTCGGCGCCCAGAATGCGGCCTTCGGCATCCACGCCCACCCGGTAATCCATGCGGAAGTCGTGGCGCTTGCCGGTGATGACCATGTCATCGTCACGGTCGTAGCGCATCTTGCAGGGCCGCCCCGTGCGCGCGGCGGCCACGGCGCAGGCGACGGCCAGCCAGTTGCCCTGGCTTTCCTTGCCGCCAAAGCCCCCGCCCATCCGCCGCACCTCGACCTTCACCGCCGACATCGGCAGGTGCAGGGCATGGGCGACCTTGTGCTGGATCTCGGTCGGGTGCTGGGTCGAGGCATGCACCTGCATGTCGCCGCCTTCTTGCGGCAAGACCAGCGAGACCTGACCTTCCAGGTAGAAATGTTCCTGCCCGCCAAGGGCGAAGCTGCCCTCGATCACCTGCGGGGCGGCGGCGATGGCCGCGGCGGGCGCGCCGCGGGTCCAGACGACGGGGCCGGTCTCGAACCGGCTGTTGGCGGCCAGCGCCTCTTCCACCGTCAGGATCGCGGGCCGTTCGCGATAGGCGATCCGGCCCAGCCGCGCCGCCTTGCGCGCGGCCAGATGGCTTTCGGCCACCACGAGGAACACGGGCTGCCCCACGAAATGCACCGTGCCGGTGGCCAGCAGCGGTTCGTCCGCGGCACTGGGCGAGCAGTCGGGGACGGTATCGAAATCGGCCGCCGTCAGCACCATGACCACGCCTGGCGCGGCGCGCACGGCGGCAAGATCCATCGACAGGATCTCGCCATGCGCCACGGTCGACAGGCCGAAGGCCAGGTGCAGCGTTCCGGCGGGGGTGGGGATGTCATCGACATAGCGCGCCTCGCCCGTCACCTGCAGGGCGGCGGTGTCATGCGGCAGGGGTTTCGCGATGCTCACGGCTGCACCTCCAGCAGGCGCACGGGGGCCCCGGCAAGGTCGTGGTGGTAGCGCAAGAGCATGTTGCGCGCGGCCTCCAGCCGGTAGGCGGCGCTGGCGCGCATGTCGGTCATCGGCGTGAAATCGGCCGCGAAGGCAGGCAGGGCGGCCCTGACGGCAGCCTCGGTCCAGGGCTGGCCGGTCAGCGCGGCTTCAACCGCCGCGGCGCGCTTGGGGATGCCCGCCATCCCGCCGAAGGCGATCCGGGCGGCGCGCACCACGCCGCCTTCGAGCGCGATGTTGAAACAACCGCAGACCGCCGAGATGTCCTGATCGAACCGCTTCGACAGCTTGTAGCAGCGCAGCGCGGGTGCCGAGGCGGGCAGGGTGACGCCCAGCACGAACTCGCCCGGCTGCCGGTCCTGCTTGCGGTAATCGAGGAAGAAATCCTCGAGCGGCAGCTTGCGGATGTCGTCGCCGCGCCGCAGGTGCAGCGTGGCGCCCAGCGCGATCAGTGCGGGTGGGCCGTCGCCGATGGGCGAGCCGTTGGCGATGTTGCCGCCGATGGTCGCGGCGTTGCGCACCGGCACCGAGGCATAGCGCCGCAGCAGTTCCGCGAAATCGGGATGCAGCGGCGCGATCTCCTCGCGCAGCCGCTCGATCGTGACGCCCGCGCCGATCGCCAGCATCTCGCCGCGCCGCTCGATGTGCTGCAGATCGGCGACGCCGTTCAGGAAGGCCACGGGCGCAAGATCGCGCAGCTGCTTGGTGACCCAGAGGCCGACATCGGTCGCCCCGGCGATCAGCGTGGCATCGGGATGGGCCAGGTACCAGTCGGCAAGCTCGTCCGAGGTCGCGGGGCGGAAAGCCTCGGGGCTCTGCCCCGAACCCCGGGATACTTGGGCCAAAGAGAAGGCAGCAACGGCGCTGCGGTCCGCGTGCATCCAGTCGGGCACCGGCGCATCGGCGGCCGCTTCGGCCGCGCGGATGATCGGCGCGTAGCCCGTGCAGCGGCAGAGGTTTCCGGCCAGCACGTCATCGTGGTCGGTGCGCCCGTTCAGGTGACCAACCGCCATCGAGACGATGAAGCCCGGGGTGCAGAAGCCGCACTGGCTGCCGTGGTGTTCCACCATCGCGGCCTGTACCGGGTGCAACCGGCCGTCGGGGCCAGCGATGCCTTCGACCGTGCGCACCGCCTTGCCGTGCAGCTGCGGCAGGAACAGCAGGCAGGCATTGAACGCGCGGCTGCCGTCGGCGTCCGTCACCATCACCGTGCAGGCGCCGCAGTCGCCCTCGTTGCAGCCTTCCTTGGTTCCTGTCAGGCCCCGCTCTTCGCGCAGCCAGTCGAGCAGCGTCCGCGTGGGCGGCACCGTGCTCAGGGTGACCGGCGTTCCGTTCAGCAGAAACGCGATCTCTGTCATGTCGACGACCCGCCGCCTTCTCCTCGTCCAAGGCCGTTGCGCGCCCGCCCGATGCGGCGTAAAGCGGGTCGCGCGCCCTTGTTGTCTTGTCGCATGAAGCCGGGCCGGGGGCGAGATGGCAAGCACAAGTTTTCTGCCGACGGGGGAAGGAGCTTCTCGTTTTGCCGAAGAATTCGACCAATCTCCGCCGCCCGCTGCACGGGCGCGGGCAAGGCGGAAAACGGGCATGAGCGCGGGGGCCGAGGCCGCGCCGCGCGGCCTGCCTGCCGGGCTCTTGGTGCAGGGGGCGATCCTTGGCTTCGGAGCCGTTCTGTGGCTTGTCTCGGCGCGGTTTCCGGCCGACATGCCGGTCATCGGGCCCTACGACTTCAGCATCACGATCTATCTTGCCACCACCTTTTCGACCTTCTGGTTCCTGCGCGGGCTGATGCGCACCCCGGTGGCCGAGCGACCGACCCGCTGGCGGCAGGTCAGCTTTCTGGCCGGGGTCTGGCTGATCTATGCGGTGGTGCAGACGGGCTTTGAATATCCCGCCCAGCGGATGTTCTTCATGCACCGGTTGCAGCACCTCGTGCTGCACCACACCGGCCCGGTGCTGATCGGGCTGAGCATGGCGGGGCCGGTGATCCTGCGCGGCGCGCCCGGCTGGTTCCATTGGCTGATCGGTCTTGGCCCGGTCCGGGCGGCCTACCGGGTGATCCAGCACCCGTTCCCGGCCACGCTGCTGTTCTCGGGGCTGCTGTATTTCTGGCTCTATCCCCCCGTACATTTCACCACCATGCTGAACCGCCCGCTTTACGAGGTGATGAACTGGTCGATGGCGGTGGATGGCATCCTGTTCTGGGCCATGGTGCTGGACACGAGGCCGAAGGCGCAGGCGGGCGTCAGCTTCGGGCTGCGGGCGGGGTTGTCCGTCTTCGTGATGTTCCCCGAGATGGTGCTTGGCGCGCTGATCGCCTTTGCCGAGCGCGACCTGTTCCCCTACTACGCCTATTGCGGGCGCTACTTCCCCTCGATCAGCGCGGTGGCCGATCAGCAGATCGGCGGCATCATCATCTGGATTCCGCCCTCGATGATGAGCGTGCTGGGCCTTCTGGTGGTGCTGAACAACCTGCGCAAGGTGGACGAGGCGAAGGGCCGCCGGGCCGCCGCGCGGCGGGGCTAGCCTTCGTCCACCAGCCGGGCCATGTCGGCGGTGACGCCGGGGATGTCGGCGGTGGCGTCGTAGAACTTCGGCACCATGATCCGCGCGGCGCCCGTGCGGTCGAAGACGTAGATCGAGGGGCCGTGCACCACCGTATAGGGGCGGCTGCCGTCCGCGGGCAGCACCGAATAGGTGACACGGAAGCGCCGCGCGAGCACGGCAAGCTGGTTGTCGGTGCCGCGCAGCCCGGCCACGCGGGGATCGAAGCTGGCCGCATAGGCCGCCAGCACCGGGGCGGTGTCGCGGGTGGGGTCCACCGTCACGAAGAGCACCCGCACCGCGTCGGCCTTGGACCCCAGCCGGTGCAGCACGTCGGCCACGTTGGCCATCGTCAGCGGGCAGACATCGGGGCAATGGGTGTAGCCGAAGAACAGCATCACCACCTTGCCGCGATAGTCGTCCGCGCTGACCGCCCGGCCGTCTTCGGCCCGGGTCAGGGCGAAGGCGAGATCGGGCAGGGTGCCCTTGACCGCGACCGAGTTCCACGGCGCCTCCTGCTTACAGGCGGCGAGCGCGAAGAGCGCCCCCCCCCCGGCCAGCAGGGCGCGACGGCTGATGGCCTCAGCCGCCATAGACCACCAGAAGGGCCACGCCGAAAGCCGCGGCCAGCATCAGCGCCGCGCCGCCGACCAGGATCAGCGCCAGGTTCTTGTTCGCCCCGGCCGTCTGCACCCGCTGTTCCTCAGCGGTCTCGGGGCCTTCGGGCAGCATCTCGTCGGGGTCGGAACTCATCGCGCATCCTTGCTGGCTGACGCCGTTCTAGCGAAGCCTCGGCGGCTTTCCAACCCTGACCCTTTCCCCTGCGCGCCGGGGCCGCTACCTTCGCCCCATGTCGACCCCCGTCCGATTCATTCACCTGCGCGTCCATACCGAATACTCGCTGCTGGAAGGCGCGGTACCGGTGAAGAAGCTCATCAAGCTTTGCGCCACGGCCGAAACCCCGGCCGTCGCCGTCACCGACACCAACAACATGTTCTGCGCGCTGGAGTTTTCGACGCTGGCTGCGGGTGCGGGCATACAGCCGATCGTGGGCTGCCAGCTGTCGCTGGCGCATGACCCTGCGCTGCCGGGCGAACGGCCGCGCGACCCCGCGCCGCTGGTGTTTCTGGCGCAGACCGAGGCGGGCTATCACAACCTTATGAAGCTCAATACCTGCCTCTACATCGGCAAGGGCGGGCAACTGCCGCAGGTGACGCTGGACGAACTCGCCGCCCATGCCGGGGGGCTGATCTGCCTGACCGGCGGGGCGGATGGCCCGGTGGGGCGCTTGTTGCAGGCGGGCCAGCAGCCGAAGGCCGCGGCGCTTCTGTCGCGGCTGGCGGGGATGTTCCCGGGCCGCCTTTATGTCGAGCTTCAGCGCCACCCGGGCGAAGGCGGGCTGCCGCAGGCCGAACGCCTGACGGAACCCGCCTTCGTCGAGATGGCCTACGAGACGGGCCTGCCGCTGGTGGCCACGAACGATGTCTATTTCCCGAAAAGCGACATGTTCCAGGCCCATGACGCGCTTCTGTGCATCGCCGAGGGCGCCTATGTCGACCAGCAGGAGCCCCGCCGCCGCCTGACGCCGCAGCACTATTTCAAGACCGAGGCCGAGATGGCCACGCTGTTTGCAGACCTGCCCGAGGCGCTGGAGAACACGGTGGAAATCGCCCGCCGCTGCGCCTTCAAGGTGAAGAAACGCGGGCCGATCCTGCCGAAGTTCGCCGATGACGAGGTCGAGGAACTGCGCCGCCAGGCCTGGGAGGGGCTGGATGCGCGGCTGAAGGTCATCACCCCCGCCGCCCCGCGCGAGGCCTACGAGGAGCGGCTGCGCTTCGAGCTGGGCATCATCGAGCAGATGAAGTTTCCCGGCTATTTCCTGATCGTGGCCGACTTCATCAAATGGGGCAAGGCGCATGGCATTCCGGTGGGCCCGGGCCGGGGCTCGGGCGCGGGCAGCCTTGTCGCCTATGCGCTGACCATCACCGACCTTGACCCCCTGCGCTATTCGCTGCTGTTCGAACGCTTCCTGAACCCCGAACGGGTCAGCATGCCCGACTTCGACATCGACTTCTGCATGGACCGCCGCGAAGAGGTGATCCGCTATGTGCAGGAGAAGTACGGCCGCGACCGCGTGGGGCAGATCATCACCTTCGGCGCGCTGCTATCGAAGGCCGCGGTGCGCGACGTGGGGCGCGTGTTGCAGATGCCCTATGGCCAGGTCGACCGGCTGTCGAAGATGATCCCGCTGGAGGGGGTGAAACCCGTTTCCATCGAAAAGGCGATGGCTGACGAGCCGCGCCTGCGCGAGGCCGCGAAGGCCGAGGAGGTCGTGGGCCGCCTTCTGGACATCGCCCAGCAGATCGAGGGGCTGTTGCGCAACGCCTCGACCCATGCCGCGGGTGTGGTGATCGGCGACCGCCCGCTGGACGAGTTGGTGCCGCTTTACCAGGACCCGCGGTCCGACATGCCGGCCACCCAGTTCAACATGAAATGGGTGGAAAGCGCGGGGCTGGTGAAGTTCGACTTCCTCGGGCTGAAGACGCTGACGGTGATCCAGAATGCGGTCGACCTGATCCGTGGACAGGGCCGCCACCTGCACATCGCCGCCGATGGCCGCAGGCTTTACGACCCGCCCGAGGGCGCGGTGGACGAGATCAACGCGATCCCGCTGGACGACAAGGCCACCTACGACCTTTACGCCGCGGCCAAGACCGTCGCGGTGTTCCAGGTGGAATCCTCGGGCATGATGGATGCGCTGCGGCGGATGAAGCCCACCTGCATCGAGGATATCGTGGCCCTCGTGGCGCTTTACCGCCCCGGCCCGATGGAAAACATCCCGACCTATTGCGAGGTGAAGAACGGCCTGCGCGAGATCGAGTCGATCCATCCCACCATCGACCACATCCTGAAGGAAACGCAGGGCATCATCGTCTATCAGGAACAGGTGATGCAGATCGCGCAGGTCATGGCGGGCTATTCGCTGGGCGGCGCCGACCTCTTGCGCCGCGCGATGGGCAAGAAGATCGCCGAGGAGATGGCCAAGGAACGCCCGAAGTTCGTCGAGGGCGCGGCCAAGACCCACAACGTCTCGGCTGCCAAGGCGGGCGAGGTCTTCGACCTCTTGGAGAAGTTCGCCAACTACGGCTTCAACAAGTCGCACGCCGCGGCCTATGCGGTGGTCAGCTACCAGACCGCCTGGCTGAAGGCGAACCACCCGGTGGAATTCATGGCCGCGGTGATGAACTGCGACATCCATCTGACCGACAAGCTGGCGATCTACAAGCGCGAGGTCGACCGGCTGGGCATCCGCACCGTGGCGCCTTGCGTCAACCGCAGCCTTGCCACCTTCGGGGTCGAGGGCGGCGCGGTGCTTTATGCGCTGGGCGCGCTGAAGAACGTGGGCGTCGACGCGATGCGGCTGATCGTCGAGGCGCGGGGGGGCAAGCCCTTCGTGACGCTCTTCGATTTCGCCCGCCGCTGCGATCTGAAGCGGATCGGCAAGCGGCCGCTGGAAATGCTGGCCCGCGCCGGGGCCTTCGACGTGCTGGATGGCAACCGCCGCCGGGTGTTCGAAAGCCTCGACGCGCTGTCGGCCTATTCCGCCGCGATCCACGAGGCCAAGGGGTCGTCGCAGGTCTCGCTGTTCGGCGAGGCGGGTGACGACCTGCCCGAGCCGCGCCTGCCCAACTGCGACGACTGGCTGCCGGTGGAAAGGCTGGCGCAGGAACATCAGGCGGTGGGCTTCTACCTGTCGGGCCACCCGCTGGACGATTACATGGCGCCCCTGAAGCGCAAGGGCGTGCAGACGCTGGCCGAGGTGACGCAGGCCGCCGAACGCGGGCCGCTGGTGGCCAAGCTGGCGGGCTCGGTCTCGTCCCGGCAGGAACGCAAGTCGGCAAAGGGCAACCGCTTTGCCTTTGTCCAGTTGTCGGACCCCACCGGGCTTTACGAGGTCACGGTGTTCTCTGACACGCTGGAACAGGCGCGCGACCATCTGGAGCCGGGCAAGAGCGTGGTGCTGACCGTGGAAGCCAACCTCGAGGGCGATACGCTGAAGCTGCTGGCGCGCGCGGCCCAGCCGATCGATTCCGTCGCCGCCGATGCGGGCACCTCGGGGCTGCGCATCCACATCGGCGCGGCGGCGGCGGTCGCCTCGGTGGCGGCCCTGTTCGAGCGGATGGGCGGCGGGGTGCGGGCGCGCGGGCCGATCACCTTCTGCATCGCCGACCCCGAGACGGGCCGCGAAATCGACATCGCCGCGGGCGCAGATTTCCCGGTGAACCCGCAGATCAAGGGCGCGCTGAAATCGCTTCAGGGCGTGGTGATGGTCGAGGATCTTTAGGCGGCCGCTCAGGCCGCCGCCTCGAACCGCGCGGGCAGGTCGCCCAGCCGCTTCGCCTCGTCGATCGCCGCGGCCACGTCGCCCGAAATCGCCTGCGCCAGTTGCGCGAACGAGTCGATCACGAAATAGACCGGTTGCAGGATGTCGATCCGGTAGGGGGTGCGCAGCACCGTCATCAGATCGAAGTCCAGCATCTCGGCCCGTCCCGCCAGCGCATGTTCCGCCTCGGCGGGCGACGAGACGATGCCCGCGCCGAAGGGCTTCAGCCCGTCCGCGGTGCGCAGCATCCCGAATTCCACCGTGAACCAGAACAGCCGGAACAGCCGCCAGCTGTAGGGCTTGCCCAGCGTGGCGCCAAGCTGGCCGAAGCGTTCGATGAAGGCCGCATAATCGGGGTTGGTCAGCAGCGGGCAGTGGCCGAACACCTCGTGGAAGATGTCGGGCTCTTCGATGTAGCCGATCTCTTCGCGGCGGCGCAGGAAGGTGGCCACCGGGAACTTCCGCTGTGCCAGCAGGCCGAAGAAGCGCGCGGGCGGGATGATCGCGGGCACCCCTTCCACCCCCGCCCCGGTCAGCGCCGCCAGTCGCGCGTCGATGTCGCGCACCTGCGGCACATGGGCGGCGGTCAGCCCCAGCGCGGCCACGCCCGCCAGGTATTCGGGCGCCGCGCGGCCCGCAAGAAACGCCATCTGGCGCGAGAACAGCTCGCCCCAGACCGCGTCTTCCTCGGCGCTGTAGGCATACTGCCCGGCGGTGTCGGGCTCTTTCGACCGGTAGGCGGGCCGTTCGGCGGTCATGGCGTCTCCTCCTGCTGCGCCGCGCCAGTCTGCGCGCGATCTGGTGGAAAAGGCTTTCATTCCGGCCCCGGCCGGATCACAATCTGGCAAGGATTTTCGCCAAAGGGCAGGATCGTGGAATTTTCAGATCAGGAACGCCAGCTTATGCGGGAAATCCAGCGCGACGCCTCGCTGTCGCTGGCCGATCTGGCCGCCCGCTGCGGCATGGCGCAAAGCACCGTCTGGCGCAAGCTGCAGGAGTTCGAGGCGACCGGGGTCCTGCGCGCGCGGGTGGCCCTGCTGGACCCCGCCAAGGTCGGCGCCAAACTCTGCGTGCTGGCCTCGATCCGGCTGCGCGACCATTCCGAGGCGGCGGTCGCGGGCTTTGCCCGGATGGTCGGCCAGCACCCGGAAATCCTCGAATGCCTCTCGGTCTCGGGCACGTCGGATTATGTGCTGAAGGTGCGGGTGGCCGATGTCGAGGCCTATGAGACCTTCATGTCGCAGACGCTCTTGCGCAGCCCCTATGTGCAGGGCGTGGTGTCCAGCTTTGTTTTGAAGGAAATCAAGGCCACCACCGCCCTGCCGGTGTAGCGGTCCTACCAGTGCGGCGGGCGCTGGTCGGCCAGCGGAATGGTGCCCGCGCCCTCGGCCTCGCGCTCGGCCTCGCGTTGCAGCAAGAGGCCAAGGCGGCGGCCCATGATGTCGATCTCGCGCGACTGACGGGCGACGACCTCAGACAGGTCTTCGACCATGCGCGTCAGGTGGGCGATCTGTTCCTGCAAGGGGGTCAGCGGGTCTGTCATGCCGCCATCCTATGCCGGCCTGCCGCCCGGTGCAAACGCCGCCACCTTGCCCCGGCGCCCCCCATCCGCTAAGGCAGCCCCGACCAGGTAAGGCAAGGCAGATGGCACAGGACAAATCCCCCCGCCGGCCCCGCGCCGAGACGCCCAAGGGCTTTCGCGACTACTTCGGCGCCGAGGTGACCGAGCGCGCCGCGATGCTGGCGCAGATCGCCGAGGTCTACCATCGCTACGGTTTCGATCCGCTGGAAACCAGCGCGGTGGAAACGGTCGAGGCGCTGGGCAAGTTCCTGCCCGATGTCGACCGCCCGAACGAGGGCGTGTTCGCCTGGCAGGACGAGGATCAGGATTGGCTGGCGCTGCGCTATGACCTGACCGCGCCGCTGGCGCGCGTGGCCGCGCAATACCGCAACGACCTGCCCAGCCCCTACCGCCGCTATGCGATGGGCCCGGTCTGGCGCAACGAAAAGCCGGGGCCCGGCCGGTTCCGCCAGTTCTACCAATGCGACGCCGATACCGTGGGCAGCGCCTCTGTGGCGGCGGATGCCGAGATCTGCGCGATGCTGTCGGACGCGCTGGAAACTGTGGGGATTCCGCGCGGCGACTATCTGGTGAAGGTCAACAACCGCAAGGTGCTGAACGGGGTGATGGAGGTCGCGGGCGTCCTCGACCCCGCCGACCCCGACAAATTCGCCCATGAACGCGGCATCGTGCTGCGCGCCATCGACAAGATCGACCGGCTGGGGCCGGACGGCGTGCGCGCCCTGCTGGGGGCGGGGCGCAAGGACGAAAGCGGCGATTTCACCAAGGGGGCCGGGCTCAGCGAGGCGCAGGCCGAGGTGGTGATGGGGTTCATGGCCGCCCGCCGCGCCGATGCGGCGTCGACGGTTGCCCGCCTGCGCGAACTGGTCGGCACCTCTGCCATCGGGGCCGAGGGCGTGCAGGAACTTGAGACCATTGCGGCCCTTCTGACCGCACAGGGCTACGGCCCCGACCGGATCGACCTTGACCCCGGCGTGGTCCGCGGCCTTGGCTACTACACCGGCCCGGTGTTCGAGGCCGAACTGACCTTCGAGATCCTTGACGAAAAGGGCCGCAAGCGGTCCTTCGGCTCGGTCGCGGGGGGCGGGCGCTATGACGATCTGGTGAAACGCTTCACCGGGCAGGCGGTGCCCGCCACGGGCGTGTCGATCGGGGTCGACCGGCTGCTGGCCGCGCTGCGCGCCAAGGGCCGCATCGGGCAGGAGGCCACGCCCGGCCCCGTGGTGGTGACGGTGATGGACCGCGACCGGATGGCCGATTACATGGCCATCGTGTCTGACCTGCGCGCGGCGGGCATCCGCGCCGAAATGTATCTGGGCAACCCCAAGAACTTCGGCAACCAGTTGAAATACGCCGACAAGCGGCAATCGCCCGTGGCCATCATCCAGGGCGCAGACGAGGCCGCGCGCGGCGTGGTGCAGGTCAAGGACCTGATCCTTGGCGCGAAGATCGCCGCCGCGGCCAGTGTCGAGGAGTGGAAGGCCCAGCCCGCGCAGACCGAGGTGCCGCGCGCCGATCTGGTGGCCGCCGTGCGCCGCATCCTCGGGCGCCCCTGATGCGCGCCGCCGACCGCGCCGAGGCCGAACGCCTCTTTGCCCGCTTCCGGGCCGCAGGCGCGGTGCCGGTCGATGCCGACATCCTGCTGCCCGCCGATACGCTGCTGGACCTTTACGGCGAAGACATCCGCGCCCGTACCTATGTGACCACCGATCCGCTGGAAGGCGAGATGATGTTGCGCCCCGACTTCACGGTGCCGGTGGTGCAGATGCACATGGCGCACGGGGCCGAACCCGCCCGCTACACCTACATGGGCGAGGTCTTCCGCCGCCAGGATCACCGTGGCCCCCGCGCCCGCGAGTATCTTCAGGTGGGCTACGAGGTCTTTGCCCGGGAAAACCCCGAAGCGGCCGATGCCGAGGTCTTTGCCCTCTTCGCCGAGGTGCTGGCCCCCCTGCGGCTGCGCGCGGCCACCGGCGACATCGGAATCCTGCTGGCGGCGATCCGCGGCCTGTCGACGTCGGACCGGCGCAAGGCAGCCCTTCTGCGCCATGTCTGGCGCCCCCGCCGGTTCCGTGCGCTGCTGGACCGGTTCGGCGGCCGCACCCCCGTGGCCGAGCCCCGCGCCCGGCTTCTGTCGGCGCTGGCCGTGACGCCGGTGGATGACCTGATCGCCGCCGCCGGCCCGGTCATCGGCCTGCGCGAGCCCGACGAGGTGGCCGCCCGCGCCACCGCGCTCTTGCAGGATGCCGATACCCTGCCGCTTTCGGCGGCCGAGGTCGACCTGCTGGAAGACCTGCTGAACCTGCGCGACAGCGCGCCCAATGCGCTGGGCCATCTGCGCGACGTGGCGGTGGACCTGCCGTCTATCGCGCCGACGGTGGATCGCTTTGCCCGGCGTCTGGAGGCGCTGTCGGCACATGGGATCGACGTGGCGACGCTGGATTTCGAGGCAAGCCACGGCCGCACCACGATGGAATACTATGACGGCTTCGTCTTTTCCTTCCATGCCGAGGGGCGGGCGGGCCTGCCCCCCGTGGCCTCGGGCGGGCGCTACGACGCGCTGACCCGGGTGCTGGGGCAGGGTCGGTCGATCCCCGCGGTCGGCGGCGTGATCCGCCCCGGCCTTGTCGCCGCCCTGACGGAGGGCCGGGCATGACGCTGAAGATCGGGGTGCCGTCCAAGGGGCGGCTGATGGAAAAGACCTTCGAATGGTTCGGGGCCCGCGGGGTCGAGATGCGCCGCGACGGGGCCGAGCGGGAGTATTCCGCCACGGTGGACGGCGCCGACGGGGTGCAGGTGGTGCTGCTGTCGGCGGGCGAGATCCCGCAGGAACTGTCGGCCGGGCGCATCCATCTGGGTGTCACCGGCTCTGACCTGGTGCGCGAGAAACTGGCGGACTGGGAAGAGCAGGTGGCCGACCTTGCGCCGCTGGGCTTCGGCTTTGCCGATCTGATCATCGCGGTGCCGGCGTTCTGGGTGGATGTGGACACGCTTGACGATCTGGATGCCGCCGCCACCGCCTTCCGCGCGGCCCACGGCCACCGGCTGCGGATCGCGACCAAGTATCACCGGCTGGTGCGCGAGTTCCTGCGCGAGCAGGGCGTGGCCGATTACCAGCTTGTCGACAGCCAGGGCGCGACCGAGGGCACGGTGAAGAACCTGACCGCCGAGGCGATCGCCGACATCACCTCGTCCGGCGAGACGCTGCGCGCGAACCACCTGAAGATCCTGTCCGACGGGCTGATCCACCGGTCCGAGGCGACGCTGTTCGCCGCCCGCGCGGCCGACTGGACCGGCACCGCCGCTGCCACGCTGTCCGCGCTGGCCGCCCGGCTGGACATCGTGCTGCCCGAGGCGCTGGAGCGGCTGCCGCGCGCGACGGACGCCGCCTGACCTAGCGCAGCCCGATTTCGGCCAGCGCCGCGGCCAGTGCGGGCGGCAGCGCCTCTTCGCGCGGGCCGCTGGCGCGCAGGTCGCGGGGGGCTTCGTCGGGGGGCAGGTAGCGCCAGCCCTGGAACGGGCGGCGCGGCTGCGGTTCGGTGCGCACCACCTCGGGGTCAAGCACGATGGCGCAGCGCATCACCCCGTCGTCGCCCGGGCGCTGGTCCAGCCGCAGGATGCGCTGGCGGGCCAGAACCAGCCCCTTGAACACCCAGTAGAGGCTGCCGCCGTTCAGCACCTCGGCCTCGCGCTTGGGCCACATCCGGGTGATGTGCTGGGTCTCCCAGCGCGGGTTCTGGGCGCGCCGCGCGTCCTGCCAGTCGATCAGGTCTTCCACCCGGTCGGCGCCCACGCAGAGTTTCAACAGGTTGACCGTCGCGCCCGACACGGGAATCGCCTTCCTAGATCATGTGACAGGTCGCTCAATCTAGGCTAGCCGTTGCGGAGGGCAAGGTGACAGCGTATGGTGGAGGGCCCTTCCCGCCAGCAAGGATGCCAGTCATGAGCCGCTTCGCCGCCCCCATCGCCGAGCAGATCTGGGACATGAAGTACCGCCTGAAGGCGGCCGATGGCACGCCCATCGACGGCACGCTGGAGGACAGCTGGCGCCGCATCGCCCGGGCGCTGGCCGCGGTCGAGCAGGACCCCGCGATGTGGGAGCCGAGGTTCTACGCCGCGCTGGAGGATTTCCGCTTCCTGCCCGCGGGCCGGATCACCGCGGGCGCGGGCACCGGGCGCAGCGTCACGCTGTTCAACTGCTTCGTCATGGGCACCATCCCCGACAGCATGGGCGGGATCTTCGACCAGTTGAAGGAAGCCGCGCTGACCATGCAGCAGGGCGGGGGAATCGGCTATGATTTCTCGACCATCCGCCCCCGCGGCGCCGCGGTGCATGGCGTGGCGGCCGATGCCTCGGGCCCCCTGTCGTTCATGGACGTGTGGGATGCGATGTGCCGCACCATCATGTCGGCGGGCAGCCGCAGGGGCGCCATGATGGCCACCATGCGCTGCGACCACCCCGACATCGAAGCCTTCATCGAGGCCAAGCGCGACCCCGCCCGCCTGCGCATGTTCAACCTGTCGGTGCTTGTCACCGATGCCTTCATGGCGGCGGTGAAGGCGGACGAGTCCTGGGAACTGGCCTTTGACGGCAAGGTCTACAAGACCCTGCCCGCGCGCGATCTGTGGAACAAGATCATGCGGTCGACCTATGACTACGCCGAGCCCGGCGTGATCTTCATCGACCGCATCAACGCGATGAACAACCTGAGCTATGTGGAAACCATCGCCGCCACGAACCCCTGCGGGGAACAGCCGCTGCCGCCCTATGGCGCCTGCCTGCTGGGCTCGATCAACCTGGCGCGGCTGGTGAAGGACGCCTTCGAACCCACGGCCGCGATGGATCTTTCCGCGCTGGATGAGCTGGTGCGCACCGCGGTGCGGATGATGGACAACGTGGTGGATGCCAGCCGCTTTCCGCTGCCCCAGCAGGCCGAGGAGGCCCGCCAGAAGCGCCGCATCGGCCTGGGCGTGACCGGCCTGGCCGACGCCCTCTTGATGATGGGGCTGCGCTATGGCTCGGACGAGGCCGTGGCCGCGACCGACGCGTGGATGCATGCCATCGCGCGGGCGTCCTACCTGGCCTCGGTCGAGCTTGCGAAGGAAAAGGGGGCCTTCCCGCTGTTCGACGCCGAGGGCTACCTTGCCTCGGGCAATATGTTGCAAATGGACAAGGACGTGCGCGCGGCCATCGCCACCCACGGGATCCGGAATGCGCTGCTGACCTCGGTCGCTCCGACAGGCACCATAAGCCTTTACGCGGGGAACGTGAGTTCCGGGATCGAGCCGGTCTTCGCCTATGCCTATACCCGCAAAGTGTTGCAAAAGGACGGGTCGCGCACCGAGGAAGAGGTGGTCGACTACGCCGTGTCCCTGTGGCGGCAGAAGTTCGGCGACCGCCCGCTGCCCGCGCATTTCGTGGATGCCCAGACACTGCCGCCGCTTGACCATGTGAAGATGCAGGCCGCGGCGCAGAAATGGGTCGACAGCTCGATTTCAAAGACCATCAACTGCCCCGAGGACATCAGCTTCGATGCCTTCAAGGAGGTCTACATGGCCGCCTGGGATCAGGGCTGCAAGGGCTGCACCACCTACCGCCCGAATGACGTGACGGGCTCTGTCCTGGCCGTGTCGGAGAAAAGCGAGGCGACCCCCGCCGAGACGCCCGCGACCGCCACGGGGGGCGAGGTGGTCTACCTGTCCGAACCGCTCGACCGCCCGGCGGCGCTGGAAGGCGCCACCTACAAGCTGAAATGGCCCGACAGCGAGCATGCGATCTACATCACGGTCAACGACATCGTGGTGGCCGGCCGCCGCCGCCCGTTCGAGGTGTTCATCAATTCCAAGAACATGGAGCATTTCGCCTGGACCGTGGCGCTGACCCGGATGATTTCGGCGGTGTTCCGCCGCGGCGGCGACATCTCTTTTGTGGTGGAAGAGCTGAAGGCGGTGTTCGACCCCCGCGGCGGCGCCTGGATGGAAGGGCGCTACATCCCCTCGATCCTGGCGGCCATCGGCGGGGTGATCGAGCGGCATCTGGTGCAGATCGGCTTCATCTCTGGCGAGGGCATGGGGCTGAAGACCGACCCGCAGGCCGAAATCATCCCCGTCGGCGGCCAGCGTGGCAAGGCCTGTTCCAGCTGCGGCAGCTACGAGATGCGGATGGTCGAAGGCTGCATGACCTGCGCCAACTGCGGCTATTCGAAATGCGGCTGAGCAAGGCGGGGCGGCAGGCCCCTCATGCCCTGGGATGGGCGGCCTCGTAAACCTCCATCAGCCGGGCGGCGTCGACGGCGGTATAGGCCTGGGTCGTCGACAAGGAGGCATGGCCCAGCAGCGCCTGGATCGCCCGCAGGTCGCCGCCCGCTGCCAGCAGATGCGTGGCGAAGGAATGGCGCAGCGCGTGCGGCGTGGCGGTGGCGGGCAGGCCCAGCCGGGCGCGGGTGTGTTCCATCGCCCGGGCAATCAGTCGGGGCGACAGCGGGCCGCCCCGCGCGCCGCGAAAGAGCGGGCCCCCCGCCGCCAGATCGAACGGGCAGAGCGCGGCATAACGGGCCACCGCGGCCCGGGCGGCGGGCAGCACCGGCACCACCCGTTCCTTGCCGCCCTTGCCGCGGATGCGCAGCACCTCGGGCAGCGGGTGGCTGGCGGCCGTCAGCCCCAGCGCCTCGGAAATCCGCAGCCCGCAGCCGTAAAGCAGCGTCACCACCGCCGTGTCGCGCGCCGCGATCCAGTCTTCGCGCGCGTCTTCGCCCACTGTGTCCAGCACGGCGCGGGCCGCATCCTCGGCCAGCGGGCGGGGCAGCTTGCGGCGGTACTTCGGGCCGCGGGCCGACAGCACCGCCGTCGCCTCGGTCCCTTCGCGGTCCGACAGCCAGCGCAGGAAGGTCTTTACCGCCGAAAGCTGGCGCGCCAGCGACCGGGCCGATACGCCGCGGCCGCGCTCATGCGCCATCCAGGCGCGCAGGTCGGCTTGCCCCAGGTCGGCCAGCGGGCCTAGGCCCAGCGGTTCGCCGTGATGCCGCGCGAGAAAGTCGAGAAACCCCGCCACGTCGCGCCGGTAGGCGGTGATCGTGTTGGCGGCCCGGCCCCCCAGCGCGCCAAGATGCGTCAGCCAGCGTTCCAGCGCGTCGCGCTGTGCCGCCGACAGCGCCAGGCTCATGCCAGCCAGCGCCGCATCGCGCGTTCGAACACGCCCGCAAAGAAGGCCAGCAGGTCGGTGCCCTGCGCGGGGCGGAAGTGGTGCGGGTCTTCCGAGCCGAAGGCCAGCAGCCCCGGCAGCCGCCCCGGCCCGAAATCAAGCCGCATCAGCGCCTCTGACCGGACCCAGCCCGCGGCATCGCCATAGATCGCGGCCGAGCCCTCTTGCGCCTGGCGCAGCGTCACGGCGCGCGCGGGCCCGCGGCGGCCGGCCTGAACGTAGCTTTCGATGAACCCCGGTTCCGCCACGCAAAGCACGTTGCCTACCCGGCGCAGCGCGGGGTCTTCGTCATGCACCTGGGTTTCCAGCACCAGCCGCACGCATTCCAGCCGCAGCACCTGCGCGACCTCGGTGCCAAGGTTGTTCAGAAACTCCTCGAAGCTCACCGGGTCGAGCATCTTCAGCACGGCGCGATGGATCTGGTTGGTTCCCGCCAGATTTTCATAGGCGGCGGCGATGACCGAACGGTGGGTATCCTCCAGCCGGTCAAGCCGCGCCTCCAGCCGCTCCATCGCGATGCCGCGCAGGTCGATCACGTTCGATCCCAGCGCGCGTTCGTTCGCGGCGATCAGTGCGCGCATCAGTTCGGGGTCTTCGAGCACCCGCTCGGGCTGCGCCATGATCCGCTCGCGCAAATCGTCTTCGTTCATCGCCGCGTCTGCCATGTCTGCCTCTTGCCCCGCGGGGTCGGCCGTGGCCGCCCCGTCGCCCTTTTGGGCAATCCTACACGATACCGCGAGTGTCGCGCCAGACGTTTGCGGCGGCGTGGGGCTCAGCCGCGATAATCGGCCTCGCTCACGGCCTCGAGCCAGGTGACGGCCCGGCCGTCCTCGGCCTCCTGCAGGGCCAGATGGCTCATGCCGCAGTCGGGGGCGGCGCCGTGCCAGTGGCGCTCGCCCGGGGCGAACCAGCAGACATCGCCGGGGGTCAGCCGTTCGACCGGCCCGCCCTCGCGCTGGCAGAGGCAGACGCCCGACTGGATCACGATGGTCTGACCCAGCGGATGCGTGTGCCAGAAGGTCCGCGCGCCGGGCTCGAAGGTGACCAGTGCCGCCCTCAGCCGGGCCGGCGCGGGCGCCTCGATCACCGGGTCCAGACGCACGCGGCCGGTGAAGTAATCGGCCGACCCCGCTTGCGATGGTCGGCTGCCTGCGCGCCGGATCTCCATCACAGGATCTTCTGGCCGGTCTTTTCCCAGTCCTTCATGAACTGCGCGAGCCCCGCGTCGGTCAGCGGGTGGCTGGCCAGCTTGCGGATCACCTCGGGCGGTGCGGTCATCACATCGGCACCGATCCGGGCGCATTCGGCCACATGGTTCACCGTGCGGATCGAGGCGGCAAGGATCTGCGTCTTGAAGTCATAGTTGTCGTAGATGGTGCGGATGTCCGCGATCAGTTCCAGCCCGTCGAGGTTGATGTCATCAAGCCGCCCGACGAAGGGCGAAATGAACGTGGCCCCGGCCTTCGCGGCCAGCAGCGCCTGATTGACCGAGAAGCAGAGCGTGACGTTGACCATGTGGCCCGCATCCGACAGCACCTTGCAGGCTTTCAGCCCGTCCCAGGTCAGCGGCACCTTCACGGTGATGTTCGGCGCGATCTTGGCCAGCTTCAGCCCCTCGGCGATCATCTCGTCGGCCTTCAGCGACACGACCTCGGCCGAGACGGGCCCCGAGACGATGCCGCAGATTTCCTTGGTGACTTCCAGGATGTCGCGCCCGGATTTCAGGATCAGCGACGGGTTGGTGGTGACGCCATCCACCATGCCAAGCGCGTTCAGTTCGGCGATGGCGGCGACATCGGCGGTATCGACAAAGAATTTCATGGGCGCGTCCCCTTCCGGTTGCGGCTTCGGTCGGCGATGTATTACCGCAACCTATGGGGCGCCGGAAGGCCAAAGGGACGCTGATGACAGACGGATGGTTCGAGGACGGCGAGCGGGTGGGGGTGCTGACTGCGCAACCGCTTGACCGGATGCTGGACTACCGAGCGCCCCCCGGCGGCTGCGCCGAGGGCGCCTTCGTCGAGGTGCCGCTTGGCCCCCGCCGGGTTCTGGGGGTCGTCTGGGGGCCGGGGCAGGGCGGGTTCGACGCGGCCAAGCTGCGCAGCGTGGCCCGCGTGCTGGATGCCCCCCCGATGCGCGAGGAGATGCGGCTGTTCCTGGCGCGCGCCGCCGAATACACGCTGACGCCGATGCATGCGATGCTGCGGCTGGCCACCCGCGCGCCGGGCCTGGGCGAAAGCCCGGCGATGCGCCGGATCTACCGGCTGGGCGGGGGCGACCCCGACCGGATGACCGATGCGCGCGGCCGGGTGCTGGCGGTCTTGCGCGATCACGGCGGCCTGGCCTTCACGCTGGGCGAACTCGCGGAACTTGCGGGGGTGACGACCTCTGTCGTCAAGGGGCTGGTGGCGCAGGGCGCGGTGGCCGAGGACGAGGCGCCCCGCGACATGCCCTATCCGCGCCTTGACCCCGGGCTGCCCGGCGCGACGCTGTCGCCCGACCAGTCCGTGGCGGCCGCGCGGCTGCGCGAGGGTGTGGCGGGCGGGGCCTATGGCACGACGCTGCTGAAAGGGGTGACGGGCTCTGGCAAGACCGAGGTCTATCTGGAGGCGGTCGCGGAATGCCTGCGGCAGGGGCGGCAGGCGCTGGTCCTGCTGCCCGAGATCGCGCTGACCGCGGGCTTTCTGGCCCGGGTCGAAGACCGCTTTGGCGCCCGGCCCGCCGAATGGCATTCGGGCATCACCGTCACCGAACGCCGCCGGGTCTGGCGGATGGTGGCCGAGGGGGGGGCGCAGCTTGTGGTGGGCGCGCGCTCGGCCCTGTTCCTGCCGTTCCGCGATCTGGGGCTGATCGTGGTGGATGAGGAACATGACACCTCGTACAAGCAGGAAGACGGGGTGCTTTACAACGCGCGCGACATGGCGGTGCTGCGCGCCTCGATCCTGGGGGCGCAGGTGGTGCTGGCCTCGGCCACGCCCTCGCTGGAAAGCTGGGTGAACGCCGACAGCGGAAAATACGCCCGGCTGGATCTGCCCGCCCGCTTCGGCGCGGCGACCCTGCCCGAGATGCGCGCCATCGACATGCGGGCGGAAACCCTGGCGGCCAACCGCTGGATCTCGCCCACGCTGCAACAGGCGGTCGCGGCGCGGGTGCAGGCGGGGGAACAGGCGCTGCTGTTCCTCAACCGCCGGGGCTATGCGCCGGTCACCATCTGCCGCGCCTGCGGCCACCAGATCGGCTGCGACCACTGCGATGCGCGGATGGTGGAACACCGGTTCCTGAAACGGCTTGTCTGCCACCAGTGCGGCGAGACCAAGCCGATGCCCGCCGCCTGCCCGGCCTGCAAGGTCGAGGGCAAGCTTGCCCCCGTCGGCCCCGGGGTGGAACGGCTGGCCGAAGAGGTGACGGCTGTCTTTCCGGGCGCGCGGGTGGCGGTGCTGTCCTCGGACCTGTTCGGCACGGCGCGCGCGCTGAAAGAGCAGATCGAGCTGATCGCCGCGGGCGGGGCCGACATCATCATCGGCACCCAGCTTGTCGCCAAGGGGCACAACTTTCCCCTGCTGACGCTGGTGGGGGTGATCGACGCCGACCTTGGCCTGCAAGGCTCCGACCTGCGCGCGGCCGAACGCACCTTCCAGATGATGCGACAGGTGGCAGGGCGGGCGGGGCGGGCCGACCGGCCGGGGCTGGCGCTGCTGCAGACCTGCCAGCCGGACCACCCGGTGATCCGCGCGATCCTGTCGGGCGA
Source organism: Pseudomonadota bacterium (assembly GCA_021845805.1). Classification (GTDB taxonomy): domain Bacteria; phylum Pseudomonadota; class Alphaproteobacteria; order Rhodobacterales; family Rhodobacteraceae; genus Solirhodobacter. The sequence continues at coordinate 26,525 of JAJZVD010000010.1, read as the reverse complement.
CGAAGAAGGCTTCTGGCGCGCCGAGGCCGAGGAACGCCGGGTGGCGGGCATGCCCCCCTATGGCCGGATGGCGGGGATCGTGCTGAGCGCGCCCGACGTGCAGGCGGTGTTCGACTTCGGCGCCGAACTCGCCCGCCGCGACGCGCCGCTGCGGGCGGTGGGCGCACAGGTCTTCGGCCCCGCCCCGGCCCCCATCGCGCGGATCCGTGGTCGGCACCGGGTGCGGCTTCTGGTCAAGGCGGCCAAGGCCGTGCCGTTGCAGGCGGCGCTGGCCCGCTGGGTCGCGCAACTGCCGCTGCCCGCCGATCTGCGGCTGTCGATCGACATCGACCCGCAAAGCTTTCTCTAAAGCAGCTGGTCGTAGGCCGAGGTCGCGATGCGCCGCAGCACGTCGCGCGGCAGGGTTCCGGCGATGGCATAGCAAAGGTCGCGGTCGACCCACCAGAACCCCTCGGTTCCCGCCTTGTCGAAGAAGCGGAAAGCGGTCTCGTCGCTGCCCGATGGCGCAACATAAAGCGCAAGCCGCTGCCCGGCCGCGTCCTGATACATGAACAGCGCCGCCGCCCCGGTGGCCGAGGGCAGCACCCGCCCGCCCATCAGGCTGAAGCCTTCGCGGGCGAAGTCGGGGGCGTGGATCGTGTGGCCCAGCCGTTTCGAGATCCAGGTGGTCAGATGCGCCGCGTCGCTGGCGGGCACCTCGACCGGGTGGACGGCCTCGACGACATAGGTGCGGTAGGCAAGGGCCGCATCGGTGACAGGATCGGGCCCCCCCGGGCGGGCAAGCCCGTGGCCCAGCCAGCCCGCCGCGCCCCCGATCGCAAAGGCCGCGAGCCCCGCCGCCAGCGCGCGGCCCGCAGGCCAGCGCCGGGCGGGCGTGGCGCGGGCGGCGTCGACCATCCGCGTCAGCCGGGCGGGCACGGGTTCATCGCCGCGCGGCCCGTACAGCGCCTGAAGCGCGGCGTCCTGCCGGGTCCAGTCGGCCAGCGTCGCCTGGGCGGCGGCATCCCCGGCCAGCCGCGCGGCCAGGGCCTGCCGCTCGGGCGGGGACAGCGCGCCCTCGTGCCAGGCCAGCAGACTGTTCTCGGGGATGGCGTTCTCGTCCGCCGTCATCGCGTCACCTTCCGTGGTTCGTCACGGCCCGTCAGGCCGCGCAAGGCGGCGCGCGCGCGTGCCAGGCGCGACATCAACGTGCCGCGCGGCAGGCCCAGAACCCGTGCTGCCTCGTCAAAGCTCAGCCCCTCCAGCGCCACCAGCAGCAGGGCGGCGCGCTGGTCTGCGGGCAGGCGGCCCATGGCGTCATGCACCTCGCGCAGGGCCATCTGGCCTTCCTGCGCGCCGGGGCGGGCGGGTTCTGTCGCCAGATCCTCGACCGCCACCAACCTGGGGCCGGGGCGGCGGTGGGTGTCGCGGTAGCGGTTCTGCAGGATGCAGAAAAGCCAGGCCCGCACCGACCCTTCGCCGCGCCATTGCGCGCGCCGCGACAGCGCGCGCTCCAGCGTATCCTGGACAAGATCATCGGCCGCGTCACGGTCACGCTCCAGCGCATGGGCATAGCGCCGAAGGGCCGGGATCGCCGTCTCGATCTCGTCCAGGATATCCATGCCGTCAGCTTACATCGCAGGCATGGCCAGGTGCCAGATCCCCTTGACGCCATCGCCGTTCACGTCGCCCGGCTTGGCATCCGCCTTGAAGGTGTAGACCGGCTTGCCGTCATAGGCCCACTGCTTGCCGCCATCGTCGCGGGTGATGATCGTCCACGCGCCCGAGGGCTTGTCCGAGGCGCCGGCCATCAGCGGCGGCCAGTTCGCGGCGCAGGGGCCGTTGCAGGCCGATTTGCCGCCCTTGTCGTTGTCGAAGGTGTAAAGCGACATGCCCTTGGCATCGGTGAAGATCTTGCCCTTGGCGCTGTCCATCGTCATCGCCGGATCGGCGAGGGCAAGGGCGGGCAGCCCGAGCACAAGCGCCAGCGTCAGGGTGAAGGATGCGGTCTTCATGGAAACCTCCGTTGGATCAGGGCCTCTCGTCAGCCCATGAAGCATAGACGCGGGGGCGGCAGGAATAATCCCGCGGGGCGCAAAAAAATTCTGCGCGCGCAGGCGGCGCGGCCAGGACGCGGTGCAGGCCCGGGGGGTGACGGGCTGGCTTGACCGCGCCGCGGGGGCGCCGTAGGGCAGGGCGACCCAGAGGGGAGAGCCCAGATGCCCACCTATTCCGCCCTGACGACGCTGACCGGACAGGACGCCGCCGAAACCCTGGCCGAGGCGCTCGAGGATCTGGAGCCCGAACCCGTGGGCGTGGGCGTCTTCGAGGTCGAGGACGGCTCGGGCCTGTGGGAGGTCGGCGCCTATTTCACCGACCCGCCCGACGAGGTGGCGCTGGCGCTGCTGGCGGCCGTGCATGGGGCGCGCCCCTTCGCGCTGTCGGAACTGCCCGAGATCGATTGGGTGGCCAAGGTGCGGCGCGAACTGTCACCGGTGGAGGCGGGGCGCTTCTTCGTCTACGGCAGTCACGACGCCGACAAGGTGCAGCCGGGCCGCGTCTCGCTGTTGATCGAGGCGACGGTGGCCTTCGGCACCGGCCACCACGGCACCACGCTGGGGTGTCTGCGCGCGCTCGACCGGCTGGTCGATGCAGGGCTGGTGGCGCAGAACGTGGCCGATATCGGCTGCGGCACGGGGGTGCTGGCGATGGCCGCGGCCTCTGTCTGGCCGAACCCGGTGATCGCCTCGGACATCGACGCGGTCGCGGTCGCGGTGGCCGAGGCGAATGTGGCGGGCAACGGGCTGAACGGCCGGGTGATCTGCCTCGAGGCCACGGGGTTCGACCATCCGCGCATCGCGGCGGCGGCGCCCTTCGACGTGGTCCTTGCCAATATCCTCATGGGTCCGCTGATCCAGCTTGCGCCCGACATGGCGCGTCACATCGCGCCGGGCGGCCGGGCGATCCTGTCGGGGCTTTTGGTGACGCAGGCCGAAGACGTGATCGCGGCCTACCTGGCCCAGGGGTTCAGCGTGGAAACGCGCGAGGATCTGGGCGAATGGTGCGCATTGACGCTGCGGAAAGGCCGCTAAGTCTTCACGCTTTCGCCGCGATTGGCCGTCATCCTGCCAGCGTTCGCCTGAAGGCGAGGGAGCTGGACCGTGACACAGGCGGTGGATTCCGAGTTTGCTGAACGGCTGCGCCGCATCCAGGCGGCACGTCCCGCCATGCCCGCGCCCCAGAAGACCGTCGCGCGCCCCTGGCGCAAGGCCGAGATGGGGCTGAAGCTGGCCGGAATGGCCGCGGGTGCGGTGATCGGGTTGAAGGCGGTGCTGATCGTCGACATCGGTCCGGCCGATTACGAACGGCATCGCGCGGCGCTGGCGCAGGGCACGCTGATGGACCAGTTGGCCGCCCGGATGATGACGCCCGATCCCGTGACGATGGTGTTGCAGCGCCTGGTGCAGCACGCCGTGGGCGGCGCCAGCGCGGTGGAAGCCGCAGCGGGCAATGTTGCGGCCGCGGCGGCAACCTCGCCCAACGACAGTCCGGTGAAGCCCACGATCAGCACGCTGGATTTCGGCGGTGGCGCCGATCCGGGGCCCAGCCCGATGCACCTGGTGCCGCCCGCCGCGGCGAAGGTTCCCCCGAGCCCCGTCATGGTGCATCCGGCGCATCCCGCGCGGACGGGCGCGCGCGCAGGGAGCAGATTTCTGCAGGCGCCCAAGCCGCAGGATGGCGGCGTCGTGCCCGGTCTGGCCCCCGCGGGACCGTCGACGCGCGGCATGGCGGGCATGTTCGTGCCCGCGCCTGGACCGGATTCTCCTTAAAACTGAACGCATTGCCTCAAGTCGGCCGCGTCTTTGTGTTGATTTGAAGGCCCACGCCCAATTTATGCCATAATTATACCCGATAAACACCTTGTGGTGGGGGCCATGCTGCTGGGGTTTGTCATGGCCGATTCGAATCTGCGTGACTTCTACGGACGAATCTATCGTATCCAGAAACGGCATCGCGAGGGCGGTGGCTTTGAAGCCGCGGGAACCTTGGGCCGTGCCTATTTCCAGCCCCCGCCGTCGCGCAGCCACGTAGCGCCCGTCCTGCGCGCGATTGTCATGGTGTTCACGGCCGTGACGCTGGTGAAGGTCATGATCCTCTCGGCCATCGGCCCGCACGACTATGCCGACAGGCTGTCCATGCTGCGGCAGGGCGACAGCCTCGACCGCGCGGGCGCCGTGGTCATGGTGGCCGATCCCGTCACAACATTCCTTGCCGGAAAGATCGCCGCGCTCCGCGGCTGATCCCGGTATCGCTCCACAGCAGAAGGGTCGCGGCGGATCTCCGGCGCGACCCTTTCGCGTCTTCGGGGGCCTGGCCTGCCGCCCGGAAACAGAAGGACCGCAGCCGGGCTGTGCCCGGTGCGGTCCTGTCCCTCGGTCTTCTTCAGGAAGGCGATCAGGCGCGCGCTTGCGCGATCACCTCGATGTCGCCCCGGCACAGGCCGATGTCGTCCAGTTCGCGGTCCGACAGCTTGCCGAGCGAATGGCGCGTCACCCGCGCATCATTCCACGCCGACAGGGCGGCGAACACGTTCGAGAAGAAGGTCACGACCTTGTAGGTCGCGATGGCGCCGAAGGGCGCCGGGCGGGTCGTCATTTGGGCGGCCATGGCGGTTGTCCTTTGCAAAGTGCCTGATATTCAGGCGATGTCCGATGCGGCCGCACTTAGGCGCGGCAGATCGCGGAGGCAAGCGGGCCGGACTGCATAGCCCGCATGCCTCCAGCGCATGGGTTTCGGCCAATGAAACAAGGGTGAAACGAACATATCCACACCGTGATCGGCGTGTCGCTTTTGGATGCCGGAAGCCGCTTTCTGCACCTGCAAAGGGGCGATTGTGGCCGGATTGTGACAAAGGGTCCCGGGGCCGGTGTCGGCGCCCCCTGCGGCATTCCCGCTGGCGGATGTTCGCTTTTCGTGCTAGTGCAGCAGAAAAGCAACAGGGCAGGCGGCGGAATGCGGGTATTGGGGATCGACCCCGGGCTTCGGAACCTCGGCTGGGGGGTGATCGATGTCGCGGGATCGCGACTCACGCATGTCGCGAACGGCATCTGCCATTCCGAGACGGGCGAACTTGCCCCGCGGCTGCTGTCGCTGCACGGCCAGTTGACCGAGGTGCTGCGCCGCTTTTCGCCCGACACGGCCGCGGTGGAACTGACCTTCGTGAACAAGGACGGGGTCGCCACGCTGAAACTGGGCCAGGCCCGCGGCATCGCGCTGCTGGTGCCCGCGCAGGCGGGGCTTGAGGTGGGCGAATATGCCCCCAACGCGGTGAAGAAGACGGTGGTGGGCGTGGGCCATGCCGCCAAGGTTCAGGTGGACCACATGGTCCGGCTGCACCTGCCGGGGGTCGAGATCGCGGGCCCCGACGCCGCCGATGCGCTGGCGGTGGCGATCTGCCATGCCCATCACATGCAGTCGGCCGGCCGCCTGCAGGCGGCGCTGGCGCGGGCGGCTGCGCGATGATCGGCCGGATCGCGGGCGTGCTGGACCACAAGGGCGGCGATCATGTGCTGATCGACGTGCGCGGCGTCGGTTATGTCGTGCATGTGTCGGACCGCACGCTGGCGCAGATGCCCGCGCCGGGCGAGGCGGTGGCGCTTTACACCGAACTGATCGTGCGCGAAGACCTGTTGCAACTGATCGGCTTTGCCACCCTGATCGAGAAGGAATGGCACCGCCTGCTGATGACCGTGCAGGGCGTGGGGGTGAAGGCGGCGCTGGCCATCATCGGCACGCTGGGGCCCGAAGGCGTGGCCCGCGCGATCACGCTGGGCGACGTGACGGCGATCAAGGCCGCGCCGGGTGTGGGGCCGAAGATCGCGCAGCGCGTGGTTCTGGAACTGAAGGCGAAGGCGCCGGGGGTGATGGCGATGGGCGGCACGCTGGCCACCGCGCCCGCCACCCTGCCCGCGGGCGAGGCGCCGGCGCTGGCGCCGAAGCGGCGGGGCAAGGCGGCACCGGCCCCGATTGAACCGGCGATGGACCGTGCCCGGCACACCGCCGATGCGCTGTCGGCGCTTGTCAACCTGGGCTATGCACAGGGCGAGGCCGCGCAGGCCGTGGCCCAGGCCGCGGCCGAGGCGCCCGAGGCCGCGCCCGCCGCCCTGATCCGCGCCGCGCTGAAGCTGCTGGCGCCGAAGGGATAAGCCATGACCCCCGACCCCGCCCTGCGCCCCGACCCTCTGCCCGAGGATTCCGACCGCGCCCTGCGCCCCCAGAAGCTCGAGGAGTTCATCGGCCAGGCCGAGGCCCGCGCCAACCTGCGGGTGTTCATCGACAGCGCCCGGATGCGCGGCGAGGCGATGGATCACACGCTGTTCCACGGCCCTCCCGGCCTGGGCAAGACCACGCTGGCGCAGATCATGGCGCGCGAACTGGGCGTGGGCTTCCGCATGACCTCGGGGCCGGTGCTGGCCAAGGCGGGCGATCTGGCGGCGATCCTGACCAATCTGGAACCGCGCGACGTTCTGTTCATCGACGAGATCCATCGCCTGTCCCCGGTGGTGGAAGAGGTGCTCTACCCCGCGATGGAGGATTTCGCGCTGGATCTGGTGATCGGCGAGGGGCCGGCCGCGCGCACGGTGCGCATCGACCTGCAACCCTTCACCCTGGTCGGCGCGACCACGCGGCTGGGCCTGCTGACCACGCCGCTGCGCGACCGTTTCGGCATTCCCACGCGGCTGAACTTCTACACCGACGAGGAGTTGAACGAGATCGTGACGCGCGGCGCCCGGCTTCTGAACGTGCCGGCGGAACCGGACGGCTGCCGCGAGATCGCGCGCCGCGCCCGTGGCACGCCGCGCATCGCCGGGCGGCTCTTGCGCCGGGTGGTGGATTTTGCGCTGGTGGAAGGCGACGGGCGGCTGACCCGTGCCATCGCCGACCGCTCGTTGACCCGGCTGGGGGTGGATCATCTGGGCCTTGACGGCGCCGACCGGCGCTACCTTTCCCTGATCGCGGAAAACTACGGCGGCGGGCCGGTGGGCGTGGAAACGCTGTCGGCGGCGCTCAGCGAAAGCCGCGACGCCATCGAAGAGGTGATCGAGCCCTTCCTGCTGCAACAGGGTCTGATCCAGCGCACGCCGCGCGGGCGGATGCTGACCCAGAAGGCCTGGCGCCATCTGGGGCTCGAGGCGCCGAAGGGGGCGGGGCAGACCGACCTCTTCGGGAACTGACCGGGGCGGGCGCGGGGGGCGCTGTCGGGGCTTGTTTCGGCGCGGATGGCGCTTTAGGTGCGCCAGCGTGACAGCTCACGGCAGGACCCCGCGATGACCCCAGAGCAGGTGAAGGCGCTCTTTACCCGGGCCGACGGCAGCTATCTGTTTGCGCGCTGGGGGCGGCCCATCGTGCCGGTGGTCTTCGGTGTCGAGGACCGCACGCTGGCCACCGTCAAGGGCGCGCTGGAGGCGGTGGTGGCGCTGGCCGAGCACCGGATGGCCGAAACCGACCCCGAGCTGGGCGCGAACCTGATGGTCTTCTTCTGCCGCAGTTGGTCAGACCTGACCGGGGTGCCGAACCTCGACCGTCTGATCCCCGAACTGCACCCGCTGGTCGCGCGGCTGGAGACGGCGGGGGCGAACCAGTACCGCCTGTTCCGCTTCGATGCCGCGGGGGCGATCCGGGCGGCCTTCGTGTTCCTGCGCATGGACGACCATCTGTCTGCCACCCCGGCCGAGGTGGTGGCGCTGGCGCAGGCGGCGCAGGTGATCCTGCTGTGGTCGGATGCGGCCCTTGCCGATGGTGCGCTTCTGGCCGAGGCCGGGGGCCACATCATCCTGCGCCCGGACGTGGCGCAGGTGATCCGCGCGGCCTATGATCCGGTCATGCCCGCCAATGCCGGGGATGCAAGCCACGCGCTGCGGCTGGCGGCGCGGCTCGCGGTCAGTTCGCGATCGGAATGACCGACATCGACATCTTGCCGGACCCTTGGGTCACCTGCGTGCTGTGGGCCAGATAGATCAGCGCGTGGTTCTTGCGATCCACGATCCGGGTGACCTTCAGCCGCTTCCAGATCAGCGACTGCCGTTCGGCAAAGACATCCTGCCCGCCCTTGCCGTCAGGCACGTTGGCCCCGACCGTCACCGGCCCGCTTGCGGTACAGTCGACCGCCGAATAGGACGGGTCCTCGAACCAGTTGCCCTGGCTCAGCCGGTCATAGAGCCAGCGCTTGAAATAGGCGACATGGCAGATGACGCCGGGCACCAGCGGATCGGCGAAGGCATCGACGACGATGTCGTTGCCAACGATGTCCACCCCCACCCGGCCGACCTCTTCGGCATGGGCGGCCACGGGCAGGGCCGGTGCAAGGCAGGCGGCGGAAAGGCAGGCGGCGGCGATCAGGGGGCGCATCGGGGGCTCCGTCAGTGGACCGAGTGGCATGTGGGATGCCGCGTCCCCCGGCGCAAGCGCAGCCGCTTCCCTTCCGCGCCGATCCGCCGTAACCAGCGCCCACCCGAGGAGGGCGCCATGAGCCACAGCATCACCCTGCGCGTCTATTACGAAGACACCGACCTGGCCGGGATCGTCTATTACGCCAATTACCTGAAGTTCATCGAACGCGCCCGCAGCGAGTGGGTGCGCAGCCTCGGGATAGACCAGACCCGGCTGCGAGAGGACGAGGGGATCGTTTTCGCCGTCCGCCGGGTCGAGGCGGATTACCTGGCCCCCGCCCGGTTCGACGACCTGCTGGAGGCCACGACCGATCTGGTCGAGATCGGCGGCGCGCGGCTGGTTCTGGCGCAGGAGGTGCGGCGCGGCGCGCAGGTCCTGTTCCGTGCCACCGTCACGCTGGTGGCCCTTGGGCCGCAGGGGGCGACAAGGCTACCGGCGAATCTTCGCCAGATCATGGCGGCCATGCAGCAGCGGTAGGGCAGGGTCACACGCATGTGTTGGCTTTTACCCTAAAACACAGATAGAATCAGTGGTAACCGACGGCGCCGTAAGAGCGGCCGATTACGAACGAGCAGGCATCATGGACACGACGACACTTGCGAACGCGCAAGCGCTCGACTTTTCGATGCTCGCGCTCTTTGCGCGGGCCACGATCGCGGCTAAGGCGGTGATGATCCTGCTGATCATCGCCTCTTTCTGGTCGTGGGCGATCATCATCCAGAAACACATCCTGTACCGCCGCGCGCGGGCCGAGGCGGACATCTTCGACCGGGCCTTCTGGTCGGGCGAGCCGCTTGACGAGCTGTTCGAGAAGATCGGCAGCCAGCCCGATGGCGCAAGCGAGAAGATCTTTGCGGCCGGGATGCTGGAATGGCGCCGCAGCCACCGGCAGGACGGCGGGCTGATCGCGGGGGCACAGGCCCGGATCGACCGGTCCATGGACGTGGCGATCGCCAAGGAATCCGAAGAGCTGAACTCCGGCCTGTCGTTCCTGGCCACCGTGGGGGCGACCGCCCCGTTCATCGGGCTGTTCGGCACGGTCTGGGGCATCAAGCATTCGTTCGAGGAAATCGCGATCAGCCAGAACACCAACCTGGCCGTGGTGGCCCCCGGTATCGCCGAGGCGCTTCTGGCCACCGCGCTGGGCCTGATCGCGGCCATTCCGGCGGTGATCTTCTACAACAAGCTGTCGGCCGACAGCGACCGTGTGGTCGGCGGCTACGAAGCCTTCGCCGACGAGTTTGCCACGATCCTTTCGCGCCAGCTGGACGCCTGAGTCATGGGGGCGGGGGTCGTTCAGAAAGGCGGCGGCGGGGGCCGCCGAGGGCGTCGGCGGGGCCGGGCGCGGGCCATGTCCGAGATCAACATCACGCCCTTCGTGGACGTGATGCTGGTGCTTCTGATCATCTTCATGGTGGCCGCGCCGCTGATGACGGTGGGCGTGCCGATCCAGCTTCCCAAGACCGCGGCGACCGCGCTTCCGACCGAGAAGGAAGAGCCGCTGACGATCACGCTCGCCCCCGATGGCAAGGTGCTGATCCAGAAGACCGAGATCAACCCCAACGACCTGATCCCCAAGTTGCAGGCCGTCGCCGCCGAGCGGACCGACAAGAAGGTCTATCTGCGCGCCGATGGGTCCATTCCCTATGCCAGGGTGGCACAGGTGATGGGTGCGCTGAACGCGGGCGGCTTCCGTGACATCGGTCTTGTCACCGATCCCGACGGGCCGAAGCTCAACGGCTCGGGCGGCTAGGCAGGCCCCAGGATGCGGACAGGTACCGTCATCTCCGGCATCGGGCACGCGGGCCTGATCCTGTGGCTCCTGTTCGGGGGGCTGCTGACAAGCCCCAATGACGCGCCGCCGATCCAGACGGCGGACGTGACCCTGCTCAGCAGCAAGCAACTGGACCAGATGGCGGCGGCCGCTTCGGCCCCGCCCGCGATGCCGCAGACCGATGTGGCGGCGCCGAAGGCCGACACCCAGGACACCGCGCCCGCCCCCGCGCCGAAGCCTGAACCTGCACCGGCCAAGCCTGCACCCGCGCCAAAGCCGACACCGCCGCAGCCGAAGCCCGATGCCAAGCCCGACGTGCCCAAGAAGGTGCCCGCGCCGGTGAAGCCCGAGCCGGTTCCGCCGCCGCCGCCGCCGACCCCGCCCAAGGCGGTCGAGCCCGCCCCGGAACCCACGCCGCCCGCGCCGCCGCCGAAACCCGCGCCGCGCGTCGCGCCGACGCCCGCGCCGACCCCCGCGCCAGACGCGAAGGTGGCTGACAAGGTGCAGCAGGAGGTCAGCAAGGACGCCAAGGCCGCCCCCGCCAAGCCGCAGCCGCCGAAAGAGGCGACCGCGCCGAAGGAAGCGGCCACCCAGATCACGCCGGAAACCCGCGCCCCCGACGCCGCCGACAACGGCGCGACGCAGGCCGCGCCCAAGACGAGCCCGGTTCCGAAGCCGCGCCCGCCCTTGCCCGCCGCCGACAGCACCGCAACGGCAGGCGCGCTGGCCGCGGCCGCCGCCGACAGCGCCACCAGCAGCGACAAGGGCAAGCCCGCCGCTAAGACGGATGCGGCGAAGGCAGATGCGGCCAAGCCCGCCAAGCCTTCGAAAGAGGGCACGGCCGGCGGCATGGCCGCGGCGCTGGCCGCCGCCGCGGCGGGCGATACCGGCGGCGGCACCGCGGCCCAGGGCAAGGGCAAGGCCGCCAGCGGCCCGCCGCTGACCTCGGGCGACACCAGCGGGCTTCTGTCGGCGCTGCAACGCACCTGGATCGTGGACCCGGGCTCGGCCTCGGCCAATGTGACGGTGACGGTGGAGTTTTCGCTGAACCCTGACGGATCGGTGATCTATCCCTCGATCAAGATGGTCTCCTCGTCCGGCGGCAGCGACACCGCGGTCCAGGTGGCCTTTGAAAATGCCCGCCGGGCCATCGTGCGCGGCAGCCAGAACGGCTTTAACCTTCCGCCCGACAAGTACGAGCAGTGGAAGGACATCCAAATGGTCTTCAACCCTGACGGAATGAGGCTCAAATGACATTCTCCCGTCCCCTCGCCATCGCCCTGGCCCTGGCCCTCGCGGGACCGGTTGCCGTGTCTGCCCCCCAGGCGCAGGCCGCGCCGCTGAAGCTGGAACTGACCCAGGGGGTGATCGAACCGATGCCCTATGCGCTGCCTGGCTTCATCGCGGGCAACGCCGCCGCGGCCAAGCCCGCCGCCGACATCACCCAGGTGATCGCCGACGACCTGTCGGGCACCGGGCTGTTCCGGCAGATCCCCGCATCGGCCTTCATCAGCAAGGTCACCAGCTTCGATGCTCCGATCCAGTATGCCGACTGGAAGGCGATCAACGCGCAGGCGCTGATCACCGGGGCGGTTTCGGTGCAGGGCGACAAGGTGGTGGTGAAGTTCCGCCTGTTCGACGTGTTCTCGGGCCAGCCGCTGGGCGAGGGGCTGCAATTCGCAGGCCCGCTGTCGTCGTGGCGGCGGATGGGGCACAAGGTGGCGGATGCCGTCTACAGCCGGATCACCGGTGAGGGCGGCTATTTCGACAGCCGCGTGGTCTATGTGCAGGAAACCGGCCCCAAGGCGCAGCGCCAGATGCGCATCGGGATGATGGACTATGACGGGGCCAACAACACCTACCTGACCGACAACAAGTCGATCGTGCTGGCGCCGCGCTTCTCGAAGGACGGGCGCAGCATCATCTACGTCAGCTATGTCTCGGGCTTCCCGCACATCTACCTGATGGATCTGGCCACGCTGCAAAGCCGCAGGCTGGATGACACTTCGGGCACCATGACCTTCGCGCCGCGCTTCTCGCCGGATGGCAGCCGGGCGGTCTATTCGCTGGAAACCGGCGGCAACACCGACCTTTACGTCATGGACCTGTCCACCGGCACCTCGACCCGGCTGACCAACTCGCCGTCCATCGACACGGCGCCCAGCTTCTCGCCCGACGGCTCGAAGATCGTGTTCGAAAGCGACCGCTCGGGCGAGCAGCAGATCTATGTCATGCCCGCCTCGGGCGGCGAGGCGCAGCGGATCTCGTTCGGGGCGGGCCGTTATGCGACCCCGGTCTGGTCGCCCCGCGGCGACCTGATCGCCTTTACCAAGCAGAACGACGGGCGCTTCTACATCGGCGTGATGAAGACCGACGGCAGCGAGGAGCGCCTGCTCACCGCGTCGTTCCTTGACGAGGGCCCGACCTGGGCGCCGAATGGGCGGGTGATCATGTTCACGCGCGAAGCCCCCGGCGGCGATACCTTGCCGCAGCTTTACACGGTCGACATCTCCGGCCGGAACCTGAAACGGGTGCCCACTGACGGCGGGGCATCCGACGCTTCCTGGGGGCCGCTGCTGCCGTAAGGCCGCTGCCCCCGCTTACACAGACGCCGAAACATGATATGGTGACCCGAACGGGTCCGGAACACAAAGGGATGAAGTCATGATGCACCTGAACAAGGCGCTTCTTCTGGTGGCGGTGCTGGGCCTGGCGGCCTGTAACAACCCCAACCGCTATGGCCACGGCGGCGCCGACGGCTATGGCGCGAACGGCGCGAACGGTGCCGGCGGGATTTCCAGCGCGGGCCTTGGCGATGCGTCGAACCCCCGTTCGATCGCCTATTTCAATCAGGCTGTCGGCAACACGGTGCATTTCCTCGTCGACCAGTCGACCCTGACGCCCGAAGCGCAGCAGATCCTGCTGACCCAGTCCCAGTGGCTGAACCAGAACCGCGAATACGCGATCCTGATCGAGGGCAACTCGGACGAGCGCGGCACCCGCGAGTACAACATCGCGCTGGGCGCCCGCCGGGCCCAGGCCGTGCAGGAATTCCTGAGCGCCCATGGCGTCGCGGCCAACCGGATGCGGACGATCAGCTACGGCAAGGAACGCCCGATCGCGACCTGCGACGACGAAAGCTGCTGGTCGCAGAACCGCCGCGCCGTGACCGTTCTGTCGCAAGGCCAGAGCTGAGGAGGCGGGGATGCGCCGGTTCCTGACAGCTGCGGCGGCGGGGCTGGTTCTGGCGGCGGCGCTTGCGGGCGCCGCGGCCGGTGACGCCAGGAAGCAGACGCTTGCCGACATCCAGGCCGACCTTCAGAAGGTGAAGGCCCAGGTTCTGGGCCTCAAGCAGGAACTGGCCAGCACCGGCGCATCCTCGACGCAGCCTGCGGCGGGCAATTCGGTGCAGGACCGCCTTGATGCGATCGAGGCGGAACTGCGCAGCCTGACCGACCAGACCGAACAACTGCAGAACCGCATCAACGTGGTGGTCTCCGACGGTACCAACCGGATCGGGGATCTGGAATACCGGCTGGTCGAGGCACAGGGCGGCGACCCGACCAAGCTGCCCAAGACCAAGCCCCTGGGCGGCGTGGCGCCGACCGGCGGCGGCGCTGCCGCAGCAGGTGGCGGTGCCCCCGCGGCAGGTGGTGCGGTTGCCGCTGGCGGTGCGACGGCGGCAGGCGGGGCGGCGGCTGCGGGCGACGGCACGGGCGGCGGCCAGTCCGGCGGCCAGTCCGGCGGGCCGGAACTGGCCGTTTCGGAACAATCCGATTTCGACACCGCCAAGAAGGCCTTCGACGGGGGCGACTATCGCAACGCGGCAAGCCTTTTCGCCACCTTCGCCCAGACCTACACCGGCGGCCCGCTGACGGGAGAGGCCCTGTTCTACCGTGGCCAGGCGCTGACCAAGGTGGGTGACGTGGCGAACGCGGCCCGGGCCTATCTGGACAGTTTCTCCAGCTACCCAAAGGGGCCGCGCGCCCCCGATGCGCTGACCGAACTGGGCATCAGCCTTGGCAAGCTGGGCCAGACCCAGGATGCCTGCACCACGCTGGGGCAGGTGGGCGTGCGCTATCCGAACGCCGCCGCTGTCGTGGATGCCAAGGCCGCGATGCAGGGTCTTGGTTGCCAGTGACCGACGCCGCACCCCCGGATATCTCTGGCGCCCTTGCCGCGCTTCTGACGCCCGACCGGCCCGCCCGGTTGGGCGTTGCCGTATCCGGTGGCGGCGATTCCATGGCGCTGCTGCACCTTCTGTCCGACTGGGCGCGCGGGCACGGCGTGGACCTTCGCGCGGCGACCGTGGATCACGGGCTGCGGCCCGCGGCCGGCGCCGAGGCGGCGATGGTGGGCGAGGTCTGCGAGGGGCTGGGCGTGCCCCATGCCATCCGGCGCTTGACCGGGTGGGACGGCACCGGCAACCTGCAGGACCAGGCCCGGCGCGCGCGCTATGCGTTGCTGGCGGACTGGGCGCAGGCCAACGGGCTGGGCGCGGTGGCGCTGGGCCATACCGCCGATGACCAGGCCGAAACCTTCCTGATGCGGCTGGTGCGCGGGGCGGGGGTGGACGGGCTGTCGGCCATGGCGCCGCGCCGTCGCGCGCTGGGGGTGGACTGGCTCAGGCCGATGCTCGATCTGACGCGCGATGACCTGAGGCGCTGGCTGGCGGCGCGGCGGCTGGGCTGGGTCGACGACCCCTCGAACGCCAATCCGCGCTTCGCCCGCGTGCAGGCACGGCAGGTGTTGGGGCTGTTGCAGCCGCTCGGCCTCGATGCCCAGGCGCTGCGCGAGACCACGCGTCGGCTGGCCGAAGCGCGCGAGGCGCTGGACCTGACGGCGCTGGCGGCGGCGCGGCAGATTGCCTCGGTCGAGGCGGGCGACGTGCGGATCGCGCGGCCGGGGCTGGCGGCGCTGCCCGGCGAAATCCGCCGCCGATTGCTGTCACATGCGCTGGCCTGGGTGGCCTCGGCGGAATATCGCCCGCGCCATGCGACGCTGGTTCAGGCGCTGGAGGTGGCCGAGCACGGCGGCAGCGTCACGCTGCACGGCTGCCAGGTGGAGGCGCGCGGCGACGGGCTGCGGATCGGGCGGGAATATCAGGCCGTCAAGAGGCAGGAGGCCGCGATTGCGGCGATCTGGGACCGCCGCTGGCGGGTTTTCCCGCCCGAGGGCGCCGATCTGGCCGGGCTGCGGGTCGCGGCGCTGGGCGAGGCGGGATTGCGCGCCTGCCCCGGCTGGCGCGAGACGGGCCTGCCGCGGGCAAGTCTTCTGGCCGGTCCGGCGGTCTGGCGGGGGGGCGATCTGGTCGCCGCGCCGCTCGCCGGGCGGGCGGCCGGATGGCGGGCCGAACTGGCGCGCGGGGCGGATGACTATTTTGCTTCGCTTTTATCGCATTGAACCCCCCCGATGAATCTCTATCTTAAGGGACAAAGGATTTGGTGGCGCCAGTCGTGCAGGCTCTGCGCGCCGCTCTGAAGGAGGTCCCCTGTGGGCAACGCGCGAAACATCGCATTCTGGGTCGTTCTGTTTCTGCTGATCCTGGCGCTCTTCAACCTGTTCAGCGGCAGCGAAGCGACAATGGCCACACGGTCTGTCGCCTATTCCGATTTCGTCCAGCGGCTCGACAACGGCGACGTGGCGAGCGTGACGCTGGATGGCGAACGCATCCTGGTGCGCGGCAAGGACGGACAGCAATACATGACGATCAAGCCCGAGGGCGAGAACGTCACCGACAAGTTGCTGGCCAAGAACGTCATCGTGGATGCCAAGGCCCAGCAGCAATCGGGCTTCATGTCGCTTCTGGGGGTCTGGCTGCCCTTCATCGTGCTGATCGGCATCTGGCTGTTCTTCATGAACAGGATGCAGGGCGGCGGCAAGGGCGGGGCCATGGGCTTTGGCAAGAGCCGGGCGAAACTGCTGACAGAGAAGCAGGGGCGCGTGACCTTCGACGACGTGGCGGGCATCGACGAAGCCAAGGAAGAGCTTGAAGAGATCGTCGAATTCCTGCGCAACCCGCAGAAGTTCAGCCGCCTGGGCGGCAAGATCCCGAAAGGCGCGCTTCTGGTCGGCCCGCCCGGCACCGGCAAGACGCTGCTCGCGCGTGCCATCGCGGGCGAGGCGGGCGTGCCGTTCTTCACCATCTCGGGTTCCGATTTCGTGGAAATGTTCGTGGGTGTGGGCGCAAGCCGTGTGCGCGACATGTTCGAACAGGCCAAGAAGAACGCCCCCTGCATCGTCTTCATCGACGAGATCGACGCCGTGGGGCGCAGCCGTGGCGTGGGCTACGGCGGCGGCAATGACGAACGCGAACAGACGCTGAACCAGCTTCTGGTCGAGATGGACGGCTTCGAGGCGAACGAGGGCATCATCATCGTCGCCGCCACCAACCGCCCCGACGTGCTGGACCCCGCGCTGCTGCGCCCCGGCCGCTTCGACCGCCAGATCCAGGTGCCGAACCCCGACATCAAGGGGCGGGAAAAGATCCTGTCGGTCCACGCCCGCAAGGTGCCGCTGGGCCCCGATGTCGATCTGCGCATCATCGCGCGCGGCACCCCGGGCTTTTCGGGTGCCGATCTTGCGAATCTCGTGAACGAGGCCGCGCTGATGGCCGCCCGTGTCGGCCGCCGCTTCGTGACGATGGAGGATTTCGAATCCGCCAAGGACAAGGTCATGATGGGCGCCGAGCGCCGCAGCATGGTCATGACGGAAGACGAAAAGAAGCTGACCGCCTATCACGAGGCCGGGCACGCGATCGTCGGCCTGAACGTGCCGCAGCATGACCCGATCCACAAGGCCACGATCATCCCGCGCGGCCGGGCGCTTGGCCTTGTGCTGAGCCTGCCCGAGCGCGACCAGTTGTCCGTGACCTACACCAAGTACACGTCCAAGATCGCCATGGCGATGGGCGGGAAGGTGGCGGAAGAGCTGATCTTCGGCAAGGAGAACGTGACATCCGGCGCGGCCTCGGACATCCAGCAGGTCAGCCGGATCGCCCGGGCGATGGTGACGCAGTTCGGCTTTTCGGATCAGCTTGGCAACATCGACTATGCCAACGAACAGCAAAGCTATCTGGGCAGCTATTCCGGCGGCAGCGCGCATTCGCCCGAGACGATGGAGCTGATCGACGAAGAGGTGCGCAAGATCGTGGACGAAGGCTACGAGACCGCGAAGCGCATCCTGACCGAGAAGAGCGAGGATCTGCACCGTCTGGCGCAGGGCCTGCTGGAATACGAGACCCTGACCGGGGCCGAGATCCTGCGGGTGATCCGCGGCGAGCCGCTGGGGCGGGGCGACGATCAGGGCAACTCGTCTGGGCTGACCCCCAGCGTCGCCTCGATCCCGCGGACCAAGCCCAAGGCGACCTCGACCGACGGCGGCATGGAACCCGAGCCGCTGACCTGAGCGCGGCAAGAGCGTTGCAGACGGGCCCCGGACCGGTTCCGGGGCCTTTTGCATGCCGGGCCGCGTTGACCCCGCCGCGCGCCCTGCGATACTGGGCCCGCCCAACGACAGGAGCCGCCATGCCCGCCGCATCCGACTGGAGCCCCGAACGCTATGCGCGGTTTGCCGACCTGCGCCTGCGCCCGGCGCTCGACCTGCTGGCGCAGGTGGGCGACCTGCCCGCGGGCGATGTGATCGACCTGGGCTGCGGCAACGGCCCGGTGGGGCCTGCGCTGGCCCGGCGGGCAGAGGAGCGCGCGGTGGTCGGCGTGGACAGTTCGCCCGCGATGCTGGCCAAGGCCGCGGAAACCGGCGCCTATGCCCGGCTGCAACAGTCCGATATCGCCGTCTGGCAGCCTGCCGCGCCCCCTGCGCTGATCTTTTCCAACGCGGCGCTGCACTGGCTGGACGATCATGCGACCCTGCTGCCGCGGCTGGTGGGTTTCCTTGCGCCGACCGGTACGCTGGCGGTGCAGATGCCGCGGCAGACCGCGGCCCCGTCACACCGGTTCCTGCGGGATATCGCGGCCTCGCTCTTTCCCGACCGGTTCGATTTTTCCGCCTGGCAGCCGCCGGTGCAGCCCGCCGAGACCTATTGGCGGATGCTGTCGCCGCTGGGCCGGGTGACGGCCTGGGAAACGGAATACATCCAGCGGCTCGACCCGTCCGACGATGGCCACCCGGTGCGCAGGTTCACCGAGTCCACCTCGATGCGGCCCTTCGTCGGCAGGATGAGCCCTGCCGAACACGCGGCCTTTGTCGCCGCCTATGACGAGGCGCTGGCCGTGGCCTATCCGCTGTTGCCGGACGGGGGCGCGCTGTTCCCGTTCCGCCGCTGCTTCTTCACCGTGGAGGTTGCGTGATGCCCGCCTTGATGCCGACCGCCTTCGGCGCCACGATCACCTGGCTTGGCCGCGTGGCCGACCGGGATGCGGCCCTGGCCGCCGCCCCCTGCGAGGCGTTGCGGCTGACCTTTGCCGGACCCGAGGGCGAGGCCCATGCCGGGCTGACCCGCCCCGCCTGCAGCCGGGTGTCGGCCCAGCATCCGCGCGGCACGCCGATCCGCAACGTGCGCCAACTGTCGATCCTGTCGGTCGAGGACATGGCCGCCATCGCCGCGAAGATGGGGGTCGATGCGCTGGACCCCGCGTGGCTTGGCGCCTCGATGGTGGTCGAGGGGGTGCCGGATTTCAGCCACCTTCCGCCCTCCAGCCGGTTGCAGGGCCCCGATGGCGCGACGCTGGTGGTCGACATGGAAAACCGCCCCTGCACGCTGCCCGCCCGGGTGATCGAGGCCGCCCGCCCCGGCTTTGGCAAGGCGTTCAAGGCCGCGGCCGCCGGACGGCGAGGCATCACCGCCTGGGTCGAGCGCGAAGGCATGCTGCGCCTCGGCGACCGGCTGGTGCTGCATATCCCCGATCAGCCGGTCTGGGCCGCGCTTTCGGTGGCGCGGGCGGGGCGGGCGGAATGAATATTTCACCCCTGGCATTTTTCGTCTAGCCGCGCCGCCGGTTTCCCATCGGAAACCGTAGCTGGCGAATTTGGCGCGGAACGGGTCGGAATCGCCGCTTCCCCGCGCCATCCCAGCCGGTATCACCGGGGCAAGGGGTGCTGACCCTGCAGCCCAATGGGAGAGGCAACAGATGGCCGTGAAGACCGATATCGAAATCGCCCGCGAAGCGAAGAAGAAACCGATCCAGGAGATCGGCACCAAGCTTGGCATCCCGACGGAACATCTGCTGCCTTACGGCCATGACAAGGCCAAGGTCAGCCAGGATTTCATCAAGTCGCTGGCCGACAAGCCCAAGGGCAAGCTGATCCTGGTGACGGCGATCAACCCGACACCCGCAGGCGAAGGCAAGACGACGACGACGGTGGGTCTGGGCGACGGGCTGAACCGGATCGGCAAGAAGGCGGTCATCTGCATCCGCGAAGCCAGCCTTGGCCCGAACTTCGGGATGAAGGGCGGGGCCGCGGGCGGCGGCATGGCCCAGGTGGTGCCGATGGAGGAGATGAACCTCCACTTCACCGGCGACTTCCACGCGATCACCTCGGCCCACAACCTGCTGTCGGCGATGATCGACAACCACATCTACTGGGGCAACGAACTGGGCATCGACGAACGCCGGGTGGTCTGGCGCCGGGTAATGGACATGAACGACCGCGCGCTGCGCGACATCGTGGTCAGCCTTGGCGGCGTGTCGAACGGCTTCCCGCGCCAGACCGGGTTCGACATCACCGTGGCCTCCGAGGTCATGGCGATTCTGTGCCTCTCGAACGACCTTGAAGATCTGCAAAAGCGGCTGGGCGACATCGTGGTGGCCTATACCCGCGACAAGACGCCGATCTATTGCCGCGACATCAAGGCCGATGGCGCGATGACCGTGCTTCTGAAGGACGCGATGCAGCCGAACCTGGTGCAGACGCTGGAAAACAACCCCGCCTTCGTGCACGGCGGGCCCTTCGCGAACATCGCGCATGGCTGCAACTCTGTCATCGCCACCAACACCGCGCTGCGGCTGGGCGAATATGTGGTGACCGAGGCGGGCTTCGGGGCCGACCTGGGCGCCGAGAAGTTCTTCGACATCAAGTGCCGCAAGGCGGGGCTGCAACCCTCTGCCGCGGTGATCGTGGCCACCTGCCGCGCGATGAAGATGAACGGCGGCGTGGCCAAGGCGGATCTGGGGGCCGAGAATGTCGAGGCGATCAAGAAGGGCTGCCCCAACCTTGGCCGCCACATCGCCAACGTGAAGAGCTTTGGCGTGCCGGTCGTGGTGGCGATCAACCACTTCTACAGCGACACGGATGCCGAGATCCAGGCGGTGAAGGATTACGTTGCCCAGCAGGGCGCCGAAGCGATCCTGTGCAAGCACTGGGCCAAGGGATCGGAAGGGATCGAGGATCTGGCGCGCAAGGTCGTGGCGCTGGCCGAAGGCGGCACCGCGAACTTCTCGCCGCTTTACCCTGACGAGATGCCGCTGTTCCAGAAGATCGAGACCATCGCCAAGCGGATCTACCACGCCGATGCCGTGATCGCCGACAAGTCGATCCGCGACCAACTCAAGGCCTGGGAGGCCGCGGGCTATGGCCACCTGCCGATCTGCATGGCCAAGACGCAGTACAGCTTTACCACCGACCCGAACCTGCGCGGCGCCCCCACGGGCCACACCGTGCCGGTGCGCGAGGTGCGGCTGTCGGCCGGGGCCGGGTTCATCGTTGTGATCTGCGGTGAGATCATGACCATGCCGGGCCTGCCCAAGGTGCCCTCGGCCGAGGTGATCCGCCTGAACGACCAGGGCTTTGTCGAGGGCCTGTTCTGATCGTCCGGGGGGCCGCGGCCGACGGGTTGCGGCCCCGCCGTTTCTGGGTCAGACCCGGCGCGGGGATGCCCGCCCGGGCGCGGGTGTTCCTGGTGCGGATGCGCGCGGCAGTCGAGGGGCAAGGGCCAGGCCTTCGGCCCCGCCTCCGCGCGAAAGCGGTTTCGGGGGCTTCTTCCCCGGCAGGAGACGGGCAGGCATGACGGCGACCATCATTGACGGCAAGGCGATCGCCGGGCGCTTTCTGGCCCAGACCGCCGCCGAGGCGCGCGCGCTGGCAGATGTGGGCTGGGCCCCGCGGCTGGTCTCGGTTTCGGTGGGCGATGTGGCCGCAGCCGAGCTTTACGTTCGCAACCAGAGCCGACAGGCCGCGGCGGCCGGGGTGGAGTTCGAGGCGCGCAACTACCCGGCCGCGATCTCGCTGGAACAACTGACCGGAGTGCTGGCCGGGTTGAACGCCGACCCGCGGGTGAACGGCATCATCATCCAGCGTCCGCTGCCGCCGCATATCCCGGTCAAGGCGCTGCAACGGGCGGTGCACCCGCTGAAGGACGTGGAGGGGATGCACCCCGCCTCGATCGGCAACATCGTCTACAACGATCTGGCGCTTGGCCCCTGCACGGCGGTGGCGGCGGTGGAAATCCTTAAGAGCCTGCCGCTGAAGGTGGAAGGGCTGGACGTGACGGTGATCGGGCATTCCGAGATCGTCGGAAAGCCCATCGCCTTCCTGATGATGGGGCTGGGGGCCACGGTGACCGTGTGCCACCACCTGACGCGGCAGGTGGCGATGCATTCGCGCCGGGCCGATGCGGTGTTCGTGGCGGTCGGCAAACCCGGACTGGTGACGGGCGAGATGCTGAAGCCCGGCGCGGCATTGATCGACATCGGCATCAACCGGGTTGATGGGCGGACTGTCGGCGATGCAGAGTTCGAAAGCTGCGCCGAGGTGGCGGGCTGGATCACGCCGGTTCCGGGCGGGGTCGGCCCGGTCACGGTGTCGGTGCTGATGAAGAATGCGGTGCTGGCCACCCGGATGCAGATGGACCATTACCGGCGCGCCTTTGCGGCCGCTGCCGAATGAGGGGGGGGGAAGGATGAGCGCGACGATCATCGACGGAAAGGCCTTTGCCGAAACGGTGCGGGCCCAGGTGGCCGACCATGTGGCGCGGCTGAAGGCCGGGCACGGCGTCACGCCCGGCCTTGCGGTGGTTCTGGTGGGCGAAGACCCCGCGAGCCAGGTCTATGTGCGGTCGAAAGGCAAGCAGACGCTCGAAGCGGGCATGGCAAGTTTCGAACATAAGCTGCCAGCCGAGACATCCGAAGCCGATCTTGTCGCGCTGGTGAAGCAGTTGAATGCCGATCCGAAGGTTCACGGCATCCTCGTGCAGTTGCCGCTGCCTCCTCATCTGGATTCGGATCTGGTCATCAACACGATCGACCCGGCGAAGGATGTCGACGGCTTTCACATTTCGAACGTCGGCCTGCTGGGAACCGGACAGAAGGCCATGGTGCCCTGCACCCCGCTGGGCTGCCTGATGCTGCTGCGCGACCATCTGGGAAGCCTGTCGGGCAAGACCGCCGTGGTTGTCGGGCGGTCGAACATCGTGGGCAAACCGATGGCGCAACTGCTGCTGGGCGACAGCTGCACGGTGACGATCGCGCATTCACGCACGCAGGACCTGCCCGCCGTCTGCCGTACCGCCGACATCCTGGTGGCCGCAGTCGGCCGCCCCGAGATGGTGAAGGGCGATTGGGTGAAGCCGGGGGCGACGGTGATCGACGTGGGCATCAACCGGATCGAGCGTGACGGCAAGACGAAGCTGGTCGGCGATGTCGATTTCGTCTCGGCGGCGGCGGTCGCGGGCGCCATTACGCCGGTTCCGGGCGGGGTCGGGCCGATGACGATTGCCTGCCTTCTGGCCAACACGCTGACGGCCTGCTGCCGGGCGAACGGACTGCCCGAACCAGAGGGCCTGACGGCCTGATCGACACCTGTCCTAAAGTATAGTTTCTGCTTGTTCGCGCGTGGCCGCGTTGGTATCTGCAGGCAATGTCCTGCGGCGAGTAAGAGTATGGCCAGTGCGGTTTGTGGAACTTGAAAAAGGACTGCGGAAGATCTTTTCGCCGCGCGCGACCTCTCTGTGGTTGATCGTCTCGGCCCTGGTCGGCATCACCGGCCCGCTTGGCACATTTGCGACAATGGCGGCGCCGCTGCGACTGGGGTACTGGACCGTGCTTCTGGCCGGGGGGCCGCTGGTTGGGGCGCTGTGTCGGCGCCTCATGCGGCCCTTCCTGGGCGGGCTTGGCGTCTGGCCCCGCGCGGCCATCACCTCGGCCGTGTTTGCCAGCCTCTATGCGCCGATCGTCTATCTGCTGACCGCCGCGCTGGAGCGCCGCGGGCTGGCCGTGGCGGTTTCGGGCGGCGTGCTGTGGATCGCCGTGTTCCTCGCGTCGATCACCGAAACGGCGATCTGGCGGCTGATCCGCGTCACGCCACTGCCTCCGCCAGAGGCGACGCCGCCGCGCGACATCCCCTTGCCCCCGTCGCCGCCGCGGCTTTTCGCGCGGTTGCCCGTTGCGGTGCGGGCCCCGCTGATCTCGGTCTCGGTGCGCGATCACTACATCGTGGTGACGACGGTCGCGGGGCAGGCCAGCGTCCTGATGCGCTTTGCGGACGCGATTGCCGAACTGGATGGCGTGGCGGGAATGCAGGTCCACCGGTCGCACTGGGTGGCCGATTCGGCCGTCCGTCAGTTGGAGCGCCGTCAGGGCCGGATGTTCCTGGTGCTGCCCGGCGGGCGCGAGGTGCCGGTAAGCCGGAGCTATCAGGATGCGGTCGTGGCGCGCTGGGGCGACAGGGGCACGGCGACGGAAGGCGCGCCGGTCAGCACCGCGATCCCGTCCCGGCCGATCAGGCTGAGCAGCGCGGGGTCTGCCGAAGACAGGCCGCCGGTATAGGTGCCATAGGCGGGCAGGATGACCCGCGCCGAGTCGATCAGGAAACAGGGGCGCGTGACCCTGTGCCCCCGCGCGGAGAGCGTGAACTTCGGGTGGTAATGGCCCGAAATCTCGCCAGTTTCGTCAGGCATGGCAATGTGGCGGAAGGTGAGCGGCCCTAGCCGCGCAACCGCAAGATGGCTGCCCGGCAGGTCGATCGGCCCGGGGTCGTGGTTGCCTTCCACCCAAAGCCACCGACGCCCGGCCATCAGCCGGGCCAGCCAGAGGCGTGCGGTCTCGTGCAGGGCATCGGCTGCGGCGAGATCGTCGAAACTGTCGCCAAGGCACAGCACCGTGCGCGCCCCGGTCGCCTGGATGTCGGCATCCAGCCGGTGCAGCGTGTCCTGCGTTTCATAGGGGGGCAGCAGGGCACCGCCCCGGCGGGCATAACGTTCGGACCGGCCAAGGTGCAGGTCTGAAACGGCGAGCGCCGCCTCGGACGGCCACCAGAGCGCGCCGGTGGGCAACGCCACCAGCGCCGCGCCCTGCAAGGTGAAGGAATGCCCGTTCATGGTCCGTTCGTGCCGCAGCGCGCGACGGAAGGCAAGGGGTCAGCCCAGCCCCGCCGCCGTCAGAAGCTGGCCCGCCGCTTCCGCCATCAGACGGCCGCGGCCCGCGCCGTCAACCGGGATGCGCCCCGGCTCCAGCATCAGCGGCGCGGCCAGCGGCGTCACGCGATCCAGCCGAACCAGGTCGATCCGCGGTCCGATCCGGTCCAGCATCTCTTCGATCCGGCCGAAATCGACAAGGCCGCGCAACGCCTCTTCGTGGGTGATCTGCAAGAGCAGGTGGCCGGGGTCGTATCTGCGCAGCGTATCGTAGAGGATGTCCGAGGAAAACGTGGCCTGCCGCCCGCTCTTGCGCTTGCCGGGGGTATTGCGGTCGATCAGCCCCGCGATGATGGCCGAAGCGCGGAAGGTCCGCTTCATCACCGCGTTCCCGGCAAGCCAGGTTTCCAGCCCCTGCCGCAGCGCCGCGCGGTCGAACAGCCCGGTGGCATCGGTCACGGGGTCCAGCCCCCAGATCAGCGTGGCGTAATCGGTCGCGACGAACCCCAGCGGGTGGCGGCCCTGATCCTCCAGCCGCTTGGTCAGCAGAAGGCCCAGCGTCTGCTGCGCATTGCGGCCGGCAAAGCCGTAGATGCAGAGATGTTCGCGCCCGTCATGCGGAAAGCTTTCCAGCAAGAGCCGCGCCGGGTCGGGCAGGCGCGAGACCTCGCGTTGCCGGGCCAGCCAGTCGGCGGTATGCGCGGGAAGCTCTGGCCAGCCGGATTGTTGGAAAATGTCAAGGATGCGCTGCGTCAGCAGGGTTGAGGTGGCAAATTTTGTTCCATTGAACACGGCCACCTTTGGTGCCCGGCCCGGGCTGCGGCTGACTTCCACGGTCAGTTCGCGCAGGCCCTCGTAGCGCACGACCTCGCCGCCGATCAGGAACGTGTCGCCGGGCGTCAGGGTGGAGGCGAAGGTTTCCTCGATCTCGCCCAGCGGCTGGCCCATCCGCCCCTTCAGCCGGACGGCCAGGGTTTCGGTGTCGATGATCGTGCCCAGGTTCATGCGGATCTGCGCCGCGGCCCGCGGGTCACGCAACTGCCAGAGCCCGTCGCGCTGCATCAGCCGCTGCCAGCGGTCATAGGCGCGCAGCGCGTACCCGCCGGTGGCCACGAAATCCAGACAGGCATCGAAGGCGGGACGGGTCAGACCGGCATAGGCCCCCGCACGCGTCACCTCGGCATAAAGCGCGTCGGCCGAGAAGGGGCCCGCCGCCGCGGTCATCAGGATATGCTGGCAGAGCACGTCGCGGGGCCCGGGCCCGCGCGGCTCGCCATCAAGGTCATGCGCCGTCACCGCCTCCAGCGCCGCGCGGCATTCGACCACCTCGAAGCGGTTCGCGGGCACCAGCAGCGCCTTCGACGGCGCGTTGTACCGGTGGTTGGCCCGCCCGATCCGCTGCACCAGACGTTTCACGTTCTTGGGCGCGCCGACCTGGATCACCAGATCCACGTCGCCCCAGTCGATGCCAAGGTCCAGCGATCCGGTGCAGACCACCCCGCGCAATTGCCCGGCGGCCATCGCCGCCTCGACCCGCGCCCGCTGCTCGCGCGAGAGGCTGCCGTGATGGATGCCGATGGGCAGCGCGGCCTCGTTCTGCAACCACAGCTCGTGGAAGAAGATCTCGGCCTGCGCGCGGGTGTTGTGGAAGATCAGCGTGGTGCGATGGCGGGCCACCTGTTCCAGCACCTCGGGGATGGCATAGCGCCCGCCCCCCCCGGCCCAGGGAGGGGCGGCGGCGGTCTCCAGCATGGCGATGTCGGGATCGGGCCCCGGGTCGGCGGTCAGGATCGTGCAGGGCGCGGGATGGGGGGCCAGCAACCCCGCGACGGCTGCGGGATCATCGACCGTGGCCGACAGCCCCACGCGGCGCAGCCCGGGCGCAAGGCGTTGCAGCCGGGCAAGGCACAGCATCAACTGGTCGCCCCGCTTCGATTCCGCCAGCGCGTGGATCTCGTCAACGATCACGCGTGCGAGGCCCGCGAAGATCCGTGGCGCGTCGGGGTAGCTGAG
>JAJZVD010000009.1 GCA_021845805.1 Pseudomonadota bacterium | reverse complement strand
AAGCCCCCCGTCTCGAAGAGCGACGAGGCCACCGGCCCGCCGCGGGTCAGCCCGTAGCGCAGCGCGGCCAGTGCCGACCACAGCGGGCGGGCATAGCGGTCATAGGTGTGGGGCCCGGTGCATTCGGCGATCACGAACAGGTCCAGATGGTCCTGAAGGTTGGCGCCGACCTCGGGCTGGTCGAACACCACCGGCACGCCCAGCGCGCGCAGGTGATCCGCGGGGCCGATCCCCGACAGTTGCAGAAGCCGCGGCGAGCCGATGGCGCCCGACGACAGGATCACCTCGTGCTCGGCCCGCAGCAGACCTTCGCGGGCAAGCTCGACCCCGATGGCGCGCCCGTTCTGCACCACGATCCGAAGCACCTGCGCGCGGGTACGGATGGTCAGGTTCGGCCGCCGCCGCGCCGGGTTCAGGAAGGCGGTCGCGGCGGACGAACGGCGGGCGTTGCGCTGGGTCAGCTGGTAATAGCCCACGCCATCCTGCGCGGCCCCCGTCATGTCGGCGTTGCGCGGAATGCCAAGCTGGCCTGCTGCGGCGAAATAGGCCTCGCAGATCGGCAGGGGGGCGGCGGGCCGGCTGACGCCCAGCGGGCCGCCCTTGCCGTGGTAGCGGTCGTTGAAGCTGTCGTTGTCTTCCGACTTGCGGAAATAGGGCAGAACGTCGTCGTAGCCCCAGCCGGTGCAGCCAATCTGGCGCCATTCGTCGTAATCCAGCGCGTTGCCACGGGTGTAGATCTGGGCGTTCACGGTCGATCCGCCGCCCAGCACGCGGGCCTGGGTGAAACGGATCGCCATCCCGTTCATGTGGCGCTGCGGGACCGTGTGCCAGCCCCAGCTTCCGATGCCCTTGGTCATCTTCGCGAAGCCCGCGGGGACGTGGTAGAAGGGGTGCCAGTCGCGCGGGCCTGCCTCCAGCAGCAACACGCGCGCCTTCGGGTTCTCGGACAGACGGGCCGCCAGAACCGACCCGGCCGAGCCGCCGCCCACGATGATGAAGTCGTATCCTTTGGTCATCTCAAAGCCTTGGAATGGAAAGCCCGCCGTCGACGGGGATCACGGCGCCGGTGGCGAAGGCCATCTGCCCTTCGGCCAGCGGCAGCACCACGCTGCCGATGTCGGCGGGCTGCCCCCAGCGGGCGGCGGGCACCAGCCCGGCCTCGATCCGGGCTGTGTAGCTGTCTTTCACCGC
This sequence comes from Pseudomonadota bacterium, assembly GCA_021845805.1. Lineage (GTDB taxonomy): Bacteria > Pseudomonadota > Alphaproteobacteria > Rhodobacterales > Rhodobacteraceae > Solirhodobacter. The sequence goes on along the minus strand of JAJZVD010000009.1, from coordinate 68,178 downwards.
GGCGGTCATTCCGGTTGCGATGATCCCGGGGCGCAGTTCGAAGACGCCGATGCCGTCGCGCGCCAGCCGGGCGGCGAACAGCGCGGCCATCATCCCCGCGCCCGCCTTCGAGATGCAGTATTCCGCCCGCTCGATCGAGACCATCGCGGCGCTGACCGAGGTGACGAAGATCATCGACCGATAGGGCCCGGGCTCCGCCGCCAGCATCCGCCGCGCGACCTCCTGCGCCAGGAAGAAGGCGCCGCGCAGGTTCACCCCCAGCACCAGATCCCAGCTTTCGGGTGCCAGCGTCAGCATGTCGCCCCGCACCCGGGCGGGGACGCCCGCGTTCGAGACGAAGGTAGACACCGGGCCGCAGGCTGCCTCTACGGCGTCAAGCAGCGCGCCGACGCCGCCGATCTCTTGCAGGTCGTGGCGGACGTAGCGCGCGCTGGGGCCAAGGCGCGCCAGCGCGGCCGTCACCGCCGGGCTGTCGGGCGCGGCCTCTGCCGCCAGCGCGATGCGGTAGCCCGCGGCGGCCAGCGTCTCGGCGATCCCAAGGCCAATGCCCTGCTGGCCGCCGGTGATCAGCGCCGTCTTCGTCATGCCGCGACCTCGATCGTGCGGATGTGGTCGGCCGCCCGCAGCGCCAGCGCCGCCACCGTCAGCGCGGGATTGACCGCGGCCGAGGTGGGCAGCACCGAGGCATCGACCACGAAGAGGTTGGGATGGTCATGGCTGCGGCAGCGGTCGTCGACCACGCTGGTGGCCGGATCGGCCCCCATCCGCGCGGTGCCGCACTGGTGCGAGGGTGTGCGCCGGTCGAAGGGGCGCGACAGGACGACCGGATAGCCCGCCTTGCGCAGCAGCCCCGCAAGCCGCGCCACCAGCGCCTGATGCGCCGCCCAGTTCGAGCGTTTCCAGTCCAGCCGGATGCGCCCGTTCGCCAGGGTCACGCGGCTTTCGGGGTTCGGCAGATCTTCGGACATGGCATAAAGATCGACCGACCGCGCCGCGATCCAGTGCGCCAGCAGCCGCGGAAGCGGGGTGGCGGCGGCCAGGATCGGGCCCGAGATCTTGCCCAGAAGCTGGATGTTGCCCAGCGGTTCCCCCTCTGGCCCGCCGGTCAGGTAGAAATCGTTCACCATCAGCGTCTTCTGATAGATCGCCCGGTTGCGCCGGAACGGATGCAGCGCCAGCACCGCGGAACAGTTGTGGTTCATGAAGTTGCGCCCCACCTGGTCCGACCGGTTGGCCAGCCCCGCCGGATGCTCTGCCGTGGCCGATGCGAGCAGCAGCGCCGCCGATTGCACCGCGCCCGCGGCCAGCGCCACCAGCGGCGCGGCGATCACCTCGCGCCGACCGGCGCGGTCCACCTCGACCCCGGTGATGCGCCCGTCCGGGCCCGCGATCAGCCGGGTCGCCCGCGCGCCGGTCAGAAGGGTTACGTTGGGGTGTTTCAGCGCCTCGGCCAGGCCCACGGTTTCGGCATCCATCTTGCCGCCGCAGGTGTCGGGGAAGGCATCCCACGGGGTCTGCCCCGCGGCCAGCCATCGGTTGATGTCGACCCCCAGCGGCAGCGAGGCCGGGTGCAGCCCCACCCCCGCCAGGCGGCGGCGCAGGTCGGCGATGTCGGGTTCGTCGGGCACCGGTGGGTAGCCATAGGCCGCCGAGCGCGGCGGGTCGGTCGGGTCTTCGCCGCTTGCGCCGCGCACGCGGTACATCGCCTCGGCCCGGCTGTAGAAGGGTTCCATCTGGTCGTAGCCGATGGGCCAGCCGGGGCTCATGCCGCCCATGTGGCGCCGGGGGCGGAAATCCTCGGCCCGGTAGCGGATCAGCACGGCGCCGTAAAACTTGGAATTGCCGCCGACGTAGTAGTAGTTGCCGGGGTTGAACGGCTGACCGTCGCCGTCCAGCCATTCCTCGGACGGGCGGAAGGTGCCGCGGGCGAAGATCGCCTTTGCATCGCGTGCCGCGGGTGTGGGCGCCAGCCGTTCCCCCCGTTCCAGGATCAGGATGCGCCGCCCGCCGGGCGCCAGCGCCGCGGCCAGCGTGGCACCCCCCATCCCCGAGCCGATGATGATCAGATCGGGCGCGGTCATGGTGCGATCCGCGCCTCGGTGTCCGGGTCGAAGGCCACGGCCTTGTCCATGTTGATCGTGAAGCCGAAGCTTTGCCCCGGCGTGACCGTCACATCGGCGCGCATCCGCCCCACCACGTCGCGGCCCGACAGCGTCATGGTCACGAAGGTATCCGCCCCCGCCGGTTCGGTCACCACCACGGTGTTCGACAGATGCTGGATGTTGCCCGACTTGCGGTCGGCGCCTTCGGGGTCGGTGATCGCCTCGGGGCGGATGCCCAGCAGGATCTCGCGCCCCGCCCAGCCGGCCATCCCGGGTTGCGAGAAGCGCAGGTGCCGCGTCTGCCCGGCGGCGTCGATGACCGCCGCATGGGGGGCGCCGTCCTGCATCACCACGCGGGCGGGCAGGATGTTCATCGCGGGCGAGCCCATGAAGGTCGCCACGAAGACATTGGCGGGCGTGTCGTAGATGTCCTTCGGGGTGCCCAGTTGCTGCACATAGCCCTTGTTCATCACCGCGATGCGGGTCGAGAGCGTCATCGCCTCGATCTGGTCGTGGGTGACATAGACGATCGTCGTCTTCAGCGACTGGTGCAGCTTCTTGATCTCGGTGCGCATGTCGACGCGCAGCTTGGCGTCGAGGTTCGAGAGCGGTTCGTCGAACAGGAACACATCGGGGTTCCTGACCAGTGCACGGCCCATCGCCACGCGCTGCCGCTGCCCGCCCGAAAGCTGGCCGGGCTTGCGGTCCAGCAGCTTGTCGATCTGCAGCATGGCGGCCACCCGGGTCATCGCCGCCTCGCGCTCGGGCTTTGGCACGCCATGCATCTCAAGCCCGAAGGTGATGTTCTGCGCCACCGTCATGTTCGGGTAAAGCGCGTAGCTCTGGAACACCATCGCGATGTTGCGCCGGGAGGGGTGGACCCCGTTCATCGCCCGCCCCTTGATCGCGATCTCGCCCGAGGTGATGCCCTCGAGCCCGGCGATCATGTTCAGCAGGGTGGACTTGCCGCAGCCCGAGGGGCCGACCAGCACGAGGAATTCGCCCTCGGCGACCGAAATGTCCACACGGTGCAGCACTTCGACCGCGCCGTAGGACTTGGTGACATTGGCGATATCGAGAAAGCCCATCGGTTTATCCTTTCACCGAGCCGGCCATCAGCCCCCGCACGAAGAACCGGCCCGAGACGATGTAGACGAAGAGAGTGGGCAGCGCCGCGAGGATCGCGCCCGCGAAATGGACGTTGTAGGCCTTCACCCCGGTGGAACTTTGCACCAGGTTGTTCAGCGCCACCGTCATCGGCTGGCTGGCCTGCCCCGAGAACGACGAGCCGAACAGGAAGTCGTTCCAGATGTTGGTGAACTGCCAGATCACCGTGACCACGATGATCGGGCCCGACAGCGGCAGCAGGATGCGGGTGAAAATGCGGAAGAACCCCGCCCCGTCGATCTGCGCGGCCCGCACCAGTTCGGTCGGGAAGGCTGCGTAGTAGTTGCGGAAATAGAGCGTGGTGAACCCCAGCCCGTAGACGACATGCACGAAGATCAGCCCCGGCACGGTGCCCGCCAGCCCCATCAGCCCCAGCAGCCGGGCCATCGGGATCAGCACGATCTGGAACGGGATGAAGCAGGAAAACAGCATCAGCCCGAACAGCACCGTGTCGCCGCGGAAGCGCCACTTGGTCAGCACATAGCCGTTCAGCGCGCCCATCAGGGTGGAAATGGCAACCGCAGGCACCACCATCTCGATGGAATTGATGAAGTAGGGCCGCAGCCCCGTGGGTTGCACCCCGATCTGCGCGGTCGACCAGGCTTCCAGCCAGGGCTGGATGGTCCAGACCTTCGGCAGGGCCATCATGTTGCCGCCGGTGATCTCGCCCAGCGGCTTGACCGAGTTGACGAGCATCACGAAGAGCGGCAGCAGGTAGAACAGCGCGAAGACGAGAAGCGTGACGTGGATCAGCACGCGGGTGAAGCGGCCGTTGGAAACCGCGGTGCCTTGCGAGACGGCAGACATCACTTGGGCTCCTTCAGTTCGGCATAGAGGTAGGGCACCATGATCGCGGCGATGGTCATCAGCATGATGACCGCCGAGGCGGCACCCACGCCCATCTCGTTGCGGGTGAAGGTGTAGGAATACATGAAGGTCGCGGGCAGTTCGGTCGCCCGGCCCGGCCCGCCGCCGGTCAGCGCCACCACCAGGTCATAGGATTTCACCGCCAGGTGCGACAGGATCACGAAGGCCGACAGGAACGCGGGCCGCAACTGCGGGATGATGATCCGCCGGTACAGGTTCCAGTTCGACGCGCCGTCCATCTGGGCCGCCTTCAGGATCTCGTTGTCGATCCCGCGCAGACCGGCCAGGAACATCGCCATCACGAAGCCCGAGGTCTGCCAGACCGCCGCGATCACCACGGTGTAGATGGCAAAGTCGCTTTCCTTGATCCAGGCGAAGTGAAAGCTGGTCCAGCCCCACAGGTGCAGCGTGTGCTCGAGGCCGATGCCGGGGTCCAGAAGCCATTTCCAGGCCGTTCCCGTGACGATGAACGACAGCGCCATCGGGTAAAGGTAGATCGGCCGCAGCATCCCCTCGCCGCGGATCTTCTGGTCCAGCAGGATCGCCAGCGTCAGCCCGATGACCGAACAGATCACGATGTAGAGCGCGGCGAAAATCGCCAGGTTCTCGATCGCGAGCGACCAGGTGGGCAACTGGAACAGCCGCCAGTAGTTGTGCCAGCCGACCAGCCCGTAAGAGGGCAGGATCTTGCTGTCGGTGAACGACAGGAAGGCCGTGAACAGGATGAACCCGTAGACAAAGACCAGCATCACGGCGACCGATGGCGCCAGGACGAGTTTGGGTATCCATTCCTGCAGCCGGGTGCGCAGGTCAAGCGCGGTCTCGCGGGCCACGGTGTCCTCCCTGATCTTGGGGGCGGGGCCGACCGGTGGCCGGCCCCGTCGGTCTGCGGTTACTGGGCCAGCGCCACGGCCTTCACCAGTTCCTTGGCGGCGCGCTCGGCGTCGTAGTCGCCGTTGAAGTTCGCGGTCACCACGTCGTAGATCGCGTTCTTCACCGCTGCCGGGTTGGCATGGCCATGCGCCATCGACCCCAGAAGCGTGCCCTTGTCATTGGCCTGCTTCAACTGCGCCATGGCCATCTTGCCGCAATCGTCGAAGGCGGTATCGGGCACGTCGGTGCGCGCCGGGACCGAGCCCTTCACCACGTTGAACGAGCTCTGGAACGACGGCGACATCACCGCTTCGGCCATCGCATTCTGCGCGGCCTGCTGGTCCTTGCCGACCTTGAACATCACGAACTGGTCCGAGTTGAAGGTCACGTCGCCCTCGGTGCCCGGGGTGCGGAAGCACATGAAATCGACACCGGGCTTCATGTTGGCGCGCAGGAATTCACCCTTGGCCCAGTCGCCCATCATCTGGAAGGCGGCGTCGCCCTTGATGACCATGGCGGTGGCCAGGTTCCAGTCTCGCCCCGAGAAGTTGGGGTCGACAAAGCCCTTCAGCTGGTCCATGCGCTTGAACGCCTCGACCATCTGCGGCCCGCCAAGGGTGGCGGGGTCCAGGTCGATGAAGGCCTTCTTGTAGAAATCGGGCCCGCCGACCGACAGCACGACGCCGTCGAACATGGTGGCTTCCTGCCAGGGCTGGCCGCCCATCGCCAGCGGGATCTTGCCCGCGTCCTTCACCTTCTGCAGGGCGGCCACGAAATCGTCCCAGGTCTTCGGCTGGGCGATCCCGAGGCCGTCGAGCAGCTTCTTGTTGGCCCAAACCCAGTTGGTCGAGTGCACGTCGACCGGCACCGCGATCCAGTGGCCATCGTATTTCGAGAACTTCTGCAGCGCCGCGGGCACCACCTTGTCCCAGCCGTCCTTGGCGGCGATGTCGTCCAGATTGGCCAGAACCCCCTGCTTGGCCCAGTCCTGGATGTCATAGCCCAGCATCTGTACGGCGGTGGGCGGATCGCCCGCGGTGACGCGGGCGCGCAGCACGGTCATGGCCTGTTCGCCGCCGCCGCCGGCCACCGGCATGTCCTTCCAGCCGATGCCTTCCTTTTGCAGGTCCTGCTTCAGCACGTTCAGCGCCGCGGCCTCGCCACCCGAGGTCCACCAGTGCAACACTTCCACGCTGCCCTCGGCGCGGGCGATGCCGGCGCTCATCGCCAGCACGGCCGCAATCGTCAGGGTCTTTCCAAGATAGCCACGCATCGTTTTCCTCCCGTTGATGTGTGCAGTCTTCTGCCGCCGGCCGCAGGGGTCAGCGGGTCTTTACCCAGGGCGCGCGCGTGCGGCCGACCCGCATCGCGACGGTCTTCACCTCAAGGAATTCCTCCAGCCCGTAGGGCCCGATCTCGCGGCCCAGGCCGCTTTGCTTCACCCCCCCGAAGGTCAGTTCGGGAAAGCCGTCCATCCAGGTATTGGTCCAGACGGTGCCCGCCTGTACGCGGCGGGCGAAGTCCAGACAGGTGTGGACGTTCTCGCTCCAGACCCCGGCCGAGAGGCCGTAGGCGCAGTCATTGGCCAGCGCCACCGCTTCGTCGGGGGTGCGGAAGGTCAGTACCGACAGCACCGGGCCGAACACCTCTTCGCGGGCGATCGGCATGTCCGGGGTGACGCCGCAGACGACGGTGGGCTGGTAGAACTCGCCCGGCAGCCCCTCGACCCGCAGGGGCGCCCCGCCCAGCCGCAGCGTGGCCCCGGCGGCTACCGCATCGCGGACGTAGCCGTCGATCTTGTCCTGATGCGCGGCCGAAACGATGGCACCCACCTGGGTGGCGGGGTTCAGCGGGTCGCCGAAGGCCACCTGCCGCGACAGGGCGACCACGCGGTCCACAAGGGCGTCGGCCACGTCCGCGTGCACGATGATCCGGCTGCCCGAGTTGCAGCATTCGCCCGCGTTGAAATAGACCCCGAAGGTCACTGCATCGGCGGCCTCGTCCAGATCGGCGTCGGCGAAGATCACCTGCGGATTCTTGCCCCCCAGTTCCAGCGCGACCTTCTTCAGCGTGGCCGAGGCCGCCGCCGCAATCGCCCGCCCCACGCCGGTCGATCCGGTGAAGGTCACCATGTCCACCTGCGGATGCCGGGCCAGGGTCGCGCCGACCGGCTGGCCGTGGCCCAGCACGATGTTCACCACGCCCGCGGGCAGCCCCGCCTCGGCCAGCAGCGCGCCCAGCATCGCGGTGGTGGTCGGCGTCAGCTCCGAGGGTTTCACCACGCAGGTGCAGCCCGCCGCCAGCGCGAAGGGCAGCTTCTGGCCAAGGATCCAGAACGGGAAGTTCCACGGCGTGATGATCGAGACGACGCCGATCGGTTCCTTCAGCACCACACCCAGCATGTCGGCGCCCAGCGTGTTGTGGCTGTCGCCATGCAGGGTGCGGGCCAGCGCCGCGGCATAGCGCCAGAGGTCCGCCGCGCCGGTCACCTCGCCGCGCGCCTGGGTGATGGGCTTGCCGGTCTCCAGCGTCTCGAACAGGGCGATCCGCTCGGCCTCGCGCTCGATCAGGTCGGCCACCCGCAACAGCACCGCAGCCCGCGCCTTGCCGGTGGTGCGGCTCCAGTCGCCGCTGTCGAAGGCGGTCCGGGCCGCGGCGATGGCGGCCTCGGCCTCGGCGGTGCCGCCGCGGGCCGAACGGCTGACAAGCACACCGTGCGAGGGCGAGTGGCGGTCGAAGGTGGCGCCGTCGGCGCTGTCGCACCAGCGCCCGCCGATCAGGTGGCGGCCGTGGTGGACATCATGGGCGACAGGGCCCGAGGCCGCGATCAGGGTCAGATCCAACATCGTCAGGTTCCCGGAAACTCAGGTTTGCGCTTTTCCCGAAAGGCCGCGACGCCTTCGGCGCGGTCTTCGGTGGCCGCGATCATGCCGGCGCCCAGCATCTCGACCGCGGCGCCGCGGTCCTCGCCGACGGCCGCGTGAATCATTGCCTTCGTCACCTCGATGGCGCGGGGCGAACTGGCCAGCACCCGTTCGGCCAGCGCCTCGGCCGCGGCGCGGGGATCGGCCACGATCTCGGCCACGAAGCCGCAGGCCAGCGCGCGTTCGGCGCCGAGGCGGCGCCCGAACAGCGCCATTTCCTTCAGCAGCGGCTCGGGGATCAGCCGGGCCAGCCGCTGTGTGCCCGACCAGCCCGGCACGATGCCCACGCCCGCTTCGGGCAGGGCCAGCGTGGCCTTCGGTGCGATCAGGCGCATGTCGCAGGCCGCGGCCAGTTCCAGCCCGCCACCAAAGGCATGCCCCGAGAGTGCGGCAACCGTGGGCTTGGTCAGCCGGGCCAGCCGGTCGAAGATGCGGTGGCCGTCGCGCACCCAGTGGCGGGCGAAGTCGGCGGGCGACAGGTTGCCCCAGGCGGTGATGTCGGCCCCGGCGCAGAAGGCGCGTTCGCCCGCGGCCGACACGATCACCAGCCGCAGGTCGGGCCGCCGGTCGATCAGGTCGCAGTACCCCGCAAGCTGCCCCAGCATCTCGACGGTGAAGGCGTTCAGCTTGGCCGGGTTGTCCAGCCGGATTTCGGCCACGGGGCCGCGCAGGTGCAGGTGAAGCTGGCTCATGGTGTCCACCCCATCGGATCGGCTGACAGAAGGCAGAGCGGCATCGTGCGGGCGTCATCCGCCACCCGCACCCGCCCCTGCGAGGCGGCCACGATGTCGCGGGCGGGGTCGATGCCCGGCATGATCTCGGTGGCCAGCAGCCCGTCGGGCGTCAGCCGGATCACGCAGCGTTCGGTGACATAGAGCACCTCTTGCCCCTGCCGCAGCGCCCGCTGACCCGAGAAGGTCACATGTTCCACCCTGTCCACGAACTTGGTGAACCGGCCCGGCCGTGTCACCCGCAGCCCGTCTGCGGCCAGCGCGACCTCGGCGCCCGCCTCGAACCAGCCCGAGAACACGATCTTGCGCGCATGGGCGGTGATGTCGACAAACCCGCCGCAGCCCGCCGTCAGATAGGGCTTCTTTGCCAGTTTCGAGACGTTGACGTTCCCCTCGGCGTCCACTTCAAGAAACGACAGGAACGAAAGGTCGAACCCGGCGCCCTGGAAGTAGATGAACTGCTGCGGCGATGGCACATAGGCATCCGCGTTCGAGGCGCAGCCGAAGGCGAAGCCGGTCAGCGGCATGCCGCCCACGGCGCCTTGCTCGATCGCCCAGGTCACCGCCTGGGGGGCGCCTTCCTCCAGCAGGATGCGGGGAACCATCGCGGAAATGCCAAAGCCCAGGTTTGCCGTCATCCCGGCCTTCAGCTCGCGCGCGGCGCGGCGGGCGATCACCTTTTCCACCCCGTGTTCGGCCAGCTGGAAGCTGGACCACGGCCGCATCACCTGGCCCGAAATCGCCGGGTCGTAGGGCGTCTCGCAGGTCTGCTTCTGGTCGGGGTCCAGCACGATCAGGTCGACCAGATGGGCGGGCACCCGCACGTCATGCGGCCGCAGCGATCCCGCCGCCGTCACGCGCTTGACCTGTGCGATGACAAGGCCGCCGTGGTTGCGGGTGGCGATCGCCTGTTCCAGCCCGCCAAGATAGGCGCCTTCGTGTTCGTAGGTCAGGTTGCCGCGTTCGTCGGCGGTGGTGGCGCGCAGGATGCAGACATTCGGCACGATGTTGGGAAAATGCAGCCAGCTTTCGCCGCCGAACTCGACCCGGGCCACGATGGGCTGCGCCGCAGCGCGCGCATTCATCGCGCAGCCGTCGCGCGCGGGATCGACGAAGGTGTCCATGCCCACCTTCGTCAGCACGCCCGGGCGGCGGGCCGCCGCCTCGCGGTGCATGTCGTAGAGGATGCCCGAGGGCACGTTGTAGGCGGCCACCCGGTCTTCCACGACCATCCGCCAGATCTCGGGCATCGGCAGGTTCGACGGCCCCGAAGGATAGGAGCCCGCGATGATCCGCGTCAGCAGGCCGTCGCGCGCGATGTGGTCCACGCCCTTCACCCCGTACATGTCGCCCGCGGCGATCGGGTGCAGGGTTGTCAGGTCGCGGGGGTGGCCCTCGGCCGCGAACCGCTCGCCTATGGCGCGCAGCACCCGGTCGGGGCAGCCCAGCGCCGAAGAGGACGAGACGGTGACGACCGCGCCATCGGGAATGCGGCGCGCGGCTTCGGCGGGGGTGACCAGCTTGCCCATGGTCATGCCCCGGTCCGCACCGTCACGCGGGCGCCGCTGCGGGCCGCCTCGCGCACGGCCAGCGCCACGGCCAGCGAGTGGATGCCATCCTGGCCCGTCGCCGCAGGTTGGCCGTTGCCCGCCACTGCGGCGCGGAACATCCGCACCCCCTCGTGGTAAAGGTTGTGATCGGAAAACGGCACCGGCGCGCGCCCGCTGGCTGTCACCAGTTCGATCTCGCCCACCGGGCGCTGGGTCATCACCCCGCGCGCGAACAGCGATCCTTCGGTGCCGTGCAGTTCGAGCGCGGTTCCGGCGAAGCGGTGGGTGAAGCTTTCATGCGCCATGACCATCGCGCCAGAGGGCATGGTCCAGACCGACATCACCGAATCCTCGACACCCGCGCCAAGACCGCTGGCACCATCGCGCGCCACCACGTCGACAGGGTCTTCGCCCAGGAGGAAGCGGACGGTATCGGCGTCGTGCACGGTGATGTCGGGGATGACCCCGCCGCCTGCGCCCGCGTCGTTGATCCGCCAGCCCTGCAGGTGCGGCGGCAGGAACACGGCGTGATGCACCCGGACCGACAGCACCCGGCCGATGGCGCCATCCGCGACCAGCGCGCGCAGGGCCCGGTGGCTGCCTGCGCAGCGCAGGTGGTGGTTGGTGGCAAAGGTGACGCCCGCGGCCGCGGCGGCCTGCACCATGCCCTGCGCCTCGGTCAGCGTCATCGCCAGGGGCTTCTCGCACAGCACATGCGCCCCGGCCGATATCGCAGCGAGGGCCTGGGCGTGGTGCTTTTCGTTGGTGGACGAGATGTAGACGGCATCCACCGGCTCGGCGGCCAGCGCCGTTTCTAGCGTGTCGTGCACGGCAGGGATGGCGTGTTCCGCGGCATAGGCCCGCGCCCGCGCGCCGGTGCCGCTGGCGACCCAGGCGATGTCATCCCCCAGCGCGCGAAAGGTCGGCAGCATGTGCTGCGCCGCAATCGTGCTGGCCCCTGCGAGACCCCATCTCATGCCGAATCTCCCGCTTTAGATCGTTCCATTTCGATATTGGAACGTTCCATAACGGTCAAGAAGTTTTAGCGGTGATGCGCAGGGCAAAGGCTGCGGCCCTTGCGGGCCGAGCCGGGATCAGGGGAACCGGGGGTTTGTCAGGCCGCGAGCCAGGGGCGGAAGGCCGCGATCACCTGGGCATAGACATCCCGCTTGAAGGGGACGATTGCCGCCAGCATCTCGTCGGCCGAAATCCAGCGCCATTCGGAAAACTCGGGGTGGTCGGTCGCGATGTCGATCTGCGCATCCTCGCCGAGGAAGCGATACAGGAACCAGCGCTGCATCTGGCCCCGGTAACGGCCTTTCCAGACCTTGCCCAGAAGCTCGGGCGGCAGGTCGTAGGTGATCCAGTCGGGCGTCTCGGCCAGGGGTTGCACCAGCGCGGCGGTCACCCCGGTTTCTTCCCACAGTTCGCGGATGCCCGCGGCGGCGGGCGCCTCGCCAGGGTCGATCCCGCCCTGGGGCATCTGCCAGGCCGGGGCATCGCTGTCGATCCGGCGCCCGGCAAAGATCAGGCCGTCGCGGTTGATCAGCATCACGCCCGCGCAGGGGCGATAGGGCAGGGGGGCGGGGTCGTTGGTCATCGCGCTGAAAAGGGCCGGGCGCAGACGCCCGGCCCCCTTTCCTTACTTCGACACCGGCGCCGGCGCGCCATCGGTCGCCGAGGCGGGGGCGCCCGCGCCGTTCACCACGGCCAGCCCGCGCAGCAGGTCCACCGCATAGGCAAGCTGGAAGTCGTTGTCGCGCAGCTTCGCCTCGTCGGCCGCCTTCTTCTGCTCGGTCTGGTACTGCTGCTTTTCGGCGTCGGTCATCGAATCGTTCGACAGGATGCCCTTCAGATCGGCTTCCGAGGTCTGCTGGTTGTCCTGCTGGGCGGCCGGAAGCGGCTTGGCGGCCTCTTGCGGCACCACGATGTCGGGCGAAATGCCCAGCGCCTGGATCGACCGGCCCGAGGGCGTGTAGTAGCGCGCCGTCGTCAGCCGCATGGCGCCTTCGCCCTTGATCGGGATGATGGTCTGCACCGAGCCCTTGCCGAAGCTCTTGGTGCCGATCACGATCGCACGGTGGTGATCCTGCAGCGCGCCGGTCACGATTTCCGAGGCCGAGGCCGTGCCGCCGTTGATCAGCACCACGATGGGCTTGCCGTTGATCAGGTCGCCCGGCGTGGCGTTGAACCGCTCGCCGTCGCCCGGGTTGCGCCCGCGGGTCGAGACGATCTCGCCCGCGTTCAGGAAGGCGTCCGAGACCTTGATCGCCTGGGTCAGCAGGCCGCCCGGGTTGTTGCGCAGGTCAAGAACCACGCCGTTGATCTTGTCGAGCCCGCCGACATCCTTCAGCGCCTTGTCCAGCCCCGCCTTCATGTCGTCATAGGTCTGGTCGTTGAAGGTGGTCAGCCGCAGCACGACCGTGTTGCCTTCCAGATAGCCCTTGGCCGCCGTCAGCTTGATCGTGTCGCGCGTCAGCTTCACGTCGAACGGGTCTTTCACCCCCTTGCGCACGATCTGGATCGTCACTTCCGACCCGATCGGGCCGCGCATCGCGTCCACCGCCTGGTCCAGCGTCATGCCCATGACCGATTGGCCATCGACCTTCACGATGTAGTCGCCCGGCTGAATGCCCGCCCCCGCCGCGGGGGTGCCATCGATGGGCGAGACCACCTTGATGTAGCCCTGGTCCATCGTCACCTCGATGCCCAGGCCGCCGAACTCGCCCTTGGTCTGCACCTGCATCGCGGCGTAGTCCTTGGCGTTCATGTAGCTGGAATGCGGGTCAAGCGAGGTCAGCATCCCGTTGATCGCCGCCTCGATCAGCTTGCTTGCGTCCACCGGCTCCACATATTGCGCGCGGATCCGTTCGAAGACGGTGCCGAACAGGTCAAGCTGCTGGTAGACAGAGGAGTCCTGTTTGGTCGTATCGGCCAGCAAAGGGCCGGCGACCTGCGTGGTCAGCAAGAGCCCCGCCAGCGTTCCGCCCGCGGCGGCCATCACGAATTTCCTCATCGCGTCGTCCTATTCCCTTGCCTTGGCAAACCAGTCTTCGGGGTCGATGGGCTTGCTGCCCTGCCTGAGCTCCATATAAAGCGTTTCCGTGGCCCCCGCGCCACCGCCATCTTCTGCCCCCGAGATAAACTCGCTGGGGTCAGCGTCCTTTCCCCCCATCAATCCGACCGGCGTTCCGGCGGTGATGACGTCACCCACATTTCCATACACGACGTCGAGCCCCGCAAGGATCAGCAGATAGCCGCCGCCGGGCTCAAGGATCATCACATTTCCGTAGTCCAGCAGAGGCCCGCGATAGCGGATCGTGGCCGCCCAGGGTGCGGTGACCAGTGCGCGCGGGCGGGTGGCGATGACGACGCCGGGCCGGGTGATGCCCGCCGCGTCGGCCTCGCCCGCGTGATGCAGGATAGTGCCCTGGACCGGCCAGGGCAGGCTGCCCTTGGCGCTGGCGAAATCGCGCTGCGGGTCGGCCTGGGCCATCTGCTGGTCCGACAGCAGGTCGGCGAAGTCGCCCAGCGTCTTGACTCCCTGCGCCACCCGTTCCAGCTCGGCACCCGACTCGGTGAAGCGCTTGGGCAGGTCGGTGCGTTCCGAGATTGCCTGGCTCAGTGCAAGCCGCGCCTCTTCCACCGCCTTCAGACCGCTGCGCAGCGTCTCTGCCGCCGCCTGCTGCGAGGCCCGCAGCGCCGCGATTTCCTGCAACTGTCCGCGCAGCGCCTCGGCCTCGGCCTGCAGGCCGGGCGTCACGTCCGACACGATCATGCCCGACCGCACGGTGCCCACCGGGCCTTCGGGATTCAGCAGCAGAAGCGGCCCCGGCGACCGCCCGATCGACGACAGCACCCCCAGAAGGCGCGAGATGCGGTCGCGCCTGGCATCCAGCTGCGCCTGAAGCGCCTCTTGCCGGAAGGTCACGCGGCGCAAGCCGTCGCGCAGCGCCGAGAGGCCGGATTCATAGGCCTCGATCGTGGTGGTCAAGGCGGCTACCCGGTCCCTGGCGCCCTGCGCCGCCTTCAATGCCGTGATGGCCGCCTGCAACTGGGCCGCCGCAGCGCGGGCGCCCGCCGTTGCATCGTCGGCCGCGCTCAGCGGCCCGGCGGCAAGGCAGAGCGCAAGGGTCAGGCCCAGCCGACGGATCATCTGTCGATCAGGCTCTTCCCGGTCATGTCCGGCGGCGGGGTGATCCCCATCAGGTCCAGCAGCGAGGGCGCCAGATCCGCCAGCCGTCCGCCGTGCAGCCGCGCGCCTCTGGGTCCGCCCACCAGGATCACCGGCACGGGGTTGGTGGTATGCGCCGTATGGGGCCCGCCCGTCACCGGGTCCACCATGGTTTCGCAGTTGCCGTGGTCGGCCGTGACGATCATCGCGCCGCCTTCCTGTTCCAGCGCCGCGACCACCTTGGTCAACCCGCGGTCCACCGCCTCGCAGGCGGCGATGGCGGCGGGCAGGCTGCCGGTGTGGCCCACCATGTCGGGGTTGGCGTAGTTCACCACGATCAGGTCATAGCGCTTGTGGATCGCGCCCACGAGGTGCTCGGTCACCTCTTCCGACGACATCTCGGGCTTCAGGTCATAGGTCGCGACCTTGGGCGACGGCGCCATGTAGCGGTCTTCGCCCTCTTCCGGGGTTTCCTTGCCGCCGTTCAGGAAGAAGGTGACATGGGGATACTTCTCGGTCTCTGCGATGTGGAACTGGGTCAGGTGATGCGCCGCCACCCATTCCGCCAGCGTGTTCTTCACCAGTTGCTTGGGATAGGCGGTGGTCATGAAGGCGTTGTGCCGGGTCGAATAGTCCACCATCCCCAGAAGCCCCGCCCAGGTCGGCCGCGGCCCGGTCTCGAAGCCCGAAAAGCCGGGCTGGCCGATCGCGAACAGGATCTCGCGCGCGCGGTCGGCGCGGAAGTTCAGGCAGAAGAACCCGTCGCCATCCTTCGCCCCGGCATAGTCGCCGATCACCGTGGGGGCGATGAATTCATCGGTCTCGCCGCGGGCATAGGCGGCCTTCACCGCGGCCGCCGCATCCGGCGCCGCGTCGCCTTCGGCCCTGACCATCGCCGCATAGGCCCGGCTGACCCGTTCCCAGCGGTTGTCGCGGTCCATCGCGTAGTAGCGGCCGATGACCGTGCCGATGCGCGCGCCCGCGGGCAGCCTGGCCAGCAGGTCGGCCACGAAGCCCGCGGCCGAGCTTGGCGCCACGTCGCGGCCGTCGGTGATCGCGTGGATCACGACCGGAACGCCCGCGCCCGCGATCGCCTCGACCGCCGCGATCAGGTGGGTGATGTGCCCGTGCACGCCCCCGTTCGACACCACGCCCATCAGATGCGCCGTCCCGCCCGAGGCTTTCAGCGCGGCGACGAAGGCCAGCAGCGCGGCGTTCTTCTGGAAACTTCCATCCTCGATCGCCAGGTCGATCTGGCCCAGATCCATCGCCACCACCCGGCCCGCGCCGATGTTCATGTGGCCGACCTCGGAATTGCCCATCTGCCCGGTCGGCAGCCCCACGTCGCGCCCCGAGGTGATGAGGGTTGCGTTGGGGCAGGTTGCCATCAGCCGGTCGAAGGTGGGGGTCTGCGCCAGGTAGGGTGCATTGGCCGAGGTGTCGGGGTTCAGACCCCAGCCGTCGAGGATGCAGAGAACGACGGGTTTCGGTGCGGTCATGGCGGCCTCCTCGGCGGGTCGGCCCGTTCTACGCAATGCCCCGCCGCGGGGCAACCGCGCGGCGGGGCGGGAAGATCACGTTTCTTCCGGCGCGATCGGCCTATTGCACCGGCTGCGGCGCATAGCCCGGCAGATCGGCGTCGGTGAAGCCCACGACGTAGAACATGTTCGGCCCCGAGGTTTCCGGCAGGAAGTCGTTGTCATTGGCGATGAAGAGCGTGTGCAGGGTCTGCCCGTCCGCGGTCACGTCCGGGCCGAAGGCCACGCCCTCGATCTTCGAGGGGATCTTTTCGGCCGGGACGCCTGCGGCCTCGAGCGCGGGGACCAGTTCGAAGAACTTTTCCTTCTTCACCGCGGCCTCGGCGGCGGCCTTGCCGGTCAGGCCGGTGATGTCGGTCGCGCCCGCGATGTCGATCTTGTAAAGCGTCTTCACCTTGGCCTTGCTGTCATCGCCAAGTCCCTTGCCGTCGCGTTCGTCCAGCAGGAATTCGTGGTTGTTCACCGCCACGATCTCGCTGACGCCCGAGCCTTCGGTCAGCATGTAGCCGTATTCATGCGTGGCGCCGGTCGCCAGATCGACCGTCACCAGCCGCAGCATCTTCTTGCTGGCCTCGTCGGCCTTGTCCTGCAACGTGGCCGACTGGATGTTGCCCACCAGCCTCTTGCCGTCGGGGGTGATGGCCAGCCCCTCCATCCCCTGGTTGGTGGTACGCCCGGTTGCGTTGCCCTTGAGTTCCGCATCCTTCTGCGCCGCGGTGTGTGCGATGCAGAGGTTTGCGGGCAGGGCGATATTGGCCACCCGGGCGCCGGTTGCACGGTCGTAGGCGTCGATGTAGGGGCCGTATTCGTCCGAGACGTAGACGGTCTTGCCATCGTTGGACACCCGCAGCGATTCCGTGTCGCGGCGGCCGTTGTCGGGGTTGCACGAGCCCCTGGCCGGGTCGAAGGCATCCGACCGGCCGGTGAAGTAGTATCTGCCTTCGGCGTTCTGCGCAGGCGTGCCCGATCCGATGTCGAGCCCCGCGCCGGTGCCATAGGCCAGCGGCGTCGGGCTGTAGAGCAGGGTCGTCGCGCTCATGTCCACCGACAGGGTGAAGGGCAGCGCCGCCCCCGCCGCGGCCGGGGTCAGGCCCATCTTCAGCGTGTCGAACCGCGGGATGAAGGTCACCGTGTCATCCAGCTTCGGGTTGTAGGGCGTGGCGTTCGGCCCGCGGTCGGGCAGCGCCAGGAAGGTGCCGTTGCCTGCATAGGCCAGCCCCGAGCCGATGCCACCCAGCATGTCGGCGGGCAGGCCGTTTTCCAGCGCGCCGGTCAGGCCCGACAGGTCATGGTTCGGTCCGGCGGCCGATCCCGACAGCGATCCGATGGCGATCAGCTTCGGCGCGGCCTGGGCGGCGCCGGTCAGGGCAAGCGTGGCGATGGTGGCAAGCAACACGGGGCGAAGGGGCATGGTACGGTCCTTTACGATGAACTGCCGCCATTCCTGCCCGCCCGTTGCAACAGGGGCATGACAGATCAGACCCGATGATACGGCGCCCCCGCCAGGATCGAGGCCGCGCGGTAGAGCTGTTCGGCCAGCATCACCCGCACCAGCATGTGCGGCCAGACCATCGCCCCGAAGGACAGCGCGAACCCCGCCCTGGCGCGCAGGGCAGGGGCGATGCCATCGGCCCCGCCGATCACGAAGGCCGCGTCCTGCCGCCCACCGTCGCGCCATCGCGCCATTTCGGCCGCGAAGTCGGGCGAGGACATCTGCCGCCCGCGTTCGTCCAGCACACACAGAAGCGCCCCGGCGGGCACCGCGCGTTCCAGCAGGTCTGCTTCGGCGGCCATGCCGCCGCCCTTGCGGTCTTCCACTTCGATCACGTTCGCCGGGCCAAGCCCCAGGGGCCGCCCGGTCCGGTCGAACCGCTGCAGGTAATCGTCGATAAGGTCGCGCTCCGGGCCGGTGCGCAACCGGCCCACGGCGCAGATGTGAACCCGCATCAGGCCTGCGCGCCGCGCGTCCCCGGCTGCCACATCTTTTCCAGCTGGTAGAACTCGCGCACCTCGGGGCGGAAGACATGGATGATCACGTCTCCGGCGTCGATCAGCACCCAGTCGCCGGTTTCCTTGCCTTCCATCCGGCACGGCACCCCGGCTTCGGTTTTCAGCCGGTCCACCAGCTTTTCGGCGATGGCGCTGACCTGCCGCGACGAACGGCCGGAACAGACCACCATGTAATCGGCCATGTCCGACCGGCCGCGCAGGTCGATCGTGATCATGTCTTCCGCCTTGTCATCGTCGAGCGAGGCCAGAACGAGATCCAGCAGATCCTTGCCGGAGGCAGGGTGATCCGGCGCGGTCATCGGCGCCCTCGGTGCAGCGTTGGTGCCGGCTGCCGGCATGGGATGAGACAGGACATTGTCCTCCGTCGTAGGCGCCGCCTGATCCCCGGCGCTGGGCCCCCTCAACGTAGCATCGAGGGGTGAAAATCTCAAGGAAGCCTCCGGTCGCGCCCGATCACGCGAGGTCGCGCACAAGAAGGTGGTTGCCGCTGCCCTGCTTGACCTCGAACCGCCCGGTCTTGCGGATCAGGTCGCTGAGCTTGGCCGAACCATAGGTGCGGGGGTCGAATTCGGGATTGGCCTGGGTGATGAACTGGCCCAGCTGGCCCAGCGAGAACCACTCGTCATCGCCGCCGATCGCCCGCATCGCCGCCACGATCAGCGGAATCGCGCGCTGCGGCGGTTCCTTCTTCGGGGCGGGCTCGGCCTTGGGCTGGTCCTTCGCGCCGGCCTGCGGCTCGGCGTCCTCGGCCATCAGGTTTTCCACGAAGATGAACCGCTTGCACGCCCGGCGGAAGGCTTCGGGTGTCTTGCGCTGGCCGATCCCGTAGACCTCCAGCCCCTGTTCGCGGATGCGGCTGGCCAGCCGGGTGAAATCGCTGTCCGACGAGATCAGCACGAAGCCGTCGAACCGCCCGGAATGCAGCAGGTCCATCGCGTCGATCACCAGCGCGATGTCGCTGGCGTTCTTGCCCACCGTGTTCATGGGCGAGTGGTGCGGCACAAGGCCAAGCTGCGCGAGCTTGTCCGACCACCCCTTCAGCGCGCTGCGCGAAAAGTCGCCGTAGATGCGGCGAACCGAGGCCTCGCCCAGGCTTGCGATCTCTTCGAAGATCGCCTCGGCCCATTGCGGCGAGGAATTGTCGGCGTCGATCAGGACGGCAAGCAGGGTGGTGCCGGTGCGGGCCATGAGGTCTCCTTTGCCCTCTGCCTAGCACCGATCGTCCGGCGGCGCGAGGGGCGTGCTCAGTCGACATCCGCAGGGCCGAGGCCCAGCCGTTGCAGCAGGCGCCGTCGCCGCGCCCGGCGACGCTGGCGCCAGAGCTTGCGCCGGGCGCGCCGCGCATCGGCCGCCGCGGCCGTCAGAAGCGCGCCGGTCTCGCCCGCCAGCAGCCCGCGGCCGTCCGTCAGTTGCAGCAGATGCAGCGCGGGGGCGGTGCTGGCCTCGACCATCACCGGCCCGCCCGGGCCAAGCGCGATGTCCCAGGCCACCAGCGGAAGCATCTGGATCAGCCCGGCGCCCCGGCGCACAAGCTGGATCACTGCGGGCCAGTGCGGCAGTTCCAACCCGTCCAGCGCGGCGCTGGTGTCGGGGTGGGTGGCATGGCGGGCCGCATCCGTGCGGGGCCGCGCGAAGGCCGCCGCCACCACCCCGGTCTGAACATCGACCGGCGCCACCATGCTGCCGCGCCAGAGGGCGTCGGCCACCTGACCGGCACGCGGGATCTTCCACACCGCGCCCAGCACATGACATTGCCGCCGGTGCATCAGGGTGAACACCCGCACCGTGGCCACCGCAGGCCCAACCGCCTCGGTCAGCGTCGGGTGCTGCGGGATCAGCCCCTGGAACAGGAACCCGGTGCCGCGGTGGTTCAGCCGAAGGTGGCCCAGGATGCGCGCCACCGGCACCCGCTGGCCGTCGAGCGTCAGCGCGCAGTCCGCCTCGGGGTCGAAGCCTGTGATGGCCAGCAGGTCACGGCTGCGCCGCCCCATCGCGGGCCTTCCGAACAGCGGCAGCGCCGCGGGGTTCGACAGCACCCGCCGCAGCCCCTTTTCGTCGAGGATGCGCGCCGTCCGTTCCGGCGCGGGGCGGCCGAAGACGGCGCGCAGCGGCGCCACGGCCAGGCCCGAGCCACGCAGCATCGCGTCGAACAGCATCTTGTCGGCCACAAGCCCGTGGCGGCTGGTCATGTGGTTGATCCGCGCCCCAAGCCGCGCCACCCCCGCCGCGCCGAGGTGCCGCGCGGCCTCGTGCGGGGGGCGGCGATGCAGCCCGTAGCCCAGATATTCGGCCAGCGAGAGCCCGCGCCGCCAGGGCGCCGCCCGCAGGTAGCGCGGCAGCACCCGAAGCCATCCCCCGGCCGCGTTCACCGCCGCCTTCAGCGTGGGGCCGGGCGGCGGCGGCGTCACCTCGGGCCAGGGCAGCGGCCCGGTCATGGCGCATCCCGTCGGGGGTGTCGGGTCGGGTCCCGCATGGCGCTCACCTGGCCCGGCTGTTCAGTACAGCACGACCGAGCGGATCGATTCGCCGCTGTGCATCAGGTCGAAGCCCTTGTTGATGTCCTCCAGCCGCAGCAGGTGGGTGATCATCGGGTCGATCTCGATCTTGCCCTCCATGTACCAGTCCACGATCTTCGGCACATCGGTGCGCCCGCGCGCGCCGCCGAAGGCCGTGCCCTTCCACACCCGCCCGGTGACAAGCTGGAACGGCCGGGTCTGGATTTCCGCCCCCGCAGGCGCCACACCGATCACGATCGACTGGCCCCAGCCGCGGTGGGTGCATTCCAGCGCCTGCCGCATCACGGTGACGTTGCCGGTGCAATCGAAGGAATAATCCGCGCCGCCGATCTGGTCGAACGGCGTCTTGGTCAGGTTCACGAGATAGGGCACCAGATCGGTGCCGATTTCCTTGGGGTTGACGAAATGCGTCATCCCGAAGCGTTCGCCCCAGGCCTTCTTGTCGTTGTTGATGTCGACCCCGATGATCATGTCGGCGCCCGCCAGCCGCAGGCCCTGGATCACGTTGAGCCCGATCCCGCCCAGTCCGAACACCACCGCCTTGGCGCCGATCTCGACCTTGGCGGTGTTGATGACCGCCCCCACGCCCGTGGTCACGCCGCAGCCGATGTAGCAGATCTTGTCGAAGGGCGCGTCCTCGCGCACCTTGGCCACCGCGATTTCCGGCAGAACCGTGAAGTTCGAGAAGGTCGAACAACCCATGTAATGCAGGATCGGGTCGCCATCGAGCGTGGAAAAGCGGCTGGTGCCGTCGGGCATCAGGCCCTTGCCTTGCGTGCCGCGGATCGCGGTGCAGAGGTTCGTCTTGCGGCTCAGGCAGCTTGGGCACTCGCGGCATTCGGGCGTGTAAAGGGGAATCACATGATCGCCCGGCTTCACGCTGGTCACGCCGGGGCCCACCTCGACCACGACGCCCGCGCCCTCGTGCCCCAGGATGGCGGGGAACATGCCTTCGGGGTCGGCGCCCGACAGGGTGAACTCGTCGGTGTGGCAGATGCCGGTGGCCTTGATTTCCACCATCACCTCGCCCGCCTTCGGCCCCTCGAGGTTCACCTCCATGATCTCGAGCGGTTTTCCGGCCTGGACGGCCACGGCGGCACGGGTTCTCATGTTGTCCTCCACGTCACGATGTCGGCGGCAGACTGCGGCAAACGGCCTGGCGATGCAACTGCGGCCCGTCGCGTGGCGCGGCCTGCGTCGGTGTCGCTACACCTGCATGGGGACTTGCGGCGCGCGCGGCGAGCGTGGAAACTGTCGCCGGATTGCCGGAGACGACCATGACGCCCGCCCGCCTGACCCTTGCTGCCCTGCTGATCGCGGCGGCGCAGACCGCCCTTGCCGATGGCTCCGTCGCCCCGGCGGACGTGCCCGCCATCCAGATCCTGCCCGATGGCAGCAAGCCCGCGGCGGCGCCCGCCGGGCCCGACAGCTGCGGCGCCTCGGCCTATCGGAAATGGATCGGCCAGCCGTTCGGCGTGATCGATCCGATGGCCGTGACCGGGCCGATCCGCATCATCTACCCGACCGCGAGCGCCTCGTATGCCCCGCTGACCGACAGCAACCCGGCGCGCACGCTGATCCGGGTGGACCAGTACGACAACATCGTCAAACTGTCCTGCGGCTGAGCCGGGGGTCAGCTGCGATAGGTGGTGTGGCAGGCCGAACAGGCCCGCCCCACCGCACCCAGCGATTGCTTGAGCTGGTCCTGCGTATCGGTGTCGATCAGTTCAACCGCCATCCGCGCGGCGTCCGCCTTCTTTGCGAAATCGTCCCACTGGGTCCAGATCACCGGCAGCGCGTCGGTGGCGGGGTCCATGTCGTGCGGCTTGAAGCGGTCGGGGATGGCCTTCGCCGCAGCCAGTGCCGCCGCCTTGGCCGTCGCGGCATCGCCCGCGCTGAAATCCATCCGGCCTGTCGCCATGTTCGACAAGAGCTTCAGGTTCATCGCCATCGTGTCCATCGTCTCCATCCGCGCCCGCACGCCGGGGTCTTTCACCCCCTCCTTCGCCAGCGCAAGCCCGCCGACGAGCGCCACGGACAGGGCAAGGATGGTGGCGATCTGTTTCACGGCGGGGCTCCGGGTTGGTGGACGGGTGCGACCTTAGCAGCGCCGTGGTGCCCCGGAAGGCGTCAGGGGGTCGCGGTCACGGGATTGTCATCGGCTCCGACGGAGGGTCAGCCGCGTGCCGGGTCGGCCAGCATCTGCCGGTAGACCGCGATCAGCGCCTCGGCCTCGCGCGCGATGGCAAAGCGGTCCAGCACATGCTGGCGGCAGGCGGGGCGGGCCGCCGAGCGGCGGGCGGGGTCATCCACCCACGCGGCCAGCGCCGCGGTCAGCGCCGCCGCATCGCCGGGCGGCACGATGGTGCCAAGCCCGGGCTCCACCATCTCGGCATAGGCCCCGGCGTCCGAGGCCACCACTGGCGTCCCGCAGGCCATCGCCTCCAGCGGGGTCAGGCCGAACCCTTCGGTGCGCGAGGGGGCGGCGTAGAGGTCCAACGCCTGATGCAGGCACACCAGGTCGGCCCAGGGCACCTCGCCGCGGAAGGTGATGCGCCCCGACAGCCCCGCCGCCGCGATCTTCGCCTTCAGCGCCTCGTGGAACGCCCGGTGCTTGGCTGCGACCCGGCCGGAAAAGACGATGTGCAGGTCGGGCCGCGCGGGGCAGAGCGCCAGCGCCGCGTCCACCAGCAGGTCCACCCCCTTCTGCGCCCGGACCCGGCCGAAGCAGCCGATGATGCAGCCGTCCACGGGCAGCCCCAGTTCGGCCCGCAGGGCGGCGCGGTCGGCGGCGGGGGTGAAGATGTCGGTATCCACCCCGTGCATGATGACCGTCGCGGGGCGATCGAGATAGCGCGCCGCCTTTTCCGAGGTGGCCACCACCGCATCCTGCCGTGCGATCAGCGCCTTGGTGAAGCCGGTGTGGACCCTTTGCGCCGCCGAGGTGAACAGAAGCCGGAACCTGCGGCGGAAGACGTGGCGCAGGATCAGGCCCAGCACCATCTCGTTGTTGCGCCGCGCGTGCCAGACCCGCCAGCGGTCGCGCGGCACAACGAAGGCCTGGCGCAGCGGGCGCACCGCGATGCCCGGCAGGGGCCAGCCCACCACCGCAAGCCCGATCTGGCGCCCCTGCACCGGCACCAGCCGCAGCACGGTCGAGGTGACGCCCGACAGCCGCCGCTTCAGGTTCGGCAGGATCACGTCGATATCGGACCAGGTCATCGGGGCCATCCAGTCTGGGCGCGGCGTTGGGCGTGGCGCGGCGGGACCGGTCCTGCCTAGCCGCGGGGGGCGGGCTTGTCCACCGGGCCGTGGTCGGCCCGCGCCGGGCTGAAGGCGTAAAGCGCCAGCACCGCGGCCAGAAGCCCGGCGAAGAACAGGAAGATCGCCGAAAAGGGGGCGCTGGCGGGCGTGCCGGTCACCGCGGAATGGATCGAGCCGGTCACCACCTGCATCAGCCCGGTGCCGCCGATCCCCACCATGGTCAGCAAGGCCACGCCACGCCCCAGCAATTGCGGCGGCAGGAACAGCCGCCCATGCGCCATCACCGCCGGATAGGCCGCGCCGGTGAACCCCAGCGCCGCGATCAGCAACGTTGCCGTCCAGCGCCCCGCCTCGGGCGCCAGCCCAAGGCAGACCAGCACCGCCAGCGCCAGCACGTTGCCGCCGAAGATGCCCCATTTGCGCGAGCCCACGATCCGGTCAAGACTGCCGTAAACGAAGCTGCCCGCCGCGATCGCGATCCCCATCGTCAGGCTGGTGCGCCCGATCCCGGCGGCGTCAAGCCCGTAGACCCCCGCCATGTAAGGCCCGACCCAAAGCCCGTTCACATCGGCCGCGGGGGCATAGCCTGCCACCATCATCGGCGCCACCAGCCACAGCCTGCGGTCGCGCAGAAGCTGCCCCCAGGTGCCGCGCGGGCCATGGGCGGCCACCCGCTCGGGGTCGCGCACAAAGCGCGTCAGCGCCAGCGCCACCCCCACCGTCAGCACCGCCGCGGCAGCCAGCGTGGCACGCCACCCGAAGGCCGCCGCCGCCCAGGCCAGCGGCAGCGTGCTGGCCATGTTGCCAAGCGAGCCGAAGCCCAGCATCGCGCCCGCCAGCGTGCCGAACAGCGCGGGCGGATAGGCGCGGGCAAAGATGTAATAGGCCGCCACCATCACCGGGGCGCAGCCGATCCCGATCAGGATCATGGCGAGGGCAATCGCCTCCGGCCCCTGGGCCAGCGCGAAGACCAGCGCGCCGCTGCCGCCGCACAGGCCCAGCGGCAGCGCCGCCGTCAGCCGGGGCCCGATCCGGTCCAGCGACCAGCCCACCGGCACCTGCGCCAGCGCGAAGGCCAGGAACCACAGCCCCGAGGCATGGGCGAGCGTTTCCGGCGTGGCGCCGATGTCATGGGCCAGCACCGGCGACAGCACCGCAAGGCAGGCCCGATAGAACTGGCTCAGCATGTAGGCCAGCACCAGAAAGACGATCCCAGCGCGCATCCCGTTCCTCCCCGGGCGGCACTGTGGCGAAGGCCCGCGGCAGGGGCAAGGGGCCGCCGGACGGCCGCGCGCCGCCCCTGGCAGACCGTGGCGGGGCCGCGCGGCCGTCTTTCCCCCGCCCGCTCGCCCCGCTACCATCCGCCCCGGAGGCACCATGATCGACAAGTTGGAAATGTTCCTTGCGCTGGCCCGCGAACAGCACTTCGGCCGCGCGGCCGAGGCCTGCGGTGTCACCCAGCCCACGCTGTCGGTCGGCATCCGCCAGCTTGAAGAGCAACTGGGCGTTCAACTGGTCTGGCGCGGCTCGCGCTTCGGCGGGCTGACGCCCGAGGGCGCGCGCGTGCTGGACTGGGCACGCAAGATCGTGTCGGACACCCGCACGATGAAGGAAGAGATGCGCGCCGCCCGCGTCGGCCTGGCGGGGCGCATCCGGCTTGGCGTCATCCCCACCGCGCTGACGGTCGCCTCGCAACTGACGATGGCCTTCGCGAAGCGGCACCCGAACGTGTCCTTCACCATCTATTCGCGCACCTCGATCGAGATCCTGAAGATGCTGGAGAACCTCGAGATCGACGCGGGCGTGACCTACCTTGACAACGAGCCGCTGGGCCGGGTCACCAGCGTTCCGATGTACCGCGAACGCTACACGCTGGTCTGCGCGCCCGGCCACATCCTGTTCGAACGGCTGGATGTCGGCTGGGCCGAGGTGGGGGTATCGCCGCTGTGCCTGCTGACCCCCGACATGCAGAATCGGCGGATCATCGACGAAAACCTGGCCGCGGCCGGTGTGCGGGTGGGGCCCACGGTCGAATCGAATTCGACCGTGGTGATCCTGGCGCATGTGGTCAGCGGGCGCTGGGCCACCATTCTGCCGACGAAGCTGGCCGAATTTCATGTGCGGGGCAAGAAACTGCGCATCATTCCGATCCGCGAACCGGCGGTGGATCACTCGGTCGGCCTGATCGCGCCGCATCGGGAACCTCACACGCCGGTTTTGGCTGCGCTTCTGGACGAAGCGCAGGCCATATCCGAAGGATGAGCGGCTTGATAGACGCTCTCTATCGGCCAACGAGAATGCGATATTGAATCACCGGGCATACCTGCGCATTTTCGCGCAGGCGCCAGACCGGAGGACCCAATGACAGCGAACGCAACGGCGGTTGCGCAGCGCACCGATGACATCGTGGCAGATCTTGCCACGCTTGAAGGGCCGCTGCTTCCCATCCTTCATGCCGTGCAGGCGGCGTTCGGTTATGTCCCGCAGGAGGCGCTGCCCCGGATCGCTGAGGGTCTGAACCTGTCGCGCGCCGAAGTGCATGGCGTGATGTCGTTCTACCATGATTTCCGCAGCGAACCCGCCGGGCGCCATGTGGTGAAACTGTGCCGGGCCGAGGCCTGCCAGGCGCAGGGCGCCGATGCGCTGGCCGTGCATGCGCAGGCCCGACTGGGAACCGCGTTCCACGGCACCGCCAAGGGCGTGACGCTGGAGCAGGTGTTCTGTCTTGGCCTGTGCGCCTGCGGCCCCGCCGCGCTGGTCGATGGCGAGGTTGTCGGCCGTCTCGACGCGGCGAAGCTGGATGCCATCCTGTCGGAGTTCGGCGCATGAAGATCTACGTTCCCCGCGATGCCGCCGCCAAGGCGCTGGGTGCCGAAGGCGTCGCCGCCGCCGTTCTGGCCGAGGCGCGCGCCCGCGGCCTTGACGTGACGCTGGTGCGCAACGGCAGCCGTGGCATGGTGTTTCTGGAACCGCTGCTGGAAGTCGAGACGCCCGAGGGCCGCAAGGCGTTTGGCCCGGTCTGCGCCGCCGACGTGCCCGGCCTTTTCGCCGCGAACTTCGGGGATCACCCGCTTGCGCTGGGCCTGACCGAGGCGATCCCGTTCCTGGCAGGCCAGACCCGGCTGACCTTCGCCCGTGTGGGCGTGATCGACCCGCTGTCGCTGGCCGATTACGAGGCGCATGGCGGCCTGACGGGGTTGCGCCGCGCGCTGGGCATGACCTCTGAACAGATCGTGGCCGAGGTGAAGGACAGCGGGCTGCGCGGCCGCGGTGGCGCGGGCTTTCCCACCGGCATCAAGTGGGACACCGTGGCCAAGGCCAAGGCGGCGCAGAAATACATCGTCTGCAACGCGGACGAAGGCGACAGTGCGACCTTCGCCGACCGGATGCTGATGGAGGGCGATCCCTTCACCCTGATCGAGGGGATGGCGATCGCCGGGATCGGCACGGGGGCGACCCGAGGCTATGTCTACATCCGCAGCGAATACCCCGACGCCATCGCCGTGATGGAAGAGGCGGTGACGATCGCGCGGGCCGCGGGGCTGCTGGGCGACAACGTCCTTGGCTCTGGCCGGGCGTTCGACATGTGGATCCGCACCGGCGCCGGGGCCTATGTCTGCGGCGAGGAAACCAGCCTGCTGAACAGCCTGGAAGGCAAGCGCGGCGTGGTGCGCGCCAAGCCACCGCTGCCTGCGCTGGAAGGCTTTCTGGGCCGCCCGACCGTGGTGAACAACGTGATCTCGCTGGCCACCGTGCCGGTGATCTTCGAACGCGGCGCGGCCTTCTACAAGGATTTCGGCCTTGGCCGGTCGCGCGGGACCATCCCGTTGCAGATCGCGGGCAACGTGAAATTCGGCGGGCTCTACGAAACCGCCTTCGGCCTGACGCTGGGCCGGATCGTCGACGACATCGCCGGCGGCACCCGGTCTGGCCGCCCGGTCAAGGCGGTGCAGGTGGGCGGGCCGCTGGGGGCCTATTTCCCCCGCGCGCTGTTCGACACCCCCTTCGGCTACGAGGAATTCGCCGGCAAAGAGGGCCTGATCGGCCACGCGGGCCTGACCGTGTTCGACGACAGCGCCGACATGCTGAAGATGGCCCGCTTTGCGATGGAGTTCTGCGCCATCGAAAGCTGCGGCAAATGCACCCCCTGCCGGATCGGCGCGGTGCGCGGGATGGAGACGGTGGACCGCATCGGCCGCGGCGACGCCTCGGCCATCCCGGTGCTGACCGACCTGTGCAACACCATGAAGTTCGGCTCGCTCTGCGCCCTTGGCGGCTTCACGCCATACCCGGTGATGAGCGCGCTGACCCACTTCCCCGAAGATTTCCACGCCGCCCATCAGGAGGCCGCCGAATGAAAGACTTCATCATTCCCGATGCCGATTACGGCACCCCCGCCGCGCGCGCCAAGGAACAGGTCACGCTGACCATCGATGGCTTCGCCGTCACCGTGCCCGCGGGCACCTCGGTGATGCGGGCCGCGAAGGAGGCCGGGATCACCGTGCCGAAGCTTTGCGCCACCGACAGCCTCGAGGCGTTCGGCTCCTGCCGTCTGTGCCTGGTCGAGATCGAGGGTCGCGCGGGCACGCCCGCGTCCTGCACCACCCCGGTTGCCCCGGGCATGGTCGTGCACACCCAGACCGGCAAGCTGAAGCAGCTGCGCAAGGGTGTGATGGAGCTTTACATCTCTGACCACCCGCTCGATTGCCTGACCTGTGCCGCCAACGGCGATTGCGAGCTGCAGGACATGGCCGGCGCGGTGGGACTGCGCGATGTGCGCTATGACGCGGTGGACACCCACTTCCGCGCCAAGGATACCAGCGGCGAGGCCAATCCCCAGTGGCTGCCCAAGGACGATTCGAACCCCTATTTCAGCTACGACCCGTCCAAGTGCATCGTCTGCAACCGCTGCGTGCGCGCCTGCGAAGAGGTGCAGGGCACCTTCGCGCTGACCATCCAGGGCCGCGGCTGGGATAGCCGCGTGTCGGCCGGGATGGCGGCGGACAACTTCCTGGGCTCGGAATGCGTCTCTTGCGGCGCCTGCGTGCAGGCCTGCCCGACCGCGACCCTGATCGAGAAGTCGGTGATCGAGATCGGCACGCCGGAACGCTCGGTGGTGACCACCTGCGCCTATTGCGGCGTGGGCTGTTCGTTCAAGGCCGAACTGCGCGGCGACGAACTGGTGCGGATGGTGCCCTACAAGAACGGCAAGGCCAACCGTGGTCATTCCTGCGTCAAGGGCCGCTTTGCCTGGGGCTACGCCCAGCATCAGGACCGCGTCCTGAAGCCGATGATCCGCGACCGGGTGGAAGACCCGTGGAAGGAAGTGACCTGGGACGAGGCGCTCGGCTTCGCCGCCAGCCGCCTGCGCGCGATCCAGGCCCAGCACGGGCGCGACTCGATCGGTGTCATCACCTCGTCGCGCTGCACGAACGAGGAAACCTATCTGGTGCAGAAGCTGGCGCGCGCCGTCTTCGGCAACAACAACACCGACACCTGCGCCCGCGTCTGCCATTCGCCCACCGGCTACGGCCTGGGGCAGGCCTTCGGCACCTCGGCCGGCACGCAGGATTTCGACTCGGTCGAACATACCGATGTGGTGATCGTGATCGGCGCCAACCCGACCGATGGCCACCCGGTCTTCGCCAGCCGCCTGAAGAAGCGGCTGCGCAAGGGCGCCAAGCTGATCGTGATCGACCCCCGCCGGACCGACCTGGTGAAATCCGCCCATATCCGGGCCTCGCATCACCTGGCGCTGAAGCCCGGCACGAACGTCGCCGTGGTCACCGCGCTGGCCCATGTGATCGTGACCGAAGGGCTGATCGACGAAGCCTTCATCCGCGACCGCTGCGACTGGGATGAATACCAGCATTACGCCGAGTTCGTCTCCGACCCCCGCCACTCGCCCGAGGCGACCGAGGCGCACACGGGCGTGCCCGCGGCCGAACTGCGCGCCGCGGCGCGGCTTTTCGCCACCGGCGGCAATGGCGCGATCTACTACGGGCTGGGCGTGACCGAACACAGCCAGGGCTCTACCACCGTCATCGGCATCGCCAACCTTGCGATGCTCACCGGCAACATCGGCCGTCCCGGCGTGGGGGTGAACCCGCTGCGCGGGCAGAACAACGTGCAGGGCTCCTGCGACATGGGCAGCTTCCCGCACGAACTGCCGGGCTACCGCCATGTGAAGAACCCCGAGGTGCGCGACATCTTCGAAAAGCTCTGGGGCGTGGAAATCTCGCCCGAGCCGGGGCTGCGCATCCCCAACATGCTGGATGCGGCGGTCGAGGGGACCTTCCGCGGCATCTACATCCAGGGCGAGGACATCCTGCAATCCGACCCCGACACCCACCACGTCGCGGCCGGCCTGAAGGCGATGGATTGCGTCATCGTCCACGACCTCTTCCTGAACGAGACGGCGAACTACGCCCATGTGTTCCTGCCCGGCTCGACCTTCCTGGAAAAGGACGGCACCTTCACCAATGCCGAGCGCCGCATCAACATGGTGCGCCGCGTGATGGCGCCGAAGAACGGCTATGCCGACTGGGAAGTGACCCAGATGCTGGCCAATGCGATGGGCGCGGATTGGGCCTATACCCACCCGGCGCAGATCATGGCGGAAATCTCCGCCACCACGCCCAGCTTCGCGGGCGTCACCTACGAGAAGCTCGAGGAACTGGGCTCTGTCCAGTGGCCCTGCAACGAAAAGGCGCCGGAAGGTACGCCGCTGATGCATGTCGACGGCTTCGTGCGCGGCAGGGGCAAGTTCATCAACACCGAATATGTGGCCACCGATGAACGCACCGGCCCGCGGTTCCCGCTGTTGCTGACCACGGGGCGGATCCTGTCGCAATACAACGTGGGTGCCCAGACCCGGCGGACCGCGAATACCGCCTGGCACCCCGAGGACCTGCTGGAGATCCATCCCCATGACGCCGAGGTGCGCGGGGTGAAGGAAGGCGACTGGGTACGGCTGGCCAGCCGGGCGGGGGAAACCACGCTGCGCGCCACCATCACCGACCGGGTGTCGCCCGGCGTGGTCTACACGACCTTCCACCACCCCACGACCCAGGCCAATGTCATCACCACCGACTTCTCGGACTGGGCCACCAACTGCCCGGAATACAAGGTGACGGCGGTGCAGGTCTCGCCCTCCAACGGGCCGAGCGACTGGCAGGTGGATTACACGGCCCAGGCCGAACAGTCGCGCCGCATCCTTCCGGCGGCCGAATGAACGCCGACCGGGCCCGCAGTGTTTCCGCGCTCACCGTCCGTCCGGGCGGTGCGCATGCTACGCTGCGCGCCCTGCCCGAGGAAACGCCGGTCGCCATCGTCTACAACGGCTCCACCCAGGCCGTGATGATGGCGACGCCGGACGACCTCGAGGATTTCGCGCTGGGCTTCTCGCTGTCGGAACACGTCATCGCCAGCCCCGCCGAGATCGAGCGGCTGGAGGTGCTGGACCATGGCAAGGGCGGGATCGAGGCCCGGATCTGGCTGTCCGAGGCCCGCGCCGAGGCCGTCGCCGCCCGCCGCCGCGCGATGGCGGGGCCGGTCGGCTGCGGCCTCTGCGGGATCGACAGCCTCGCCGAGGCGCTGCACCCGATCGCGCCGCTGCCCGACACCGCGCTGCGCCTGACGGCGGCCGATGTTCTGGCCGCCGACGCCGCCCTGCGCGCCGCCCAACCGCTGCACGACCAGACCCGCGCGGTGCATGCCGCGGGGTTGTGGCAACCCGGCCAGGGGCTGGTGATGGCGCGCGAGGATGTGGGGCGGCACAACGCGCTCGACAAGCTGATCGGCGCGCTGGCCCGTGCCGGGATCGACGCCGCCACCGGCGCCGTGGTGCTGACCAGCCGTGTGTCGGTGGAAATGGTGCAGAAGACCGCCGCCGCGGGGGCGCCGATCCTGATCGCGGCCTCGGCCCCCACCGCCCACGCCCTGCGCCTGGCCGACGAGGCCGGGTTGACCGTTGCCGCCCTTGTCCGTGACGGGGGCTTTACCCTTTTCTCGCATCCCGAACGCATAGAGACCGGAGACGCCCAGAATGTCGCCTGACAAGCTGATCTACATGGCCAACCAGATCGCGACCTTCTTCGCCTCGCAGCCCGAGGCAGAGCGGGTGCCCCGCGTTGCCGCTCACATCAAGGACTTCTGGGAACCCCGGATGCGGCGCCAGTTGTTCGAGATCGTCGACGCCGGCGGCAAGGGGCTGAACCCGCTGGTACTGGCCGCCGCGGCGACGCTGCGCGAGGCGGCGTAGCACCTCATTTTCTGTCTGAAAATATCCTCGGGGGTGCGGGGGCAGACAGCCCCCGCCGCGCCCCGGCAAGGCATGTGCTGCGGCTAAAGAACCTCCAGCCGCCCTGTCGCCACCCGCAGCCTGACCTCTGCTGCCGCCGCGCCGGGCGCGTGGATCGCGGCCGTCACGGCGTCATCCACCGTCGCTACCAGCGTCACGATGGTGCTTTCCTCGTCGGGGTCCGCCGGGTCGCGGCGCAGGATCGGCAGGCCCGGGCCGCCCGCGTCCTGCAACACCGCCAGCGGCGCCGCGCCCGGCAGCAGCGCATCGGCCCGCGCCTGCCGGTCGGCCGAACTGCGGGTGACGCGCTGGGGCAGGGTGGCCATGCCCGGATGGATCAGGTGATTGGCATGGGCCGCGGGGGCCGTCAGCACCTCGACCGACACCTGCGCGCCGGTGAACTCCACGCTCAGAAGCCGTGGATCGCCCGCCTGCGCCATCGCGAAATGAAAGCCGCCCGCCCGCGGCACGCTGCGGATCAGCGCCACCGCCGCGTCCAGCGTCCTGCAGGCCAGCATCGCCCGCCCCAGCGCCATCCGCGGCACGCCGGGCGGCTTGTCACGCGCGCGGATGTTGTTGACCGTCACCACCAGCCCCGCGTCGTTCACCCCGAAGGCCGTGCCGGGCACCGAGCCGGGGTAAAGGAAGGCCACGAAGCCCGGCGCCCCGGTGGGGTTCGCGCGCAACAGCCCGCAGTCGTTCACCTCTTCGGGCCCGCCATCCTCGTTATGGGCGATCACGCGGGGGGCGCCGGGTACCATCACCGTGGTGCAGCCTTCGGGCACGTCGTCGCGCAGATCCCCCCGGCAGCACCAGGCGAAGACCTGGGCGAAGGGCAGGCCCAGCCCTTCGGCCAGCCCCTCGATCTCCTCCATCACCGCGGGCAGATGGGCCCGCGCCGCGGCCTCCATCGCCCGCACCCGGTCGGTTCCGGCCTGTGCCACGGTGTGCGCCCAATAGGGCGTGGGCATCACCATCCGCCGCAGCCGTTCCGCCCCGAAAACGCCCAGGGCGCGGCCGATCTCGCGCGGGGTGCCGCGCGCCGACAGGGGGATCAGCGCCACGTCAGGCCTCCGGTTTCAGGCGGAAGACCGCCACATAAAGCGCGGGCACGAAGACCAGGGTGATGATCGTTCCGGCGATGATGCCGCCCATCATCGCATAGGCCATCGGGCCCCAGAAGATCTCGCGCGAGATCGGGATCAGCGCAAGGCTTGCCGCGGCGGCCGTCAGAAGGATCGGCCGCGCCCGGCTGTCGGCGGCATGGAACACGGCCTCCCAGGCCGGGGTGCCGCCCTCGCGCAGGACCTCGATCTCGTGCACCAGGATGATCGAGTTGCGGATCAGGATGCCGATCAGCGCCAGCACCCCCAGGATCGCCACGAAGCCCAGCGGCGCATGGGACGGCAAGAGCGCCGCCACCACCCCGATCAGCCCCAGCGGTGCCGCGCAGAACACCACGAAGGCCAGCCGGAAGCCCTGCATCTGCGCCATCACCAGCGTCACCATGATCAGCAGCATCAGTGGCACCACGGCGGCGATGGGGGCCTGGCTCTTCGCGCTCGATTCCACCGTGCCGCCAAGGGCCACGTCATAGCCAGGCGGCAGCGCCGCGTCGAAGCGCGCGATCTTCGGCGCCAGCGCCGTCACCAGCGTCGCGGCCTGATCCTTGCTGGCGATCGCGGCCTGCACGGTGATGGTGGGCACCTGGTTGCGCTGGTAGATCACCGGCGGCTCCGTGTCGTAGCGGAAGACCGCCACCGACGACAGCGGGATCACCGTGCCGTCAGAGCCCGACAGTTGCAGGCTCGACAGCGCCTCGATGGAACTGCGCGCGGCGGCGTCGCCGCGCACGGCGATGTTGATCAGGTAGGTCGCATCGCGCAGCTGGGTGACGGTGGTGCCGTCATAGATCGCGTTCAGCGCCGAGGCGATGTCCTTCGCGGTCAGGCCCAGTTGGCGCGCCTTGTCCTGCAGGATGTCGATCCGCACCACCCGCGCGGGTTCGTTCCAGTCCATCACGATCGAGGTCAGACGCTGATCGGTGGCCAGCAGGGCGGCCAGATCGCGCGCCTTGTCGCGCAGCACGCCCACATCCGGCCCGCTGACGCGGTACTGCACGGGGCGGCCCACGGGCGGGCCGATTTCCAGCAGCTTGGCGAACAGGTCCACTCCCGGAAACTCGGGCGCCAGCGCCTCGACCCGGGCGCGCAGGCGGTCGCGCGCCTCGACAGAGGGGGTCTGGTAGACGATCTGCCCCACGTTCGGGCCGGGTGTCGCCACGTCATAGGACAGGATGAACCGCGGTGCCCCCTGGCCCACATACGAGGTCCAGAACAGCTTGTCGGGGTCGTCCGCCAGCTTCGCCTCCAGCCGGTCCATCGTCGCGCGGGTGTCGGCGATCGAGGCATTGGCGGGCAGGGTGACATCCACGATCATCTCGGGCCGGTCGGACGAGGGGAAGAACTGCTGTTCGACGAATTTCATCCCGTAGACCGACAGCGCGAACGCCGCCAGCGTCAGCCCGATGGTCAGCCAGCGCGCCCGCATCGCGCCCCGCAGCACCCGGTGGAAGGCGCGCCGCAGGCGGCCCGGCGCGGGGTCGTGATGGGCCCAGTTGGCGGGCAGCATGGTCACACCCAGAAGCGGCGCGAACAGGACGGCCGCGATCCAGCTGACCAGCAGCGAGACCGCGATCACCACGAAAAGCGAGAAGGTGAATTCGCCCGCCGCCGAATTGTTCAGCCCGATGGGGATGAAGCCCGCGACCGTCACCAGCGTGCCCGACAGCATCGGAAAGGCGATCGAGGTCCAGGCGTACGAGGCCGCGCGGCCCAGGCTTTCGCCCTTTTCCAGGCGCGAGATCATGGTCTCGATGGTAATCATCGCATCGTCGACCAGCAGCCCCAGCGCGATGATCAGCGCGCCAAGCGAGATGCGTTGCAGTGTGAAGCCGGTGTATTGCATCACCACGAAGGTGATGGCCAGAACCAGCGGGATCGTCACCGTCACCACCAGGCCCGCGCGCAGCCCCAGGCTGACGAAGCTGACCAGCAGAACGATCACCACGGCTTCGGCCAGCGCCCGGATGAAGCCGCCCACCGCCTCTTTCACCACATGCGGCTGATCGGCGACCTGATGGATCGAAATCCCGATCGGCAGTTGCGATTCCGCCCGCGCCATCACGCCCGCCAGCGCCTTGCCGAAGTCGATGATGTTCGCCCCGGCGCGCATGCCCACCTGAAGCCCGATGGCGGGCTTGCCGTCATAGCGGAACAGCGCGGTCGGCGGATCGACATAGGTGCGCCGGATCGTGGCCACGTCGGTCAACCGGAAGAAGCGGTCGCCCACACGCAGGTTCACGTCGGCCAGGCTTTGCGCGCCCGAGAACGCGCCGCCCACCCGCACCTGCACCTTTTCCGGCCCGGCGTCGATGGTGCCCGAGGGCAGGATGGCGTTCTGGGCCTGAAGCGTGGCCAGCACCGCCTGTTCGTTCAGCCCCAGCGCCGCCAGCCTGCGGGTGGAGAATTCCAGATAGATCACCTCGTCCTGGGTGCCGAACAGTTCCACCTTGCCCGCGTCCGGCAGGGCCTGCACCTCGCGCTTCACGTCCTCGACATGGTCGCGCAACTCGCGCGGGGTGAAGCCGTCGGCGGTGAAGGCAAAGATGTTGCCGAACACGTCGCCGAAGTCGTCGTTGAAGGAAAAGCCCTGAAACTCCTGCGGAAAATCGGGCCGGATGTCGGCCATCATGTTGCGCACCTTCTGCCAGATGCGCGGAAGCTGGGCGGCCTTGGTGGTATCAAGCAGGTTCACATAGACGATGGCCTGCCCCGGGCGGGTGATCGAGCGGGTGAAATCCAGCTCGGGCAGTTCCTTCAGCTTCTTCTCGATCCGGTCGGTGACCTGGTTCACCGTATCCTCGACCGAGGCGCCGGGCAGCGAGGCCGACACGATCATGGTCTTGATGGCGAAGTTGGGGTCTTCCTCGCGGCCGATGGTGAGGTAGGACATGATCCCCGCAATCAGGCAGACGATCATCAGGAACCACACGAAGCTGCGGTGGTTCAGCGCCCAGTCCGACAGGTTGAACCGCTTCATTTCGGCACGCTCGGGCCAACGGCCTGCCCGTCCTGGATGGAGTTGACGCCCTTCACCACGATCTCCTGCCCGGCGCTGACGCCGCCGGTAACCAGCACCCGTTCGCCCACCGTGGCGCCGGTGGTGATGGCGATCCGGTGCACCGTGTTGGTGCCGCGGTCGACCAGCCAGACATCGGGCTTGCCGCCGATCAGCGCCGTCACCGGCAGGCTCAGCCGCGCCGCGGTGCGGGCGCCGGGTTCGACCTGCGCCAGCGCCCCCAGCCGGAAGGCCGTGGGGGCGTCTGCGGCCAGGGTCAGATGCAGGCGGCGCGTGCGGGTGGCCGCATCGGCCACCGGGTCGACCACCCGCAGCGTCGCGGTCGAGGTGATCTCGTGTGCGGCCTCCAGCCGGATGCGGAACTCGGCCCCCGGTGCGAGGCCCGCGGCATCCTGTTCGGACAGGTCGATGACGACCTCGCGCTCGCCCGTGGCGGCCAGCCGGACGACGGGCTGCCCGGCGGTCAGCGCGGCGCCGGGTTGCAGGTAGACATGGGTGATGACCCCGGCGGTCGGCGCCGTCAGATCGGCATAGCCGCGCAGTTCCTTCGCCTGGGCCAGCGCCGCCTGCGCCTGCGCCAGCCGGGCCTGGGCTGCAACCAGCGTGCTGTGCGCGGATTCGGCGGTCGAGGGGCTGTCGACCCCCTTTGCCACTAGCTGGTCGGCGCGGCTGGCCGAATCCCGGGCCGAATTCAGTTGCGCCGCCGCGACGGTCACGCCGGCCTCGGCGGCGCGCACGTCGGAATCAAGATCCTGCGGGTTCAGCTCGGCCAGGGTGGCCCCGGCCTCGACCACGTCACCTTCGTCCACCGGGCGTTCGGCCAGGGTGCCGTTCAGCGGAAAGCCCAGATCCGTCTCTGTCCGGGCGGCGACGGTGCCGACGTAGCTTGGCTGAAGCCCGGCCTGCGGGCTGACGATTTCCGACACCACCGGGCGCGGCGGCGGGGCGTCGGCCAGCGCGGCCGGGGGCAGGGGGGCCAGGGGCAGGGCGACCAGCGCCAGGACCGGAAGACGCATCACTTTTCCCCCCGCACGATCCGGCCGGGATAAAGCAGGCTGGAGCCAAGGCCCACGACCTCTTCGCCATCCTCCAGCCCGCCCGACAGCACCACGCGCCCGGTTTCGTAGCGCAGGATCTGAACCCGGCGCAGCGACACGGCATGAGTCGCCGGGTCGACGACCCAGACGGCGGGGCCCTGCGCATCGGCGGTGATCGCCGACCACGGCAGGATCACCCGCGGCGCATCGGTTTCCTCGACCGTTCCCACGATGGCGTCACCGAACCGCAGCCCCCCCGGCAGCGACGACATCGCCACCGTCACCTTCACCGTTCCCGTGTGCGGATCGACCAGCGGCGAGATCATCCGGGGTGTCCCGGCCACCGCCTCGTCCGGGCGATCGACGGGGAACAGCATCACCTGCGGCGGGGCCGGGGGCAGCACTGTCAGCAGCACCTCGGGCACCTGGAAGATCGCGTCGTAGCGGTCGCCGATGGCGAGCGACAGGACCGGCTGGGCCGCGCCGACCACCTGGCCCACCTCGGCCATCTTGTCGGTCACTGTGGCTTCGGAAGGTGCGGTCAGCACGGTATCGGCCAGCGCCTTCCTGGCCCGGTCAAGATCGGCCTGCGCCTGGGCCACGCCCGCTTCGGCCGCGCGCAGTGTGTCGGCGGCGGCGTCGCGGGCGCTGCGGGTGGTGGCGCCCTGTTCCAGCAGCCCGTCCTGGCGGTCGGCATCGTCGCGGGCCTTGGCGGCCGTCGCTTGCGCGGTGACCAGCGCGGCTTCGGCCGAGCGCAGCGCCTGCTCCTGCTGCACGGAATCGATCCGGGCCAGTTCGGTGCCCGCCGTCACATGGTCGCCGCGGCTCACCGACATCGCGACGATCCGCCCCGAGGCGGGGAACGAGGCCATCAGCATCTGCCGCGCGGCGATCTCGCCGGTCAGCGACAGGCGGCGGGTATCGGTGGAATGCGTGACGGGAACAATCTGCACCGTCAGCGGCTGTTCCGCCGCCTGCACCGGCAGCGCCAGCAGCGCCAGCACCGCGACAAGACGGGTCTGCCCCATCCCTTTGCCTCCTCCGATCCGCTTCGCAATCAAAGGTTTGCGATTACGCGGGAACAGTCAACGGCGGCCGTGAGGCGAATCGTCTTTCCCTCGCGTCAGGCTGCGCAATGCACCCGGCCACGCCATCCTGCGGCACCGGATCATCACGGATTGTGGGGGGATTCATTGGTCGGAGTGAGAGGATTCGAACCTCCGACCCCCTGCTCCCGAAGCAGGTGCGCTACCAGACTGCGCTACACTCCGACCGATGGGCGGGAGTTACAGAGTCGGGCAGGGATTTGCAAGGGGTCACTCGACAGCCTTGTTGCGCGAGAAGATCGCCCCCAGCCGCGAGCCGGGGCCCGCATCGGGGCGCTGCCGCGTGGTGGAGACGGGGCGGTTTTCCGACACCGCCCCCCGGCTTTCGCGGAACAGGATGTAAAGCCCGCTGCCGATGATGACCACGATGCCGAGCAAGGTGTAGCCGTCGATCTTCTCGTGGAAGAACAGCCAGCCGTAGAAGGCCGCCCAGAGGATCTGGGAATACTGCATCGGCGCCACGATCATCGCCTCGGCATGGCGATAGGCCATGATGGTGCAAAGCCCCGCGACGATGGCGAAAACCGCCACCAGCGCCATGCCGCCCAGATCGATGACCGGCATCGGCACATAGACGAACGGCATCAGCGCGCCCATCACGATGACGTTGGCCATCATCGGATAAAGCAGGATCACGACGCTGCGTTCCTCGTGCCCGATCTTGCGCGCGATGATCGAGGAGGTGGCGCCACCCAGCGCCGAGGCGATGGCGGCAAGGTGGCCCAGCCCCATCGGCACCGCGCCGGGCCGCAGCACGATCAGCACCCCGATCAGCCCGACGATCACCGCGATGCCCCGCCTGAGCCGCACGGTTTCCCCCAACAGAGGGATCGCCAGCACCGTGATGAGCAGTGGCGTGGCGAACAGCATGGCATAGACCTGTGCCAGCGGCAGAACCGAAAAGGCATAGAACGCCCCCGCGCCCGCGACCATGTCGGAGGCCACGCGCAGCGTGATCCACCAGGGATGCTTCGGCCGCAGGGTGGCGCCGGTGCGTTCATGCATCAGCATCACCGTGACCAGCGGAAAGCTCATCAGGGTGCGGAAGAAGATGATCTGGAAGGCGGTGTATTCGCCGCCCAGGTGCTTGACGATCGCGTCATGCGTCGAGAAAAGCGCAAAGCCCAGAAGCGCGAAGAGCGCGCCCCGGAGATTGGAGGTCGTCCGCATCGCGATGGCCTTCGGTTCCGTTTGCGTCGATGTTACCGCCAGCGGCCCGGGAAGCCCAGAGCGGCGGCGCCGGGTCGGCGCAAAGACGCGGAAGGCCGGGGCGGGCGCCCGGCCTTTGCAGTTATGCTGGTGATGACTTTTACAGGCTCGCGTCCAGCGCGGCCAGGATCGCGTCGCCCATGCCGGTGGTGCTGACCGGGCTGCCGCCTTCGGGGCCCATCAGGTCGGCGGTGCGCACGCCATCGGCCAGCACCTTCTCCACCGCCTTTTCCACGCGGTCGGCCTCGGCGCCCATGTCGAAGGAATAGCGCAGCGCCATGGCGAAGCTCAGGATGCAGGCGATCGGGTTCGCCTTGCCCTGGCCCGCGATGTCGGGCGCCGAGCCGTGGACGGGTTCGTAAAGCGCCTTCGGGCGGCCGTTCTTCATCGGCGCGCCGAGGCTGGCCGAGGGCAGCATGCCCAGGCTGCCGGTCAGCATGGCGGCGCAGTCGGACAGGATGTCGCCGAAGAGGTTGTCGGTCACGATCACATCGAACTGCTTGGGCCAGCGCACCAGCTGCATGGCGCCGTTGTCGGCGTACATGTGGCTCAGCTCGACATCGGGGTATTCCTCGTCGCGGATCTTCTGCACCACCTCGCGCCAGAGAACGCCCGATTCCATCACGTTGGCCTTCTCCATCGAGCAGACCTTGTTGCGACGCTTGCGGGCCATTTCGAAGGCCGAGCGGCTGACGCGGGCGATCTCGGATTCCGAATAGCGCTGGGTGTTGATGCCCACGCGCTCGTTGCCTTCGGTGAAGATGCCGCGCGGCTCGCCGAAGTAGACGCCGCCGGTCAGCTCGCGCACGATCATGATGTCGAGCCCGGCCACCACATCCTTCTTCAGGCTCGAAAAATCGGCCAGCGCGTCGAAGCACTGCGCCGGGCGCAGGTTGGCGTAAAGATCCATCTCCTTGCGCAGGCGCAGCAGCCCGCGTTCCGGTTTCACGGCAAAGGGCAGGCTGTCGTATTTCGGACCGCCCACGGCGCCCAGCAGAACGGCGTCCACCTCCTGCGCCTTGGCCATTGTCTTGTCGTGCAGCGGGGTGCCGTACTTGTCATAGGCGCAGCCGCCCACAAGGTCTTCGCTGACATCGAAGACGATCCCGCGCCGGGCGGCCATCCAGTCGATGATGCGCCGCACCTCGGCCATGACTTCAGGGCCGATGCCGTCGCCGGGAAGGATCAGAAGGGAAGGATTGCTCATGGATGGACCGCTCCGTGAAATGACCCGTTCCGCCTAGCCCTTCGCCCCCAGAGGGTCAAGCGGGGGCCCTTGTTCCACAGGCGTCCGGCAGCTCTGCGGCCAGAAAATCCCAGACCCGGCGGATGCGGGGGGTCTGGCGCAGGGCCTGATGCGCGGCCAGCCACAGCGGCAGCCGGGGCAGCGGCAGGTCGGGGAACAGCTCGACCAGCCCGGTCTGGCGGCGGGCAAGCGGGCGCTGGAAGATGCCGATCCCGGCACCTTCCTCGACCAGCCGCCAGTAGACCTGCTGGTCGTCGCAGCGGATGCCGAAGAAGCCGCGGCTGACCGGCCGACCCATGGCGCGAAGCCCGCGGATCAGCATGTCGCTGCGGTCAAGTCCGACCCAGTCATGGGTGAACAGATCCTCGACGCTGGCGGGGCGGCCGCGACGCGCCAGGTAGCTTTCGGCGGCAAAAAGGCCCAGCGGGATCTCTCCGATCGCGCACGTCACCACGTCAAGCTGTTCGGGGCGGTACATCCGCAGCGCGATGTCGGCCTCGCGGTACAGCAGGTTGTCGCTATCGTCGCTGGGGTGCAGTTCCAGCTCGATCCCCGGTTCCTCCCGCCGGAGCCGGGCCAGCAGGGGCGGCAGCACCCGCTGCGAGATCGCCACGCTGGCAGTGATGCGCACGGTGCCCTCAAGGCGGCT
Source organism: Pseudomonadota bacterium (assembly GCA_021845805.1). Taxonomy (GTDB): domain Bacteria; phylum Pseudomonadota; class Alphaproteobacteria; order Rhodobacterales; family Rhodobacteraceae; genus Solirhodobacter. The sequence continues at coordinate 26,773 of JAJZVD010000009.1, read as the reverse complement.
GGCCCTGCCCGCCGCTGCCAGCATCAGCCGCGCGGCGGCGGCCTGCATCTCGCGCGCGGGGCCGATCAGGGCGGCGCCCGCCTCGGTCAGCTCCAGCCCCAGTCGGTGGCGGCGGAAGACGGCGATGCCCAGCGCCCGTTCGGCCGCCGCGACCTGGCGGCCCAGGGTCGGCTGGCTGATCCCGCAGGCCCGCGCCGCGGCCGACAGCGAGCCCGCCTCGGCAACAGCCAGAAGCGCGCGGATCAGCGACCAGTCGAGTTCCTCTATTCCATTCATTAATGAATGGAATATATTCAGATATGGCGAATTTCAATTCAATTCGGCATGGCCGATCCTGACCGCATCGGCGACCACCCCGGTCGCCCAGCGCAGAGGAGATGCAGATGACCCCCGGGACCGTTCTGATCGCCGGTACGTCCGGCAACTTTGGCCGCCATGCCGCGCGGGCCTTCGCCGCCGCGGGCTGGACCGTCCGCCGCTATCACCGTGGCACCGACATGGGCGCCGCGGCAGAGGGTTGCGACGTAATCGTGAACGGGCTGAACCCGCCCATGTATCACAACTGGCCGGTACTGATTCCGCGGATCACCGCGCAGGTGATCGCCGCCGCCAGATCCAGCGGCGCCACCCTTCTGGTGCCGGGCACCGTTTATGTCTACGGCGACACCCCCGGGCCCTGGCACGAGGAGACCCCGCACCGCTTCACCGCCCGCAAGAGCCGCATCCGGTCCGAGATGGAGGCCGCCTACCGACGCGCGGTGGACGAGGACGGGCTGCGTGTCATCCTGCTGCGCGGCGGCGATTTCCTTGATCCGGGCAATCCCGGGACGCTGTTGGACATGCTGGTGCTGCGGCGGATCGCCCGCGGGAAGATGATGGCCACCGGCACCCCCACCGCGCCGCGCGCCTATGCCTATCTGCCCGACATGGCGCGCGCCGCCGTCGCGCTGGCCGAACGGCGCGCCGCGCTGGCCCCGTTTGAAGAGGTGAACATGCCGGGTCTGACCTTCTCGATCGAGGATCTGCGCGCCGAGATCGCGGCGCAGACCGGCAGGCGCCCGGCGCTGGCACGGTTCCCTTGGCTGCTGCTGCGGCTGGCCGCGCCCTTCCACGAACTCTCGCGCGAACTGCTTGAGATGCGCTACCTGCATGATCTGCCGCACCGGATGGCGGGCGACAAGTTCCACCGCCTGCTGCCCGGTTTCGCGGCAACCCCGCTTAGCCGGATCGTGACCGAGGAACTGGCCGTGCTGGCCGGGGGGCAAGGGGGGCTGCGCGCCGCCTGAGCGGTTCAGATCGCCTGAAAGGCGCCGTCCTCGCCCTCGGCGTTCTGGCGCCGCCGCTCGCGGATCATGTCGGCGATGCGGCCCATGGCGATGCCGCGCATGAACAGGCTTGCCGGCAGGAAGGCCCAGGCCGCCACCGTCCAGATCAGGGTCTGCGCGCTTTCGAAGGTGATCGGCTGGAAGGAGGTCGACGAGGCCTTGACCACCGCGGGTACAAGGAACGGCAACAGGAACCCCAGCGCGATGTTGAACCGCGCGTCGCGTTCCAGCCGCGTCACCACGTCGCCGCCCGCGGTCGGGTCGAAGGTGGGCAGGTTGACCCAGACGTTGAAGGCGCCGTGGTTCGCAGGCCACCGGAACAGCTTCAGCACCACCACGAAGATCGCCAGCATCACCAGTGAGATCAGATAGGCCATCCCCGCCGCGGTGCGAACCAGGTCCAGATGCGCGGCCGAGGTATCGGCCGGCAGCATCAGCGTCATCAGCCGCACCGGGCTGTAGGGCAGGTCGATCGCCCGGCCGATCAGGGCGCCCACCGCCTCGACGAAGGCCGAGAACGGCGTCGGATCGATCGGGTTGCGGCAGATCATCGTCAGCAGGAAGACGGTGAAGAACAGCGACAGGAACCGCAGGCGGTTGAAGGGGGGCGCGTAGCGGAACTCGATCAGCCCCGGATAGGTCGAGGCGTATTCGGCAAAGGTCAGCGCGCCGGCGAAGAGGCCGACGAAGACGGTCGCCTGTGTCGCATCGCTGCTTTCCCCCGGCAGCATCAGCGCGGGGGTTGCGAGCATGATGACGATCAAGAGGGCGCGAACGATCGCGCCGGGAATCCTGTGGATCACCGATCTGCTTCCCTCAACCCGGACGGAGGCGGTACGATGCCGCCCCCTTGTTCCTTGTTGACCGCGCCGAATGTGACGCAATGCCTCAAACTCGCCTTAGTTTTGCCCACATTCTTGTGAGCGTTCAACGTGAGTTTAGAAAAATCATTAAAGTGCGGCGCTTTGAGGGCGAATCTGTCGCCTGTTTGCATCAATTTACGCAAAAAAAGAGGGCGCCTGACAAAGGCGCCCTCTGGCCTGTCCGGGCCTTCCGGTCAGACCCAGGGCCGCAGCGTCGCTGCCTTGCCCTCGAAGCTGTCGATGGCGGCGGCCTTTTCCAGCGTCAGGCCGATATCGTCCAGCCCGTTCAGCAGGCAGTGCTTCTTGAAAGGATCGACATCGAACGCGTAGCTCTTGCCATCCGACCCGGTCACCGTCTGGCTTTCCAGATCGACGGTGATCCGCGCGTTCTCGCCCTTGCGGGCGTCGTCCATCAGCTCGTCCACCGCCTCTTGCGGCAGCACGACCGGCAGGATGCCGTTCTTGAAGCAGTTGTTGAAGAAGATGTCGGCGAAGCTGGTCGAGATGACGCAGCGGATACCGAAATCCAACAGCGCCCAGGGCGCGTGTTCGCGCGACGAGCCGCAACCGAAGTTGTCGCCGGCCACGATGATCTCGGCGCGGCGATAGGCGGGCTGGTTCAGCACGAAGTCCGGCCGCTCGTTGCCCTGGTCGTCATAGCGCATCTCGTCGAACAGGTTCTTCCCCAGCCCCGACCGCTGGATGGTCTTGAGGAACTGCTTGGGGATGATCATGTCGGTGTCGATGTTGACCAGCGGCATGGGCGCCGCGACGCCGGTCAGTTTGGTGAATTTGTCCATCACGCGTTCTCCGCCATCATCTCCCGCACATCCGTCAGATGCCCCGTCACCGCCGCCGCCGCGGCCATGGCCGGGCTCATCAGGTGGGTGCGCCCGCCGCGGCCCTGGCGGCCTTCGAAGTTGCGGTTGGAGGTCGCGGCGCAGCGTTCGCCGGGGCTGAGCTGGTCGGGGTTCATCGCCAGGCACATCGAGCAGCCGGCAAGCCGCCATTCGAAGCCTGCGTCGATGAAGATCTGGGCCAGCCCCTCTTCCTCGGCCTGCGCGCGCACCAGGCCCGAGCCCGGCACCACCATCGCCCGCATTCCGGGGGCGATCTTCTTGCCCTTCAGCACCGCCGCCGCGGCCCGCAGATCCTCGATCCGGCCGTTGGTGCAGGAGCCGATGAAGACCGTGTCGATCTTGATGTCTGTCAGCTTCGTGCCGGGGGTCAGGCCCATGTAATCCAGCGCGCGCCGCGCCGCCTCGACCTTGCCGCCGGTGAAGTCCTCGGGTGCCGGAACGACGCCGGTGATCGGCAGCACGTCCTCGGGGCTGGTGCCCCAGGTCACGACCGGGGCGATGTCTTCGCCCTTCAGCGTCACCACCTTGTCGAAATGGGCGCCCTCGTCGGTATAGAGCGTCTTCCAGTAGGCCAGCGCGGCTTCCCACTTCGCGCCTTTCGGCGCGTGCGGGCGGCCCATGACATAGGCAAAGGTCTTTTCGTCGGGCGCGATCAGCCCGGCGCGGGCGCCGCCTTCGATCGCCATGTTGCAGACGGTCATGCGGCCTTCCATCGACAGTTCGCGGATCGCCTGGCCGCAGTATTCGATCACATGACCGGTGCCGCCCGCGGTGCCGGTGGCGCCGATCACCGACAGGGTGATGTCCTTGGCGGTCACGCCGGGGCGCAGGCTCCCGGTGATTTCCACCTTCATGTTCTTCGACTTCTTCTGGATCAGCGTCTGGGTGGCCAGAACATGTTCCACCTCGGATGTGCCGATCCCGTGCGCCAGTGCGCCGAAGGCGCCGTGGGTGGCGGTGTGGCTGTCACCGCAGACCACCGTCATGCCCGGCAGCGTCCAGCCCTGTTCGGGGCCGACGATGTGCACGATGCCCTGCCGGATGTCGCTGACCGGGTAGTAGACCACGCCGAAATCCCTGGCGTTCCTGTCCAGCGCGTCGACCTGGATGCGGCTTTCCTCGTTGTCGATGTGCGTCTCGCGGCCGGGGGTCGTGGGCACGTTGTGGTCGGGCACCGCGATGGTCTTTTCCGGCGCACGGACCTTGCGGCCCGTCATGCGCAGCCCTTCGAAAGCCTGCGGGCTGGTCACTTCGTGCACCAGGTGGCGGTCGATGTAGAGCAGGCAGGTGCCGTCGGCGTCCTGCTGGACGACGTGGTCGTCCCAGATCTTGTCATAGAGGGTACGGGGAGCGGACATGGCTCTATCCTCGGTCAGGGGGTGTATCGAAATCGGCAGGGTCCGCGCATCGCGCGGCAGCGCCCGGTCAGAGTCGGGCGAGTACGGAGCACGTGGCCCCATAAAAGCGCCAGGGCAGGCGGGCGCGGTCGCCGATGTCGAAAAAGCGGGACATGGGCCGTGTCATACCGCGGGAGGGGCCCCGGAGGCAAGGCTTGGCGGCCCACGTCTTCGGCATTGCCCGCATGGCTTGACGCCCGCCGCGCCGGGCGGAAAGCTGGCACCGCATCAGCCCAGCGGAGCCGCCATGTACGCCCTTCCCGAAATCGAAGCCTTTGCCGACGACCTGACCGCGCTGCGCCGCGATTTTCACGCGCATCCGGAAATCGGGTTTCAGGAACACCGCACCGCGGCGAAGGTGGCGGAGCTGCTGGAAAGCTGGGGCGTCAGCGTGACGCGCGGGATCGGCGGCACCGGCGTGGTGGGTGTGCTGGACGGCAGCCGACCCGGCCGCACCATCGGCCTGCGCGCCGACATGGACGCCCTGCCGATGGACGAAGAGACGAACCTGCCCTATGCGTCGAAAAATCCCGGCGTCTTCCACGGTTGCGGGCATGACGGGCACACCGCCATCCTGCTGGGTGCCGCCCGCTATCTGGCGGCGCATCGCGATTTCGCGGGGCGGGCGGTGCTGATCTTCCAGCCCGCCGAAGAGGGGCTGGGCGGCGCCCGCGCCATGCTCAAGGACGGGCTCTTCGACCGCTTTCCCTGCGACGAGCTTTATGGCCTGCACAACTCGCCCTATCTCGATTTCGCCGAACTGCGGGTGCGGCCCGGTGCGGCGATGGCGGGGGCAAGTTTCTTCGACATCGACATCGCCGGGCGGGGCAGCCACGGGGCGATGCCGCAGGCCAGCCGCGACCCGATCGCCATCGGCGCCGCGCTGGTGGGCGAGTTGCAGCAGATCGTCTCGCGCAACATGGACCCGACGCATCCGGCGGTGGTGTCGGTCACGCAGTTCCAGGCAGGCTCGGCCTACAACGTGATTCCCGCCTCGGCCCGGCTGTCGGGCACCTTCCGCTTCTTCCAGGATGCCGACGGCGAGATGATCGCGCGCCGCATCCGCCAGATCTGCGCGGGCCTTGCCGCCGCGCATGAGGTCGAGATCACGCCAGACCTGCGCCCCGTGTTCAGCGTGCTGTCGAACGACCCCGAGCGGGCGGGCAACCTGATCGATGCGGCGCGGGGCCTCTTGGGCGGCAAGGCGCGGGCGGATGCCGACCTGACCATGGGGTCGGAAGACATGGCCGACCTGCTGCGGGTGGTGCCTGGGGCCTTCTTCACGCTGGGCCACGCGGGCGATGTGCCGCTGCACAACCCGGGCTTCGTCTTCGACGATGCGATCCTGCCGGTGGGTGCCAGCCTGTTCGCCACGCTGGTCAGGACCCGCGGCGCCGCCTAGCGCCGCGCATCCGCATCGGCGGGCAGCACGCCTTCCGCCGCGGCCTGCGCCAGCAGCGGCGGCACCGCCCAGGACAGCGGATCGGCCGCGGCATGGCCCGCGATCCGGTCGGCGATAGCCGCCAGCCCGGTCCGCGCGGCCCAGTGCATCGGCCCGCCCCGCCAGCGGGGGAAGCCGTAGCCATGCACCAGCACCAGGTCGATGTCGGCGGCGCGGCGGGCGATCCCTTCGGTCAGGATGCGGAAGCCTTCCTCCACCATCGCGGCGGTGGCGCGTTCGACGATCTCGGCGTCGGTGAAGGCCCGGCGGGCGATCCCGGCGCGGGCCGAGGCGTCGGTGACGATCCCGTCGATCAGCGCCGAGGGGACGGGCTTGCCGCCATCGTAGTCATACCACCCGGCCCCCGTCTTGCGGCCAAGGCGCCCAGTCTCTTCGACGATGCGGTCGGCAATCGGGATGTAGCGAAAGCCGGGCTTCGTCTTCCAGCCCAGCCGCTTGCGGTTGGCGTAAGCGATGTCGAGCCCCGACAGATCCTGCACCTCGTAGGGCCCCATCGCCATGCCGAAGCCGCGCATGGCGGCATCCACCTGTGCAGGCAGCGCGCCCTCGATCAGCATTACGTCGCAGATCTGGCGATAGCGGGTCAGGATGCGGTTGCCGATGAAACCGTCGCAGACCCCCGCCAGGACGGGGATCTTCTTCAGCCGCGCGGCCAGCCGCAGCGCGGTGGCAAGCGTCGCGGGCGTGGTCTGGCGGCCCCGGACCACCTCCAGCAGCTTCATCACATGCGCGGGGCTGAAGAAATGCAGGCCCAGGAACCGGCCCGGGTTGGCGATGCCCTCGGCAATCGCGTTCACGTCCAGATAGGATGTGTTCGTGGCCAGGATCGCGGTCTTGGGCAGGGCTGCGTCCAGGGCGGCGAACACCGCCCGCTTGACCGCCAGATCCTCGAACACCGCCTCGATCGCCAGGTCGGCGGCAGGCAGGTCGTCATAGCCGATGTGAAAGCGGAAGCGCGCGGCCTGCTCGGCCTCGGCGGTCTCGGCGGTGGCCTTTCCGCGGCTGACGGCCTCGGCATAAAGCCGGGCGACGTTGGCGCGGGCGCGCGCCACCGCCGCGGCATCGGTTTCCACCAGCGCGACCGTCAGGCCGACGCCCGCCAGCGCATAGGCGATGGCCGCCCCCATCGTGCCGCCGCCCACCACCACGGCCGAGCCCACCTCGGCCCCGTCCTTGCCCCGGCCCATCGCCGCGCGTTCGGCAAAGAACACATGCCGCAGCGCCGCCGCCTGATCCGAGGTCTTCAGCGCCAGGAAGGTCTCGCGTTCCTGCCGCAACCCCTCGGCCAGCGGCAGGGTGCAGGCGGCCTCGATCAGGTCGATGGCCTTTTGCGGCGCGATCTGGCGCGGGCTGCGCCGTGCCGCCTGCTGGCGGGCTGCGGCCAGGGCCGCGGCATCGGTGGCCGGGGCGGGCAGGGCGCCGGTGGCCGCGCGGGCGGGCAGGGGCAGGGCGCGCGCGGCGGCAACCGGGTCGGCGGCCAGCGCATCGACAAGGCCGATGGCCTGCGCCTCGGCCGCGCCGATCACCCGGCCCTCGGGGATCAGCGACAGGGCGGCGGCGAGCCCCACCAGACGCGGCAGGCGCTGCGTGCCGCCTGCCCCCGGCACCACCCCCAGCGTCACCTCGGGCAGGCCAAGCGTGGCACCGGGTGCTGCCACCCGCGCGGCGCAGGCCAGCGCCAGTTCCAGCCCGCCGCCCAGCGCCGCGCCGTTGATCGCGGCGACGACGGGGATGTGAGACGCCTCGATCCGGGCCACGATGTCGGGCAGGTGGGGCGGGTGCGGGGCGGCGTCGAATTCCTTCGCATCGGCCCCGGCCACGAAGGCCCGCCCCGCCCCGGTCAGCACCACGCGCCCCGCGCCCGCGGCCGCCGCGGCATCCAGCGCGGCCACCAGCCCTTCGCGCACCGCGCGCGAGGTCACGTTGACCGGCGGGTTGTCGATGGTGATCAGCGCGACGCCATCGGAAAGCGAGAGGCGGACCGGATCAGACATTTTAAACCTCAAACGTTTTGCCGACCATCGCCAAGGCCGCCCCGCTTGTCAACGGCGGCGGCAGAACGCAAACGGCCCGCCGGGTCAGGGCGGGCGCAATGCCGGTTCTCGGGGCAGGCCGCTGCACAAGGCCTTGCGCGCGGCCGCCCCGCGAGGTCTTGCGTCGGTTCAGACGCGCTCCAGCGCCACGGCGATGCCCTGGCCCACGCCGATGCACATGGTGGACAGCGACCGCCGCCCCCCCCTCAGCGCCAGTTCCAGCGCCGCGGTGCCGGTGATGCGGGCGCCCGACATGCCCAGCGGATGACCCAGCGCGATGGCCCCGCCGTTGGGGTTCACCCGCGGATCGTCATCCGCGATGCCCAACAGGCGCAGGGTGGCAAGACCCTGGCTGGCGAAGGCCTCGTTCAGCTCGATCACGTCGAAATCGGCGGGCGTCAGGCCCAGCCGCGCCATCAGCTTCTGGCTGGCCGGGGCCGGGCCGATGCCCATGATGCGCGGGGCCACGCCCGCGGTGGCGCCGCCCAGGATGCGGGCGATGGGGGTCAGCCCGTGTGCCCGCGCCGCCGCCTCCGAGGCGATGACGAGCGCCGCGGCGCCATCGTTCACGCCGCTGGCGTTGCCTGCCGTCACCGTGCCGCCCTTGCGGAAGGGGGTGGGCAGCTTGGCCAGCGCCTCGATCGTGGTCGCGCGGGGGTGTTCGTCGCGGTCCACCACCAGCGGATCGCCCTTGCGCTGGGGGATGCTGACCGGCACGATTTCCCGGCCCAGCCGCCCGTTGGCCTGCGCCGCCGCCGCGCGGGCCTGGCTGCGCAGCGCGAAAGCATCCTGATCCGCGCGGCTGACGTGGTAATCCTCGGCCACGTTCTCGCCCGTCTCGGGCATCGAATCGACGCCGTATTGCGCCTTCATCACCGGGTTGACGAAGCGCCAGCCGATGGTCGTGTCGTGGATCTCGGCGTGGCGGGAAAAGGCGCTGTCGGCCTTGGGCATCACGAAGGGCGCCCGGCTCATGCTTTCGACGCCGCCCGCGATCATCAGGCTGGCCTCGCCCGCCCGGATCGCCCGCGCGGCCGTCAGCACTGCGTCCATTCCCGACCCGCAAAGCCGGTTCAGCGTGGCGCCCGGCACCGACAGCGGCAGCCCCGCCAGCAGCAGCGACATCCGCGCCACGTTGCGGTTGTCCTCGCCCGCCTGGTTGGCACAGCCGAAGATCACGTCATCCACCGCGGCCCAGTCCACGCCCGCGTTGCGCGCCATCAGCGCCTTCAGCGGCGCCGCGCCCAGGTCATCGGCCCGCACGGAGGCCAGTGCGCCGCCGAACCGGCCGATGGGGGTGCGGATGTAGTCGCAGATGAAGGCTTCGGTCATGTCACAGCTCCGGTACGGTCAGGTCGGCCACGGGGCCGGTCAGGTGCAGCCTGGCGCCTGTCTGCGCCTGAAGCGCCTCGAAGGTCAACGCCGCCAGCTTTTCGCGCAGCACAAACCGGCCGTCCTCGATGTCGATCACGGCAAGCGAGGTATAGACCCGCGTCACGCAGCCCACGCCGGTCAGCGGCAGGGTGCAGCGTTCCAGCAGCTTGGGCGCGCCTTCCTTCGTCACATGGTCGGTGATGACCGCCACGCGCTTGGCGCCATGCACAAGGTCCATCGCGCCGCCCACCGCGGGCACGCCCTTCGGCCCGGTGGACCAGTTCGCCAGATCGCCGGTTTCGGCCACCTGATAGGCGCCCAGGATCGCCACGTCGAGGTGCCCGCCGCGCACCATGGCAAAGCTGTCGGCATGGTGAAAGAAGGCGGCACCGGGCTTCAGCGTCACCGCCTTCTTGCCCGCGTTGATCAGATCCCAGTCTTCGTCGCCGGCGGGTGGCGCCTCGCCGAAGTTCAGGATGCCGTTTTCGGTGTGGAAGATCGCCTGGCGGCCCGGCGGCTGGAACTTGGCCACCATCTCGGGGAAACCGATGCCAAGGTTGACATAGGCGCCATCGGCGATGTCCTGCGCGGCGCGCCAGGCGATCTGGGCGTTGGAAAGCTTTGGCGACATCAGTGAACGGCCCCCGCCCGGTTCAGCGTTTCTTCCTGCTGGGGGTCGGGCACCGCCACGACCTTCTGGACAAAGATCCCCGGCGTCACGACCGTCTCGGGGTCGATCGCGCCGGGGTCCACGATCTTGCGGGCCTGAACAATGGTTTCGGCCGCGGCCATGCACATCAGCGGGCCGAAATTGCGCGAGGCGGCGCGGTAGGTCAGGTTGCCCATCGTGTCGGCGCATTCGGCCTTCACCAGCGCCACGTCGGCCTTCAGCCAGCGCTCCTGCACATAGGGGCGGCCGTCGAATTCCTCGATCCTCTTGCCCTTCGCCAGTTCGGTTCCATAGCCGGTGGGCGTGTAGAAGGCGGGGATGCCCGCCCCGCCCGCCCGGATGCGTTCGGCCAGGGTGCCCTGCGGCACCAGTTCCAGCTCGATCTTTCCGGCCAGGTAACGTTCGGTAAACACAACCGGGTCCGCCGAGCGCGGGAACGAACATATCAGCTTGCGCACCATCCCCGCCTCGATCAGCGCGGCCAGGCCGACATGCCCGTTGCCTGCGTTGTTGTTCACCACGGTCAGCCCGGTGGGGTGGCCGGTGGCGCGATAGCGGTCGATCAGGGCGTGGATCAGCTCGATCGGGGCGCCCGATCCGCCGAAACCGCCGATCATCACCGTGGCGCCATCGGCGACGGTGGAGACGGCCTCGGCCAGGGTTGCGATGGTCTTGTCCATTCCGGGCTCCGGTTGCGGAAGGGTCTGTCCAGGCGCGCGCGTCCTGCGGGCCGGGCTCGCGAAAGACATCGCCAGCGCCAGCGACCGGGGCAAGGGCTGACGCGCGCATGTTGATCTTTGTTCGCATCGCGCGCATTCCTGTGCGCATGTTGAACAGAACCGATACGATCGCGTCGCTGGGCAAGGGGCTGCGGGTGCTGGAATGCTTCGGCGCCGACCATCCGCGCCGCTCCATCGCCGAGGTGGCCGAGGCAACGGGGCTGGACCGGGCGACCGCCCGCCGCTGCCTGCTGACGTTGTTCGAGCTGGGCTATGCCGCCTATGACGGCAAGTATTTCACGCTGACGCCGCGCGTGCTGCGGCTGGGCACCGGGGCGCTGGCCGCGCTGCCGCTGCCGCAGATCGTGCAGCCCTGGCTGGACCAGTTGAGCGAGCAGATCGGCCAATCCTGTTCCGTCTCGATCCTCGATGAGACCGAAATCGTCTACATCGCCCGGGCCGCGCAACGGCGGGTGATGTCGATCGGGCTGATGCCGGGCTCGCGGCTGCCTGCGCATTGCACCTCGATGGGCCGCGTGCTGCTGGCCGCGCTGCCCGAGCCCGCGGCGCGCGCCATCATCGAGGCCTCCGACCTGTCGCCGCGCACCCGCCATTCGCGCACCGACCCGGCCGAGATCATGGCCGAGATCGCCCGCGTGCGGGCCGCGGGGCATGCGCTTGTGGACCAGGAGGTGGAACTGGGCCTGCGCGCGCTTGCGGTGCCGGTGCTGGATGTGCATCGCCGGGTCGTGGCGGCGCTGAATGTGGGGATGGCGGCGGTGCATGGCGACCCGGCGGCGATGGCGGCCGCCTGCCTGCCCGCGCTGCAGCGGGTGCAGGACGGCCTGCGGCGGGTGCTGCGATAGCGGATGCGCCTGCCCCGGTCTTGCCGAAAGGCTTGCACTTTCAGGTGGGTTCATGGAGAAATGGGCGACTTTCCGCGCAGGGGGCGCGGGCCCGCCAACAAGGATACCACTTGCCGATGACCGCCGCTTCGCTTTTCCTGGCCGTGGCCGCGACCTGCGCGCTGGCTGCAACGGGGGCGGGTGCGGCACCCTTCGCCGACCCTCTGGCCGCAGCGCCTGCCGCGCTGAAGGTCAGCCTGACCTTGCCGCCGGGCTTCGGCGTGCTGCCGGGGTCGGCCGCGCTGCATGTGCAGGCCACGAACGACCAGACCGGCGAAACCGTGACCGCCAGCGACGGGCTTGCGGTGCTGGGCGCGCCGGGCGAGATGGCAGAGATGGAACTTGCCACCCCCGCCGCGGCCGAGCTGTCGCGGCTGGAGACCACCGTGGCCGCCTGGCGCGCGGGCAAGGCCAATCCGGTGGCGCAAATCTCTGTCACCTTCACGCCCTGCCGCCTGCGGGCCGGGGCCGATCCGGCCGGGCCGATCGACATGACGCTGCGGCTGGCCTCGGGCGGGCCGCGCTTCGCGCTGGTTCAGCCGGGCACCACGCTGGCCGGGTTCCTGAACGCGACGGCGCCGGCGATCGCAGACTGCCCCAGCTAGGCCTGCCGCGTGCCGTAGCGCGCCAGGAACATGTCGACCGCGCCCGCCGAGGTGCGGTCGATGTCGCGCGCCGCGCAGCCGCCGTTGCGGGCGAAGATGGCGCGGGCGTGGATGTCGGCCTTGCACAATTCCGCGAACTGGTCGGCGGCGAGGTCGAAATCGTCGATCTGAAGCTCGCCGCGGGCCGTTGCCGCGCGCAGGTAGCTGACCAGACGCTGGCGCACCAGAAGCGGGCCCGACTCGTAGAAGGCGCGGCCCAATTCGGGGAAACGGTCGCTTTCGGCCACGCAGATGCGGAACATCCGCTGCCCGAATTCCGATGTGACGAAGCCCGCCAGCCGCCTGGCCGCCGCCGTCAGCACGTCGCGCGGGGGGGCGGTCATGTCCTGCAACTCGATTGCCGACGCGGCCTGCCGGGCGCATTCGCTGCGCGCAACCTCCAGAAACAACAGCCGTTTGTCAGGAAAGTAGCTGTAGAGTGTCGCCTTCGAGACACCGGCCTCGCGGGCGATGTCGTCAACGCTGGCGCCTTCGAAACCGTCGCGCAAGAACACCGTCCGGGCGCCTTCAAGCACCTGGTCGTACTTGCGGCCCCGCTTCACTTTTGCGGCTGCAGTGGCCATCACGTCTCGTTCTCCCCTGCGCGATCCTAAACCGGACAGTTCGTCTCGGGCAAGGATGCCTGTTGCCGCATGTGCAATGTCCCTTGCCTTGACGCTCTGTCCTGATAGTTTGGAATGGTTCTAATTTGGAGCCGCATATGATCCCCGGAGTTTCGAGCCGCCGTCGCTTTTCCGACCTGTCGGAACAGGAGATTCTCGCGCTGGCGATTTCATCCGAAGAAGATGACGCGCAGATTTACCGCAGCTATGCAGCGCGGCTGCGGGGCGAATATCCCGGCTCTGCCGCCGTCTTCGATGGCATGGCGCAGGAAGAGGATCAGCACCGCCGCCGCCTGATCGAACTGCACCAGGCGCGGTTCGGCGATGTCATTCCCCTGATCCGGCGCGAGCATGTCGCGGGCTTCTATGCCCGCCGCCCCGTCTGGCTGGTGAAGAACCTGTCGCTGGACACGATCCGCGACGAGGCGGCGGCGATGGAGCGGCAGGCCGAGGCGTTTTACCGCCGCGCCGCGGCGCAGACCGCCGATGCCGCCACGCGCAAGCTGCTGGGCGATCTGGCGGCGGCCGAGGCCGGGCACGAACACAGGGCCGACGAATTGCAGGGCGAACATCTGGGCGAAACGGCCCGGACCGAGGAAGACCACGCCGCGCGGCGGCAGTTCATCCTGACCTGGGTGCAGCCGGGGCTAGCGGGGCTGATGGATGGCTCGGTCTCGACCCTGGCGCCGATCTTCGCGACCGCCTTCGCCACCCAGAATTCGCACACCACGCTGCTGGTGGGCATGGCCGCCGCGGTGGGGGCGGGCATCTCGATGGGGTTCACGGAGGCCGCGCATGACGATGGCGTGCTGTCGGGGCGCGGCTCGCCGATCAAGCGGGGGCTGGCCTCCGGGATCATGACGGCGCTTGGCGGGCTTGGCCATGCGCTGCCCTACCTGATCCCGGATTTCTGGACGGCGACGACGCTTGCGATGGTCGTCGTGTTCTTCGAGCTTTGGGCGATTGCCTGGATCCAGAACAAGTACATGGATACCCCGTTCCTGCGGGCCGCGCTGCAGGTGGTGGTGGGCGGCGCGCTGGTCTTCGCCGCGGGCTCGCTGATCGGGGCGGGATGAGGCGGCGGGGGATGAGGCCGCGGGGGCCCTGACGGCGCGACGCCCCGCCGCCCGTGTGATGGCTTGCCGTTGCGCTGGCGTTTCGCGGCTGCGCCGTTCGGTGCCCTGACCCCTTGCCCTTTGCCCCATCGGCCCCTATCCCGCTGGAAGAGGCGCGGCGGCGGGGGAAACGGCGAAGATGATCGAAGTCCTGTTCCGCGTTCTGCCGTTCTTTGCACTGGTCGGCGTCGGCTATCTGGCCGGGCGGACGCGGTTCATCAGCGAGATCGGCACCGCGGCGATCACCAAGTTCGTGTTCTACTTCGCCCTGTCGGCCATGCTGTTCAAGTTCGCCTCGAACCTGTCGCTGGCCGAGATCTATTCCACCCCCTTCGTTCTGGCATACCTGCTGGGCTGCACCGCGGTTTACCTTGTCGCCTTCGCCGTGGCGCTGGCGCGGCGGATCACGCTGTCCGAGGCCGCGGTCGAGGCGCAATGCGCCGCCTGCGGCAATACCGGCTTTCTGGGTCTGCCGCTGATGATCGCGATCTTCGGCGAAAAGGCGGCCGGGCCTCAGATGATGGTGCTGACGGTGGACATGATCGTGTTCTCGTCGCTCATCACGCTGATCATCACCGGCGCGCGCGAGGGGCGGGTCAGCCTGCGGGTGCTGGGGCGGCTGGGTCTGGGGCTGGTGCAGAACCCGATGATCGTGTCGATGGCGCTGGGCCTTCTGTGGTCGGCCTCGGGGATGGCGGTGCCGCGGCCGGTCAATGATTTCATGGGCATCCTTGGCGGCGCGGCAACGCCCGGCGCGCTGTTCGCGATCGGCGCCTCGCTTGCCGCGCGGTCGGCGGAACGGGTGCAGGTGGCGGCGTGGCTGTCGTTCTGCAAGCTGGTGCTGCATCCGGCCGCGGTGGCGGTGGGGGCGCTGGTGCTGTTCCCGGTGGAACGCTTCGCCGCGCATGTGATGATCGCCGCGGCGGCCCTGCCGGTGGCGGGCAACACCTATATCCTGGCACAGCATTACGGGGTCGCGCCGCAGCGCGTGTCGGCCTCGATCCTGATTTCCACGGCGGTGTCAGTGCTGACCCTTTCCGCGGTCATCGCCTGGGCGACCGCCGCCTGAGAAAGGACGAAGATGAAGACGATATCGGAAAACCGGGCCTTCGGCGGGGTGCAGGGCGTCTACAGCCACGCTTCGGAGGCCTGCAAATGCGACATGACCTTTGCGCTGTTCCTGCCCGAACAGGCGCAGGAAGGGCCGGTGCCGCTGTTGTGGTTCCTGTCGGGGCTGACCTGCACGCATGAAAACGCGATGCTGAAATCTGGCGCCCAGACCTGGGCGGCCGAGCAGGGGATCGCCGTCGCGTTCCCCGACACCTCGCCGCGCGGGCCGGGCGTTGCCGATGATCCGGCCTATGATCTGGGGCAGGGCGCGGGGTTCTACCTGAATGCGACCGAGGCGCCCTGGGCGCCGCATTTCCGCATGTGGGATTACCTGGCCGACGAACTGCCGCGGCTTCTGTTCAACGCCTTCCCGCTGGAAGAGGACCGGCAGGCAATCACCGGCCATTCCATGGGCGGGCATGGCGCGCTGACGCTGGCGATGGCGTTTCCGGGCCGCTTCCGCTCGGTCTCGGCCTTCGCGCCCATCGCCAACCCCACCGCCTCGGACTGGGGGCGCAAGCAGTTCGCGGCCTACCTGGGCGCAGACGAGACGAAATGGGCCGCCCATGACGCCACCCTGATGATGAAGAAACGCGGATTTGACGGCCCGCTGCTGATCGATCAGGGCTCCAGCGACCAGTTCATCGACCTTTTGCGCCCCGAGGCGCTGGTCGAGGCCATCGCCCGCCGCCGTCAGCCTGCCAGCTTCCGCATGCAGAAGGGCTATGACCACAGCTACTTCTTTGTCGCCTCGTTCATGGAATCGCATGTCGATTTCCACGCCGAGGCGCTGTTCGCGTGATCTACGTCGATGCCGACGCCTGCCCGGTGAAGGACGAGGCCGAGCGTGTGGCGACCCGGCACCGCGTCGAGCTGGCCTTCGTGTCGAACGGCGGGCTGCGGCCCTCGGCCAATCCGCTGGTGCAGATGGTCTATGTTCCCGACGGGCCGGACGTGGCCGACAAGTGGATCGCCGAGCGTGCCGGGCGCGGTGATGTGGTGGTCACCGGGGACATTCCGCTGGCCGCGAAATGCATCGCCGCGGGTGCCCGCGTGGTGCGCCACAACGGCGAGGTGTTCACCCGCGCCAATATCGGCACGATCCTGGCCACCCGCGATCTGATGGCCGACCTGCGCGCCGCCGATCCGTTCCGGCCGGGCGGGGGCAAACCCTTTACAAAGGCAGACCGCTCGCGTTTTCTGGACGCGCTTGACCGCGAGGTGACCGCGGCACGGAAAGAGGCGCAGCCATGACCCGTCCCGCGGCGGTCGTCTTCGACATCGGCAACGTGCTGATCGAATGGCAGCCCGAACGGTATTACGATCGGGTGATCGGCGCGGCCCGCCGCCGGGCGCTGTTCGCCGAGGTCGACCTGCACGCGATGAACGAGCGCATCGACCGCGGCGCCGATTTCCGCGCCGTGGTCGAGGAAACCGCCGCCCGCTGGCCCGACCATGCCGATGCGATCCGGCTCTGGCACGACGACTGGGCCGAGATGGCGGCGCCCGAGATCCCGCTCTCTGTCCGCCTGATGCGGCGCCTGCGCCTGCGCGGGGTGCCGGTGTTCATCCTGTCGAACATCGGGGTCGCCACCTGGCAGATCGCCTGCCGCCACTATGGCTTTCTGGCCGAGGCCGACCGGGCCTATGTCTCGGGGCAGATGGCGGTCACCAAGCCCGACCCCGCGATCTACGCGATGGTGGAAACCGATTGCGGCCTGCCGCCCGCGGCGCTGCTCTTTGCCGATGACCGGGCCGACAACATCGCCGCCGCGGCCGCGCGCGGCTGGCGCACGCATCTGTTCGACGGGCCCGAAGGCTGGGCGCGGCGACTGGTGGCCGAAGGGCTGCTGACAGGGGAGGACGCAGGATGAGCATCGCCATGATCGGCCCCGAGGTGGAAGGCCGCCTGCGCTGGCAGGGGTTGACCGAAGCGCTGGAGGCGGGCCACCGCCTGCCGCGCGCCATCATCGGGGACACCCTTCTGGCGCAGGGCAACCGGCGGCTTCTGTCGCGCTCGGCCTGGATCGCGGGCATGGGGCTGGCGGTGAAGTCGGCCACCATCTTCCCCGACAACCCGGCGCAGGGCCGCGCCTCGGTCAACGGGGCGGTGACGCTGTTCTCCGAGGCCACGGGCGAACTGGAAGCGCTGGTCGATTTCACCCTGGTGACCAAGTGGAAGACGGCGGGCGACAGCCTGCTGGCCGCGCGCCGCCTTGCGCGGCCCGACAGCCGGGTGATCCTGCTGGTGGGGGCGGGCGCCGTCGCGCGATCGATGGTCGAGGCCTATGGCTCGGCCTTTCCGGGGGCGCAGTTCATGGTCTGGAACCGCAGCGCCGAGGGCGCCAGCCGGTTTGCCGCGCAACTGCCGGGCATGACGATCGCGCGCGACCTGGCCGAGGCGGTGGCCGCGGCCGACATCATCTGCACCGCCACCATGTCCACCGCGCCGCTGATCCGGGGCGACTGGCTGAGCCCCGGCACCCATCTGGACCTGATCGGCGCCTATACGCCCGAGATGCGCGAGGTCGACGACCGCGCCCTGCAACGCGCGCGGCTTTTCGTCGATGCGCGCGAGACGACGCTGGACCATATCGGCGAGTTGAAGACCCCGCTGGCACAGGGCGCGATCCGGCGCGAGGACGTGCTGGGCGATTTCTACGACATCGCCGGGGGCGGTTTCCACCGCGGCTCGGCATCCGAGATCACCATCGCCAAGAACGGGGGCGGCGCGCATCTGGACCTGATGACGGCGCGCTATATCCTGGAGGTTGCACGCGGGACATGATCTGGATCGCGCTTGTCGTCCTGCTGCTGGTGCTTCTGGCGCTGCCACCGCTGGCCGAGGCGTTTCGCCCGCCGATCGACGCGCGTCGGCGCCGCAAGGCATCGGGCGAGGTCGTGCAATTGTCCGCCGGGCAGACCTATTACGAATGGCGCGGCGCGGCGCGGGGGCCGGTGGTGGTCTGCATCCACGGGCTGACGACGCCCAGCTATGTCTGGACCCCGCTGGCGGTGGCGCTGACGGCGCTGGGCGTGCGGGTCTTGACCTACGATCTTTATGGCCGCGGGCTGTCGGACCGGCCGCAGGGGCCGCAGACGCGGGCGTTCTTCGTCACCCAGCTTGACGAGTTGCTGACGGCGCTGGAGGTGACGCGCGGCGTGACGCTGATGGGCTATTCGATGGGCGGCGCGATCGCCGCGGCCTTTGCGCAGGACAGGCCAGAACGGGTCGACCGGCTGGTGCTGCTGGCCCCCGTGGGGCTGGGCCACCGGATGAACCGCTTCCTGACTTTCTGCGCCCGGGTTCCGGTGCTGGGCGACGGGCTGATGCGGCTGTTCGGCGGGCTCGTGCACCGCAGCGGGGTGGACCGCAGCCTGCCGCCGAACCCGGAATTGCCCGATATGGCGCAGCGCATGGCCGCCGAGATGGGGGTGCGCGGCACGCTGCCCGCGGTGCTGTCGTCGCTGCGCGGCATGATGGCCGAGGACATGGCCCCGACCCATCGCGCGCTGGCGGTGACGAGCCTTCCCGTTCTGGCGATCTGGGGCGAGGCGGACCGCGTGATCCCCCTCGCCGGCATGGGGCGGCTGGTGCAGATCAACCGCAACGCCCGGCAGGTGGAACTGCCCGGCGCCACCCACGCGCTGCCCTACACCCATCCCGGCGCGATCATGGCGGCGCTGACCGAGTTCCTGCGCGAGACGGTCTGACCCGGCCTCAGGCGGTGCGCAGTTCCATCGGGCGTTCCTTCACCGGCAGGTGGACCAGCGCCGAGAAGGCGCCGACGCCGATGCCGATCCACCAGACCAGCGTATAGTTGCCGTAGATGTCGTAAAGACGCCCGCCCAGCCAGACGCCCATGAAGCTGCCAAGCTGGTGCGAGAAGAACACGATCCCGTACAGCGTGCCCATGTAGCGCACCCCGTAGATCTGCGCGACCAGCCCCGAGGTCAGCGGCACCGTGGCCAGCCACAGCGCCCCCATCGCCAGCGCGAACAGAACCACCGTGGCCGGCGTCATCGGGGTCAGGATGAAGGCCGAGGCGACCATGGTGCGCAGCAGGTAGACCCCGGCCAGCAGGTATTTCTTCGAATACCGCTTGCCCAGCCACCCTGCCAACAGGGTGCCGCCGATGTTGGCAAACCCGATGAAGGCGATCGAGGCCGCCCCCAGCGCCGAGGTGGTCGAGATGCCGAAGGCCGCCAGCGGCCCGCGCGGGTCGATCGCGCCGCAGACCTCGGTGACGAAGGCGGGGAAATGGGCGGTGATGAAGCCCAACTGATACCCGCAGGAGAAGAAGCCAAGGAAGATCAGCGTGAAGCTCGGGTCGCGGAAGGCGCGGGCGACGACGGTCGCCATCGGTTCGGGCGTGCCCGCGGCCTGCGGATGCACGGGGGCGTTCAGGAAGGGCAGCAACAGAAGGCTGCTCAGGATCGCGGCGGCAAAGACCAGGAACACGGTTGCGACCGGCATGTGCGCCAGCAGCACCTCTGCCGCCAGCGGGCCCACCACCTGCCCCATCGAGCCCGCCGCGGTGGCCAGCCCCAGCGACAGGCTGCGGTGTTCCGGCGTGGCACTCCGCCCGATCAGCGCCAGGATGGTGCCGAACCCGATCCCGGCGATCCCGAAGCCCACCATCACCTCGTAAAGCTGGTAGGCCGCGGGCGTCGTGGCCCCCGATGTCAGCACCAGCCCGCCCGCGTACAGAAGCGCGCCCAGCGTCAGCGCCTTGCGGTCGCCGATCTTTTCCGCCAGCGCACCGAAGATCGGCTGGCCCACGCCCCAGGCCAGGTTCTGGATCGCGATGGCCAGCGAAAAGGCCGACCTGTCCCAGCCGTGAAGCTGGGCGATCGGAAGCTGGAACACCCCGAAGCTTGACCGGATGGCGAAGCTGAGGATCAGCACCGCGCTGCCTGCGATCAGAAGCGGGGTGAACAGCGGACTGCGGGTTGCGGGCATCGGCGTCTCCTTCGCGGCGGCGCAAGATGCAGTGCCCCCGCGGTTCCGTCAATCGGTCTTTCGTGGCGGGGCGCATCACCTTTCCTGATGGAACGGCCCGCGCTATAGGGCGGCATGCGCAAGACCCTGACCGAGATCTACGATACCCGGGTGGCGGACGGCCGTCTGCGCCCCGATGCCGCCCAGCGGGCCGTTCTGCCGGTGCTGGAAAGCCTGCGCGGCTGGCTGGAGGACACCTCGGCCCGCCGCCGCGGCCTGCTGGGCGGCCTCTTCTCGCGCCCGCCTGCGCCGCCGAAGGGGCTCTATCTCTGGGGCGGGGTGGGGCGCGGCAAGTCCATGCTGATGGACCTGTTCATGGAAGCGACCGAGATCGACCGCAAGCGGCGGGTGCATTTTCACGCCTTCATGCAGGAGATCCAGCGCGGGCTGGAAGCCGCGCGGCGCAGCCATGCCGAGGACGCGCTGCTGCCGGTGGCCGATCAGGTGATCGCCACCACCCGGCTTCTGTGCTTCGACGAGATGCAGATCACCGACATCGCCGACGCGATGATCGTGGGGCGCCTGTTCCAGAAGCTCTTCGACGCGGGCGTGGTGGTGGTGACTACCTCGAACCGGGTGCCGGACGATCTGTACAAGAACGGGCTGAACCGCGCGATCTTCCTGCCCTTCATCGACCTGCTGAAGGACCGGATGGAGGTGCGCGAACTGATCAGCGCCACCGATTACCGCCAGCACCGGCTGGCGGGCGCGCAGGTCTGGTTCTCGCCCGCCGGTGCCGCCGCCAAGGCCGCGCTCTCGCAGGTCTGGACCGACCTGACGGGGGGCGGCGGGCAGCCGCTGCACCTGACGGTGAACGGCCGCGATCTGGTGCTCGAGCAGGTGCACAACGGCGTCGCCCGCGCCACCTTCTGGGAACTGTGCGCCCGCCCGCTGGGCCCGGCCGATTACCTTGCGCTGGCCGGGGCGGTGCGGGTGCTGGTGCTTGACGACATCCCCTACCTGTCGGCCTCGAACTACAACGAGGCCAAGCGCTTCGTGACGCTGATCGACACGCTTTACGAGGCCCGCGTGCGCCTGATCGCCTCGGCCGCCGACGCGCCCGAACGGCTTTATGTGGAAGGCGAGGGGTCGTTCGAATTCGCCCGCACCGCCAGCCGGTTGCGCGAGATGCAGGGGGCGGACTGGGGGTAGGGCGCGGATCGGTTTCGTCCGGCGCGCACCCCACGGGCTTATCCCGCCGTTTCCACGCAGTGCCGCCGGAAGGCGCGTTTCAGCATGTCGAGTTCGGCGCGCAGCAGGTCCACTTCGGCGCGGATGTCGTCATCCAGCGCGGCGCCGGCGAGGATGGCAAAGCTGCCCAGCCGGGCGCCGGTGCGGCGGTCGCGGATCAGGATGGTCTGCACCCCGTCCGACAGGGCCGCCGACGGCACCGGGATGCGCAGCTCCCAGGTGCC
Source organism: Pseudomonadota bacterium (assembly GCA_021845805.1). Lineage (GTDB taxonomy): Bacteria > Pseudomonadota > Alphaproteobacteria > Rhodobacterales > Rhodobacteraceae > Solirhodobacter. The sequence goes on along the minus strand of JAJZVD010000009.1, from coordinate 5,256 downwards.
TTGACGGGCGGGGTCGGCGGCGATCTCGACTCCCGGCACCGGGGTTTCCAGATGCGTCACCTCAAGCTCTGGCGCCTCGGGTGTGCCGGTCAGCGTGCCGTGCCAGATGCCGGCCAGAAGGCGGGTGGCGGTCAGCGTCGGCTCGGGCATCGCAGGCTCCTACAGTTCGGCGCGCGGGCGGCGGCAGAAGGTGACGTCGCGCAGGGTGATCTGGTTCATCTCGGGCCCCTCGAAGATCAGGTCGACCCACATCCGTTCCACCCGCTTCTCGTTCATGCGGGTATAGGCAAGGTCGAATTCCACCATCGCCTCGGGTTCGCCCAGCGGCAGTTCGCGCACCACCTGTTCCACGTTCGGCCCATGCTTCACGTTCAGCCGGGCAAAGATTTCCAGCGGCTTTTCGGTTTCCACGATGGTGTCCAGCCGGATCAGGTGGCGCAGCTTCAGCCCCTCGACCGCGGCGGGGGGCAGGTCGATGGCCAGCGACAGGAAGCTGCCGTCGAAGCGGAACACGTCCAGCCGGACGCCGAAGGGCGCCAGGTCGGATTCGCGCTGGTTGCGGACCTGACGGAAGGTCAGTTCGCTGACGTGGCAGTCGTGGAAGACGGTGGTTCCGGGTCCGATCTCGGTCTTGCTGTCCACCGCGGCCAGCCCCGGTGCGGGCAGCGGGCCGCGCCAGGGCTCGGGGCGCCAGGCCCAGTCGGCGGTCGCGGGCTTGCGCATGGCATGGGAACCGACGCGGGGCAGCGCAAGCCGCGCCTCGGCGACATGCAGCACCCGGTCGATCTGCCGTTTCAGGGCGCGTGCGCGGCCGCGCATCGCCTTCAGTTCGGGCAGGTCGGCGGCCTCGGCCCCCTCGGCCAGCAGCGTCCACCGCCGGAGCGCCCTGCGCTGCAGTACCCGGTCCAGCAACACGTCGAACTTCCGGCCCATGTTCCCCCGAGGCGTGTCGTCGGCTCCGCGACGATCGGCGCGCAGTGTTCCTTGGATCACGATTATCGTGTGAAAAGGATGAACGCGCCACCCCCTGCCGCGGGCTCAGCCCGTGGGCGCCGCCGCCGCGGGGGCCGCGCCCGGGCTCGCGCCGCGCACGGCCGACACGAACTGTTCCAGCAGGTGCAGCCCCGCGGTGTCGGTGAACGGGGCCTGCGGCACCGAGATGACGCTGAGCGCGACGATATGGCCGTTCAGGTCGAAGAGCGCGCGCCAGTAGTCGGGCGCCACCGCCTGGCCGGGGAAGGCAGAGGTGTCGCGGGCATGGATCACCATGACGCCATCGACGTGCGATATGCCGAGCACCCGCACCGTCTGGGCATTGCCCGAGCGGCTGAGCGCCTTGCGGCCTTCGGGCGAACGGAAATAGCCGGTCAGCTCGCGTTCCGATCCCGCGACCGTGCCGCCCGCCGCCCCGGCCGAGATGACGGCGGTCAGCACCGCGCGCGAGGTTGGCGTATCGGTGGTCTGCTGGCCCGTGATCGCGGCGCAACTGCCCAGCAGGATGAACGGGGCCGTGGCTTCGGGGTGGCTGGCCTCGGGGTCGATGCAGAAGCCGGGGGGGCCGGCCACCACCACCTTGCCGTCCGAGACCGAAAGGCTGTGGGTTCCGTCGCCCACCAGACCGTCGCACCCGGCCAGAAAGGCCAGGACGGCAAGGGCTGCGGCGTGCCGCATGGCGCGGGCCCCCGGCACCCTCATGCCCGGCCTCCGGTGCCGACGGGGCAGGCTGCGACCGGCGTCTGGATCCCTGCATTCTGCAACGGAGCATCCTCCCGGAACCTTGGCTGACTGGACATAGCGGCGCCGGTGCCCCCAGACAAGGCGTACCGCCCGAGGTCGGCGGCAGGCTGCCGGGGTCGGCGGGGACATGGCATTGTCATCGGCATCCTTTCTGGCGCATCCCTTCTGGCCCGGGGGGCGGGGCGGTGGCCGCACGCTTGCGCCGAAGCCGGGCAAAACAAGGGAAATGGTGGTGCCAGAGTGTGGCAATGCGGGGCTTTCGGCCCATCCCGATTGCATTCCGGCCCCCCCCGGCGTATCTGGACCCTTCACTGGTCACCCCAAGGCGGCAGACTCGATGAACTGGATTTCCAACTACGTCCGGCCCAAGATCAACTCGCTGTTCTCGCGCCGTGAGGTGCCCGAGAACCTGTGGACCAAGTGCCCCGAGTGCGGCACGATGCTGTTTCACCGCGAACTGGCCGACAATCTCAACGTCTGTTCGAACTGCGATCACCACATGGCGATCAGCCCGCGCGAGCGGTTCGCCCGGCTGTTCGACGGCGGCGTCTTCGTCGAGGTGAAGGTGCCCGAACCCCTGGCCGACCCGCTGCATTTCCGCGACCAGAAGCGTTACCCCGAGCGGATGAAGGCGGCGCAGAAGGCCAGCGGAGAGAAGGAAGCGATGCTGGTCGCCGAGGGCGAGATCGGCCGCACCCCCATCGTGGCGGTGGCGCAGGATTTCAGCTTCATGGCGGGGTCCATGGGGATGTATGTCGGCAACGCGATCATCGCCGCGGCAGAGACGGCGGTGAAGCGCAAGGCGCCCTTGGTGCTCTTTGCCGCCGCGGGCGGGGCGCGCATGCAGGAAGGCATCCTGAGTCTGATGCAGATGCCGCGCACCACGGTGGCGGCGCAGATGCTGAAGGAAGCAGGGCTGCCCTATATCGTGGTGCTGACCCATCCCACCACGGGTGGGGTGACGGCCTCTTACGCGATGCTGGGCGACGTGCAGATCGCCGAACCGAACGCGCTGATCTGCTTTGCCGGGCCGCGCGTGATCGAGCAGACGATCCGCGAGAAGCTGCCCGAGGGGTTCCAGCGCGCCGAATACCTGCTGGACCACGGGATGCTGGACCGGGTGACGCATCGCAAGCAGTTGCGCGACGACCTGATCGCGCTGGTGCGGCTGCTGACGGGCAAGCCGCCCGCGGTGAAGGGCGACCTGCCCGCGCCCAAGGTCGACACCGCGCCCGCTGCGGCGCCCGAGGCCGGAAAATCGTGAGCACGGCCCCGTCGGCGGCCGGGGCCGCATCGGATGTCATCCTTGAACGGCTGATGTCGCTGCATCCCAAGATCATCGACCTGACGCTGGACCGTGTGACCCGGCTTCTGGATGCGCTGGGCAACCCGGAACGGGCGCTGCCGCCGGTGGTCCATGTCGCGGGCACCAATGGCAAGGGCTCGACCCAGGCGATGATCCGGGCGGGGATGGAGGCGGCGGGCAAGACCGTGCACGCCTACACCTCGCCGCATCTGGCGCGGTTCCATGAACGGATCCGGGTGGCGGGCGAGCTGATTTCCGAACCCGATCTCGCGGCGCTTCTGGAAGAATGCGAACGGGTGAACGCTGGCCATCCGATCACCTTCTTCGAGATCACAACCTGCGCGGCCTTCCTGGCCTTCGCGCGCACCCCCGCCGATGCGCTGCTGCTGGAGGTGGGGCTTGGCGGGCGGCTTGATGCCACCAACGTGGTGGAACGCCCGGCGCTGACCATCATCACCCCGGTGTCTCTGGATCACCAGCAATACCTCGGTGAAACGGTGGGCGAGATCGCCGGCGAAAAGGCCGGGATCCTGAAGCGCGGCGTGCCCTGCGTCGTGGGGCCGCAGACCGACGAGGGCCTTGCCGTGATCGAGGCGCGCGCGGCGCGGCTCGGCTGCCCGCTTTACGTCCACGGCCAGCACTGGCATGCGCGCGAAGAGGCCGGGCGGCTGATCTTCCAGGACGAGACCGGGCTTCTGGACCTGCCGCTGCCGAACCTGCCGGGGCCGCACCAGATCGAGAACGCGGGCGCAGCGCTAATGGCGCTGCGTCACCTTGGCCACGACGGCGCCGCCTGCGAGGCGGCTGTGACGAAGGCCTACTGGCCCGCCCGGATGCAGCGGCTGCGGCGCGGGCCCCTTGCCGAAAGCGCGCCTGGGGTCGAACTGTGGCTGGACGGCGGGCACAACCCCGCGGGGGGCGAGGCGGTGGCGGCCACGCTGGCAAGGATGCCGAAGCGGCCCACCTGGCTGATCTGCGGGATGCTCTCGACCAAGGACATCGGCGGCTACCTGCGCCCGCTGGCGCCCCATGTGCGGGCGCTGCACGCGGTCACGATTCCCGGCGAACACGCCACCCTGACGGCCGAGCAGACCCAGGCCGCCGCACTGGCCGCGGGCATGGATGCGGTGACGGCGCCATCGGTCGCCGCGGCGCTGGCCGAGATCGCGGCGCAGGACCCGCAGGCGCGGGTGCTGATCTGCGGCTCGCTTTACCTTGCGGGCACGGTGCTGCGGGAAAACGGGTAGATCAGACCGGAACGAAAGCGCCCGCGGCGGGGTCGTAGTATTCGAGCCCGCCGTCCACCAGTTCTGTCCAGAGCCCGTGCAGCGTCAGGTTTTCCGCCTCGACTGCGGCGCGGACGAAGGGGAAGGTCATCAGGTTTTCCAGCGAGATCAGCACCGCCTGCTTTTCCAGCGCCTGCAGGCGGGCGTGGTCGTCGGCCACGTCCTTCACCCGCTCGTAGCCGGGGCGCAGGATGTCCATCCAGCGGCCGACAAAGCTCGATTTCTCTTCCAGTTCGGGCGCCAGCCCCGCGCACATGCGATAGCAGCCGTTCACCCCGCCGCAGCTTGAATGGCCCAGCACGATCAGATGGGCGACCTTCAGCGCCGTCACCGCGAATTCCACCGCGGCCGAGGTGCCGTGGTATTCGCCATCGGGGTTCGAGGGCGGCACAAGGTTCGCGATGTTGCGGTGGATGAAGAACTCGCCTTCGTCCGCGCCGAAGATCGAGGTGACATGCACGCGGCTGTCGCAGCATGAAATCACCATCGCGCGCGGGCGCTGACCCTCGGTTGCCAGGCGGCGGTACCAGGCCTTGTTCTGGGCGAACGTGGTTGCCTTCCAGCCGTGGTAGCGCTGGACCAGATAGGCGGGAAGCGGCCGGGCCTCGGGCATGGCGGGTCTCCTTCGCGGGGTCTCGCGCCTGTCTATGGACGTTTTAGCCCAAGTTCGAGGCATTTTTCGCTGCGATGCAACGAAATCTTCAGCCTGCCGCGCGAAGCTGGCGCCGGGTGTTGCGACTGTGGGAGTGGTGATGGTGTGCAGGGTGACGATGCTCTGCCCGGTGGAAGAGGTATGCCTCGATCCCGGGCGGATGGCCGCGCTTGCGGCGGAATTCGGGGCGGCCGGCGCGGAAAGCCTGGTGCAGCGCGCGAAGGGTGAAATGGCGCTGCTGATGTCGTCGCTGGTCGCCTATTCGGCGGAAGCGG
>JAJZVD010000072.1 GCA_021845805.1 Pseudomonadota bacterium | reverse complement strand
CCGATCTCGCTGGGCGACGCCGATCTGGCGGGCGGGCCGGTGCTGGTGGACGCGGTCTTCGGCACCGGGCTGCACCGCGACATCGGCCCCGAGGTCCGCGCCGCGCTGGAGCGGGGGCTGCGCTGCGGCTGCCCGCTGGTGGCGGTCGACATCCTCAGCGGGATCTGCGCGGATTCCGGGCGGCTCAGGGCGGGGGGCGGCGCGCCTGCCCTGCGGGCCGATCTGACGGTGACCTTCGCGCGCCCGAAGCTGGGCCATGTGCTGGACGAGGGCGGCTGGCGCCGGGGCAGGATGGTGGTGGTGCCGCTTGATCTGGGGCCGGAACTGGACGCGCTGCTGCGGGACGATCCGCGGGCGGTGGTGGCTGCGGTGCGGCCCGCCGATCTGGACAAGGGGCAGGGGCACAAGTTCAGCCACGGCCATGCGCTGGTGCTGGCCGGGGGCGTGGGGCGCGGCGGCGCGGCGCGGCTGGCGGCGCGGGGGGCGCTGCGGATCGGGGCGGGGCTGGTGACGGTGGGCTGCCCGCCCGCGGCGGTGATCGAGAACGCGGCGCAGCTCAACGCGGTGATGCTGCGGCCGCTGGCGGATGCGGCGGGGCTGGTCGCGGCGCTGGAGGACCGGCGGATCAATGCGCTTTGCGTCGGGCCCGGGCTGGGGGTGGCGCGGGCGGCAGAGATGCTGCCGGGGGCGCTGGGGTCGGGGCGGGCCTGCGTGCTCGATGCCGATGCGCTGACGGCGCTGGCGGCGGATGCGGGGCTGGTCGCGCGGCTGCACGGGGCCTGCGTGCTGACCCCCCATGCGGGCGAGTTCGCGCGGCTCTTTCCCGACCTGGCCGAGCGGCTGGCCGCGCCGCCTGCGACGGGTCCGGCCTTTTCCAAGGTCGATGCCACGCGCGCGGCGGCGGCGCGGGCGGGCTGCACGGTGCTGTACAAGGGGGCGGATACGGTGATCGCCGATCCGTCGGGCGCCTGCGTGGTGCATGCGGCGGTCGGAGACCGGGCGGCGCCCTGGCTGGCCACCGCCGGGGCGGGCGATGTGCTGGCCGGGTTCATCGCGGGGCTTCTGGCGCGCGGCGTCGCGCCGCTGCAGGCGGCGGGGACGGCGGCCTGGCTGCATGTGGACTGCGCCCGCGCCTTTGGCCCGGGGCTGATCGCCGAGGATCTGCCAGAGGTTCTGCCGCGGGTGCTGGCCGCCTGTCAGGCCGGGACGGCGGCGGGAAAGCCCAGTTCCACGCCTTCGGCATAGACGGTTTCGCCGGTGGTGAAGGTCAGGGTGAACACCTGCGCCTGCGCCAGCGTCACACGGCGGATGTAGTGCCCGTCGGCCAGGCGGTGCGCGGGCACCATCGCCTGCGCCGCGCCATAAAGCGCCTGCGCCCGCCAGTCGCGCACCAGCACCGGCTGGTCGGCGCCGATCACCAGCGCCCGGCCGGGCCGGTCATGGCCCAGCGTGCCGGGCAGGATTTCGACCGCGGCGAAGTCGCTGACCGTGCGGCCCGTCACCTGCGCCAGCACGCGGACGCCGCGGCGGGTGATGATCCGGTCGCCCGGGGTCAGGAATTCCACCGGCAGTTCGCCCTCAAGCGTCAGAAGGGTCGTTCCGGCCAGGATGCCGCTCGCGGCCCCCGCCAAAGCCGTCTGCGAAAGCGTCAACGATGCCGCGGAATGGTCCATCGGATTGCCTCATCTGCCTGCCCGTTCTTGTTTTTCGCAAGATTATGTCAACGAAAGGTTCACAGCGAGCCTTTTCTGCGGCCGATTTTCCGCTCGCATCCTTGCCGTGGCTTTGCTAGAACACGGCCGATTTCGGGGCGGCCCTGCCGGGAGGATCGGCGGGGCTGCTTCTGCTTCATGCGGGTGTGGCGAAATTGGCAGACGCACCAGATTTAGGTTCTGGCGCCGCGAGGCGTGGGGGTTCAAGTCCCTTCACCCGCACCAGAGAGGGAAAAAGGACGGAGAAATGCAGGTCACCGAGACCCTGAAGGACGGTCTGAAGCGCAGCTACACCATTACGGTGACGGCCGCCGAGCTCGACGCGAAGGTCGAAGAAAAGCTCGTCGAGGCGCAGCCCGATGTCGAGATCAAGGGCTTCCGCAAGGGCAAGGTGCCGATGCCGATCCTGCGCAAGCAGTTCGGCCAGCGGCTGCTGGGCGATGCCATGCAGGATGCCATCGACGGCGCGATGAAGGGCCATTTCGAGGCCAGCGGCGACCGCCCGGCGCTGCAGCCCGAGGTGAAGATGGTCAACGGCGACACCTGGGCCGAGGGTCAGGACGTTGTCGTGGAAATGACCTACGAAGCCCTGCCCGAGATCCCGGGCGTGGACTCGGCGGCCGTGGCGCTGGAGCGTCTGGTCGTGAAGGCCGATGACGCGGCGGTGGACGAGGCGCTGGCCGATCTGGCCAGGAGCGCGCAGGATTTCGAGCCGCGCGCGGCGGGCGCTGCGTCGGAAAACGGTGACCAGGTGGTGATCGACTTCAAGGGGTCGGTCGATGGCGTGGAATTCGAGGGCGGCGCGGCGGAGGACTATCCGCTGGTGCTGGGCTCGGCCAGCTTCATCCCCGGCTTCGAGGAACAGCTGGTGGGCGCCAAGGCGGGCGACGCGGTCGAGGTGAAGGTGACCTTCCCGGCCGAATACGGCGCGGCCCATCTGGCGGGCAAGGACGCGGTCTTTGCCTGCACCGTGAAAGAGGTGAAGGCGCCCAAGGCCGCCGCGCTGGATGACGCGCTGGCCCAGAAGTTCGGCGCCGAGTCGCTGGCCGACCTGCGCAAGCAGGTGGCCGAGCGGCTGGAGGCCGAATACGCCGGTGCCGCCCGTGCGGTGATGAAGCGCAAGCTGCTGGACCAACTGGACGGGATGGTCAGCTTTGACCTGCCGCCGAGCCTGGTGGAAGCCGAGGCGCAGCAGATCGCGCACCAGCTTTGGCATGAAGAGCATCACGACCACCACGGCCACGACCACGGCGCCATCGAGGTGAGCGACGAGCACCGCACGCTGGCCACCCGCCGCGTGCGTCTGGGCCTGCTGCTGGCCGAGATGGGCCGCAAGGCCGAGATCGAGGTGACGGACGCCGAGATGACGCAGGCCGTGCTGAACGCCGCGCGCCAGTATCCGGGGCAGGAACGCGCCTTCTTCGAATTCGTGCAGAAGAACGCCCAGATGCAGCAGCAATTGCGCGCGCCGATCTTCGAGGACAAGGTTGTGGACCACATCGTGGCGGGCGCCACGGTGACCGAAAAGGCCGTCTCGAAGGACGAGCTGAAGGCCGCGGTGGACGCGCTGGACGAGATCTGAGCCGGCCCTGTGCGCAGCGGAAGGGGTCGCCGCAGGGCGGCCCCTTTTCCTTTTCCGGGGGGGCGCCTGCGTCAGGCCGGAACGGCGCGCGGGCCGCGGCCCAGCACGTAAAGCCCCGCGCCCACGATGACGGCGATGCCCGCCCAGCCCACCGCGTCGGGCAGGTCGCCCCAGACCGCCCAGCCGTTCAGCACGCCCCAGATCATCGCCGAATATTCGAAGGGCGCGACCGCCGCGGCCTCGCCGATCCGGTAGGCCTGGGTCAGCAGCGTCAGCCCCGCCGCCGCGATCACCCCGCAGGCGGCCATCATCGCCGCGTCGCGGGCATCGGGCATCACCCAGGGCCGGGTCAGGAAATCGAGGCTGGGCGAGCCCCCGGCGCCGCCGTGGAACAGCAGCGCCAGGATCAGCGCGCCCGCCAGGAACACCGCATTGCCCCAGAAGGCCAGCGCGGGGGCGGTTTCGGCCTGCCCCAGCCGCCGGGTGGTGACCATGCCCAGCGCATAGCACAGCCCCGAGGCCACCGGCAGCAGCGCCGCCGGATCGAACAGCGCCGAGCCCGGCCGCACCATGATGAGCACCCCGGCAAAGCCCGCCAGCACCCCGTTGCGCCGCCGCGCGCCCACGGTCTCGCCCAGCAGCACCGCCGACAGGAGCGTGATGAAGAGCGGCGCCGAGAAATAGAGCGCGACCGCCGTGGCCATCGGGATGCCCGCGAGCCCGAGGTAATAGAACGTATAGGCGAAGAACAGGATCACCCCGCGGCCCAGCATCCGCGTCAGACCCGGCGTCCAGAGCGTCCGCAGCCCGCCGTCGCGGGCGCAGAGCACCAGCAGGATGGGCGCCGAGACCAGCGCGCGGATCGTCATCGCCTCGGACAGCGGGTATCCGCCCGAGATCAGTTTCAGGATCACGTCCTGTACCGAGAAGACGGCGATGCCGAGGCAAAGGTACAGGATGCCGCGGCGGTTCGCGGGCAGGGCGGGGGATGTCATCGGGGCTCTCCGCCGCGGGCGCTTCCTCCGCGGTTCGGGGAAAGGCTAGCCGGGCGGGGCGGGCGGCGCTGTGCCGAACCCGACATCTGCGCAAAAAAGCGGCGCCGCGGCGGGTTGCCCTGCCGCGGCGCCGGACCGGGTTGCCCCGTGGATCACTCGTCCGAAGCGGCAGCGCCGACGTCGTCGAAGAGTTCGGCGATCTCGAACTCGGCCGCGGCTTCCGCCTCGGCGGCCAGGTCCTGGATCGACTTGCCCGAGGCCTGCAGTTCGGCCTCTTCGGCGGAGCGGGCGACGTTCAGCTTGATCGTGGCGCTGACTTCGGGGTGCAGCGTCACGGTCACGGCGTGAATGCCCAGATCCTTGATCGGCTTTACGAGCGAGATCTGGCTGCGGTTCAGGGTGAAGCCGCCGGCGGTGGCCGCCTCGGCCGCGTCACGGGTGGTGACCGAGCCGTAGAGCGCGCCCGAATCCGAGGCCGAGCGAATCACCACGAAGACCTGACCGTCGAGCTTGGCGGCGGCGGCTTCGGCTTCCTTCTTGGTCTCGAGGTTGTGCGCCTCGAGCTGGGCCTTGCGGGCCTCGAAGGACTTGATGTTCGCGTCCGAGGCGCGCAGCGCCTTGCCTTGCGGCAGCAGGAAGTTGCGGGCGTAGCCGTCCTTGACGTTCACGACCTCGCCCATCTGGCCAAGCTTGGCCACGCGCTGGAGCAGGATGACTTGCATGGGGGTCTCTCCTTACTTCACGGCGTAGGGAAGAAGGGCGAGGAAGCGGGCGCGCTTGATCGCGCGGGCCAGCTCACGCTGCTTCTTGGCCGAGACGGCGGTGATGCGCGAGGGGACGATCTTGCCGCGCTCGGAAATGTAGCGCTGCAGCAGGCGAACGTCCTTGTAGTCGATCTTCGGCGCGTTGTCGCCAGAGAACGGGCAGACCTTGCGGCGGCGGAAAAACGGTTTGGTAGCCATGATTTACGGTCCTTTCCTCACACGCATCAACGACGGCGGTCGCCGCCGAAGCCGCCACGGTCGCCGCCGCGGTCACCCCGGTCGCCGAACGACGGACGGTCGCCACGGTCGGGCCGGTCGCCGCGCTCGGGGCGGTCACCGCGATCGGAGCGTTCGTCGCGCTTCTGCATCTGGACCGAGGGGCCTTCCTCGTGGCCGTCGACCTTCACGGTCAGCACGCGCATCACGTCGTCATGCAGGCGCGCCAGGCGTTCCATTTCCAGAACCGCGGCCGCGGGGGCGTCGGTCCGCAGGAAGGCGTAGTGGCCCTTGCGGTTCTTGTTGATCTTGTAGGCCATCGTCTTGACACCCCAGTATTCGGTGCCGACCACCTTGCCGCCGTTGTCGGCCAGCACGGCGGAGAAGTGTTCGATGAGACCTTCGGCCTGCGCGTTGGACAGATCCTGACGCGCGATGAGGACATGCTCGTAAAGCGGCATGTAGGCTCCGTTCGCTTCGGGCGGCTTCATAGGGCGGGCCTGACCCTTCCGCGGCCCGTCCACGAGAGGCATCGCCGGTTCATGGGAATGCGGAAGGATGCGGGCTTATAGGGGAGCGGGGGCGGTGATGCAAGCGCGAAGGGCGCCGTGCCGGAGGGGGCGGGCAGGTGGACGACGGGCCGCGGCGGGGGGCTTTGCGCCCCCCGCGCTCCCCGCAGGATAGATGCGGACAGAAAATGGTGCCGGTGGGGGCCTCAGGGGGTCAGGCGGGCGCGGTAGATCTCGCGCAGGCGGGTGAAATTGTCCCAGTGCGGGGTGGGCGGCAGGCCTGCGAGCCCTGCGGCCAGCAGGTCGAGATGCGCGTGCCAGCCCGCGCTGACGCCAAGCCGGGTGCCTGCGTCGGGGATGCGGCGATGGGTCAGGCGCAGGCGCACCCGGTCGCCCGCGGGGGCCAGATCGAAAGTGACCTCGCCCACCCCCGGCCAGTCGTAGGAGAGGTGGTGCGGCGGATCGGCCGCGATCACCCGGCCGGTCATGCTGTGTTCGGGCTTCATCCCCTCGGGGCGGGTGCCGGGGGGTGTCGTCAGTTCGTCGTTGCGCCAGGTCAGCGCGACCGTGCCGCCCGGGGTCAGGTCCATCGGCCCGGCGGCCAGCCAGCGGCGGCGGTGGTCGCTGTCGGTGAGCCAGGTCCAGACCCGCTCGATCGGGCCGGGCAGAAGGCGTTCCATCGTCAGCGTGGCGGGGTCGGTCTGGGTGCCGTAGGGAGCGTCGGTCATGCGGGGTCTCCGTCGGTGGGGGCTGCGGCGTCTTCGGCGCGCAGCAGGGTGTCCAGCGTGTCGAGGCTGTGGCCCCAGAAGCGCCGGTAGAAGGCCAGCCAGTCGGCAGCGGCCGCCAGCGGGCCCGCCTGCAGGTGGCACAGATGCGTGCGCCAGCGGATTTCCCGCCGGATCAGGCCCGCGCCTTCCAGCACCCGGATGTGGCGCGAGGCGGCGGCCAGCGACATGTCGAAGGGCGCGGCAAGGTCGGTGACGGTCTTGGCGCCCCCTGTGAGGCTGTGGAGCATGGCGCGCCGGGTGGGATCGCCGAGCGCGTGGAAGAGCGTGTCGAGGGGGAGGGTGTCTGATTCAACCATGATGTTGAATGTGTGCCCCGGTCGGCCCATCAGTCAACCGATTCGTTGAATGATATGTCGTGCGGGCGATTGCCTTCTGGGGCGGGGGCGCGCTATGCGGGGGAAAACGGAGGGACATGACATGAGCCGGGCATTCGTATTTCCGGGGCAGGGCGCGCAGGCGATCGGCATGGGGCGGGCGCTGGCCGAGGCCTATCCGGCCGCGCGGGCGGTCTTTGACGAGGTGGACGCGGCGCTGGGCGAAAAGCTGTCGGCGCTGATCTGGGAGGGCGAGATCGAGGCGCTGACGCTGACCGCCAATGCCCAGCCCGCGCTGATGGCGACCTCGATCGCGGCGCTCCGGGCGCTGGAGGCCGAGGGGCTGGGGCTGGCGCACGCGGCCTTCGTGGCGGGGCATTCGCTGGGCGAGTATTCGGCGCTCTGCGCGGCCGGGGCGCTGACGCTGGCCGATACGGCGCGGCTGCTGCGCATCCGCGGGCGGGCGATGCAGGAGGCGGTGCCGGTGGGCGTGGGGGCGATGGCGGCGCTGCTGGGGCTTGACTTCGCGGCGGCGGCCGAGGTCGCGGCCGAGGCGGCGCAGGGCCAGGTCTGCGCGGCGGCCAATGACAACGACCCCGCGCAGGTGGTGGTCTCGGGCCATCGCGCGGCGGTGGAACGGGCGGTGGAGATCGCCAAGGCGCGCGGTGCCAAGCGGGCGCTGATGCTGCCGGTGAGCGCGCCGTTCCACTGCGCGCTGATGCAGCCCGCGGCGGCGGTGATGGCCGAGGCGCTGGCCGCGGTGGAAATCGCGGCGCCGCGCGTGCCGGTGGTGGCCAATGTGCGTGCCGAGGCGGTGAGCGACCCGGGGCTGATCCGGGATCTGCTGGTGGAGCAGGTGACGGGATCGGTCCGCTGGCGCGAGTCGGTCCTGTGGATGGCGGGGGCGGGGGTCACCGAGATCTGGGAGATCGGCGCTGGCAAGGCGCTGTCGGGCATGGTGAAGCGGATCGCCAAGGATGTGGCCACCCGCGCGGTGGGCACCCCCGAGGATGTGGCGGCGGCGCGGGCCGGGTGACGCTGCGCGCCGGGGGTGTCACACCTCTCGGACCCTCTGGGAGACTTGCGGACGGGAAATGAGGGGGCGCTGCGGCGCGGGCCCGTGGCAGCATCGGGTGGCAGCATCGGGTGGCGGCCTCGGGTGGCAGCATCGGGTGGCGGCCTCGGGGCGCGCGACGGCCGGGTGGCGCGGGGCGGCGCGGGCTGCTAGGCAGGGGAAAAGGCATGACGGAGAGGCGGAACATGTTCGATCTGACGGGGAAGACGGCGCTGGTGACGGGTGCCTCGGGCGGAATCGGGGGCGCGATCGCGCGGGCGCTTCATGCGCAGGGGGCGAGCGTGGCGCTGTCGGGCACGCGGGTGGAGCCGCTGGAGGCGCTGGCGGCCGAGCTTGGGGCGCGGGCGCATGTGCTGGCCTGCGACCTGGGCGATGCGGCGGCGGTCGAGGCGCTGCCGAAGGCGGCGGCCGAGGCGATGGGCGGTGTGGACATCCTGGTGAACAATGCAGGCATCACCCGCGACCAGTTGTTCATGCGGATGTCGGATGACGACTGGGCGAAGGTGATCGAGGTGAACCTGACCTCGACCTTCCGGTTGTGCCGCGGGGTGCTGCGGGGGATGATGAAGGCGCGCTGGGGGCGGATCGTCAACATCTCGTCGGTCGTGGGCGCCACGGGCAACGCCGGGCAGGGCAACTATGCCGCCGCCAAGGCCGGGATGGTGGGCATGTCGAAGAGCCTGGCCGCCGAGGTGGCGAGCCGCAACATCACGGTCAATTGCGTGGCGCCGGGGTTCATCGCGACGGCGATGACCGACAAGCTGAGCGACGACCAGAAGGCGAAGATCGCGGCGCAGATTCCCGCGGGGCGGATGGGCACGAGCGAGGAGATCGCGGGCGCGGTGGTGTATCTGGCCAGCCCCGAGGCCGCCTATGTGACGGGCGCCACGCTGCATGTGAACGGCGGGATGGCGATGATCTGAGGGCCCCCCGCGCCCTGCCGCATGGCCGCCCGAAAGCGTTTGCCTCGGCTGCGGAACGTGCTATAGGGCGCCGAGATCGGGCCGTGCGGTGGAACTGCCGCGCGGTCTTCCGGCGCAAGCCGGGCAAAGGTCCTGCGCGAGGCAGGGCATGAGCCGCTCGAACGAGCACGGGACAGGACGAACCGGGGTTACACCCGAAACTCTATGAGGAATGACATGAGCGACATCGCGAGCCGGGTGAAGAAGATCGTCGTCGAGCACCTGGGTGTGGAAGAGGACAAGGTGACCGAGAACGCCTCGTTCATCGATGACCTCGGCGCGGACAGCCTGGACACGGTCGAGCTGGTTATGGCCTTCGAGGAAGAATTCGGGATCGAGATTCCGGATGACGCCGCCGAGACCATCCAGACCTTCGGCGATGCGGTGAAGTTCATCTCGGAAGCCGCCTGACCGGGTGGGCTGACCGGGGCGCGAGCCCACCGACGGTTGAAAACGGCGCTTCCACGAGGGGGCGCCGTTTTTGTTTTTGGGGTAATTGATTTGGTGGCGTCATCCTATATCCTTCGCGTTTGAGTAACGCTTTGCGGATAAGGATAGGGCATGAGCCATCTGTCAAATTACCTGCCTATTTCGGCCCGGATCAAATCGCTGAGCGATGCAGCGATAGTGTCCGCGCAGCTGGCAAACGGATTTTATAAGGTGCCTCGGCTCCAAGCAAAAGTCTTAGCAGGCGAGGCCTATAAAATTTCGCAGCAGATCGCTCATTTCTTCAGGTGTTATCACGCGACACTGCCCTTGGCCGCCAGCGCCATAGATGCAGAGTCCCAAGACCTACATGCTACAATCGCCAGAGTGAACGACGATCCTATCAATAACATTGAATTAACTGGTACAAACATCATCGAGCTGCAGGTTCTCGATTCCCGCATCCTTCATGCGCTGTCGTCGTCTCAGGAACGATTGGTTTCGTTGACGGAGCGCGCGCTGCAGCATCTGCAATGGACCATCCTTTGCGACGAGACGGTGCGCGGTAAGTGGCAGGCAGCTTTCGGAAGTGGCGAGTTGGACTGTGAGAAACTGGGAATGGTCCATTTGCTGTGGCATGGCATCTTCGCCTTCAAGACGGATGGGGGCAAGGCAAGGTCCGACTTGGTGGCCGGAGAAATCACACGGGAGGCGACCGCGGCAGCCGAAGGACTGGTGCTGACCGAGTGGAAATTGCTCCACAAAGAGAAACCTGAAAAGATCTTGGCGAAAGCTCTAACACAGGCAAAGGCCTATAAGAGCGGACATTTGGGCGGCACAGAACTGCATGAGGTTCGCTACATCGTCCTTGTTTCGGAGAAGCAGCAGAGCATGCCTATTGATGTTGTGGATGGCGGAATCGTTTATCGCTATATCAACATCAGCGTAGATCCCTACACGCTGTCGAAAGCCGCAGCGAAAACGGGTTGATGGGCCGATCGCGGCTGGGTGCCGGGGGGGATCAATGGCCCCTTTGCATCGCCTTGTCGGGCCGGGTCCGGGGGACGCGCGATGGCGCATGACCGCCGCCTTGCTCCTTCCCTGATTGCGCGGCCCGCGCCCCCCGTGTATCTCTCCGCCGATGTCGAAACGGACGGGGGTGCCGATGCGTCGGGTTGTTGTCACGGGGCTGGGGATGGTCACGCCGCTGGCGTGCGGGGTTGAGGAGACCTGGAACCGGCTTCTTGCGGGCCAGTCGGGCGCGGGGACGATCACCAGGTTCGACGCAAGCCATCTGGCCACGACCTATGCCTGCGAGATCCCGCGGGGCGACGGCAGCGACGGCACCTTCAACCCCGACGACTGGATGGAGCCCAAGGACCAGCGCAAGGTCGATGACTTCATCCTGTACGGGATGGCGGCCGCGGTGCAGGCGGTGCGGGATTCGGGCTGGGAGCCCGCGACCGAGGAGGACCGCTGCCGGACCGGGGTGATGATCGGCTCGGGCATCGGGGGCCTGAGTTCGATTGCCGAGACGGCGGTGCTGATCAAGGAGAAGGGGCCGCGGCGGGTCTCGCCCTTCTTCATTCCGGGCGCGCTGATCAACCTGATCTCGGGTCAGGTGTCGATCCGGTTCGGCTTCAAGGGGCCGAACCATGCGGTGGTCACCGCCTGTTCCACCGGCGCCCATGCGATTGGCGACGCGGCGCGGCTGATCCAGTGGGGCGATGCCGACGTGATGGTGGCGGGCGGCGCCGAAAGCCCGATCAGCGAGATCGGGATCGCCGGGTTCAATGCCTGCAAGGCGCTGTCGACCAAGCGGGGGGCAGAGCCGCAGAAGGCCAGCCGGCCCTATGACGCGGACCGCGACGGCTTCGTGATGGGCGAGGGTGCGGGCGTCGTGGTGCTGGAGGAATACGAGCACGCCAAGGCGCGCGGCGCGAAGATCTATGCCGAGGTGCTGGGCTATGGCCTGTCGGGCGATGCCTATCACATCACCGCGCCCAGCGAGGATGGCGAGGGCGGCTACCGCAGCATGCAGGCGGCGCTGAAGCGAGCGGGGATCACGCCCGCGCAGGTGGATTACATCAATGCGCATGGCACGAGCACCATGGCCGACACGATCGAGCTGGGCGCGGTGGAGCGGCTTCTGGGCGAGGCGGCGGCCGGGGCCACGATGAGTTCGACGAAATCGTCGATCGGGCACCTTCTGGGGGCGGCCGGGGCGGTCGAGGCGATCTTCTGCGTGCTGGCGATCCGCGATCAGGTGGCGCCGCCGACGATCAACCTGGACACGCCCGCGGTGGCGCCGAAGCTGGATCTGGCGCCCAACGCCGCGGTGAACCGGCGGATCGATGTGGCGCTGTCGAACTCGTTCGGGTTCGGCGGCACCAATGCGAGCCTTGTCCTGGGCCGGGTTGCGGGCTGATGGTCCGCTCGCTCGCCTCCAACGCGCTGACGTTCATCATCGTCGTGCTGCTGGGGGTGGCGGGGATGATCACCTGGGCGCAGCAGGCCTACACCGGGGCGGGGCCGCTGGCCCAGCCGATCTGCGTGCGGGTCGACAAGGGGGCCACGGTTGCCTCGATGAGCAAGGTGTTGCTGGGGCAGGGGGCGATTTCCAACGCCATGCTGTTCCGGCTGGGGGCGAATTACACCGGTGATGGCGAGGGGCTGAAGTTCGGCAGCTATCTGGTGAAGCCGGGCGCCTCGATGCGGGACATCCTGGGAACGCTGACCAAGGGCGGGCAGAGCACCTGCGGGACGGAGGTGAACTTCCGCATCGGGGTGACGGATTCGCAGATGGTGGTGCGCACGCTCGACCCTGCGACGGAAGCCTTTGTCGAGGTGGCCAAGTTCGACCCCGCCGCGGGGGCTGCGCCGCCGGAATATGCGGCGGCCGAGAGGCAGCCCGATACCCGCTACCGGGTCACGCTGGCCGAGGGGGTGACGAGCTGGCAGGTGGTCAACGCCCTGAAATCGGCGGATTTCCTGAGCGGGACGGTGGCGAAGGTGCCCGACGAGGGCAGTTTGCAGCCCGACAGCTATGACGTGAGCCGCGACGAAAGCCGGGTGCAACTGGTCACCGAGATGCAGGCACGCCAGACCGCGACGCTTGCCGAGCTGTGGGCCGGGCGGGCGGCGGGGCTGCCCTACAAGACCCCGCAGGAGGCGCTGGTGATGGCCTCGCTGGTCGAGAAGGAGACCGGGGTGCCCGAGGAGCGGCCGCTGGTCGCCTCGGTCTTCCTCAACCGGCTGGCGCAGGGCATCAAGTTGCAGACCGACCCGGCGGTGATCTACGGGATCACCAAGGGGCAGGGGACGCTGGGGCGGGGGCTTCGCCAGAGCGAACTGAGGGCCAACACGCCCTACAACACCTATGCCATCGACGGGCTGCCGCCGACGCCGATCGCCAATCCGGGCCGCGCGGCGATTGCGGCTGCGCTGCATCCGGCGGATACCAAGTATCTGTATTTCGTGGCAAAGGGTCTGGACCCGAGTGCGGGCCATGTGTTCGCCGAGACGCTGGCCGAGCACAACCGGAACGTGGCGCGGCTGCGCGCGCTGGAGGCGGCGCAGGGCAAGGCGCCGGATGCGGCCGGGAACTGAGAGGGTGCGAGCTGCCCGACCGCGGTGCGGCCCGGTTCCGGCAAAGGGTTAACGGAACGTTAATCGGGCGTACGCCAAGCGTTTGATCTGAAACGATTTTTCGCTTGACCCGGCGCGCGGTCCGGGCTATACCTTCAGACATGCTGGAAGAGGTGGGCAAGCGGCCCGGGGGTGACCCCGGCGCCGCTTTTCTCTTTCTGCCCGGTGACCGGGGCAAAAGGGCGGGTGCGGACTCCATGACCTTACATCCACCCCCGCAAGGGGATGACCCGCGTTCGATGCTGTCGAACGCGACGGTGCTTTACGAGACCGCCGCCGATGTCTTTGCGCTTGTCATCGACGAGGCACGCAGCGGCGAGGCGCGCGCCGCGAAGGAAGCGGTGGGCTATGCAAAAGAGTTCCGCCAGGCGCTGCTGGCGGTTCTGAACGAAAGGGCAGCAATTGAAAAACTCCGCAGAGATGCCGAGGGCGCCGTCCACGACCGTACCCTTGACCTCGAGCACGCACGAACTGAGATCGGGCGCCGCCTGGCTTGCCTCCGCGACGCCGCAGGAGGTTGACGCCTTTCTGGGCGGGTTGGGCGACGATGCGCTGCTGGCGCTGCCCTGGCTGTTCGAATTCTGGGCGCTGCCACATCAGCTTCCGCCGCACGGGGCCTGGCGGACCTGGATCATCATGGGCGGGCGGGGCGCGGGCAAGACGCGCGCCGGGGCGGAATGGGTGCGCGCGCAGGTGGAAGGCGCGCGGCCTGCGGACCCCGGGCGCTGCCGCCGCGTGGCGCTGGTGGGCGAGACGGTGGATCAGGCGCGCGAGGTCATGGTGCTGGGCGACAGCGGCATCCTGGCCTGTTCGCCGCCCGACCGGCGCCCGCAGTGGGAGGCCACGCGCAAGCGGCTGGTCTGGCCCAACGGGGCGGTGGCGCAGGTGTTTTCGGCGCATGACCCCGACAGCCTGCGGGGGCCGCAGTTCGATGCGGCCTGGTCGGACGAGCTGGCCAAGTGGAAGCGCGGTCAGGAGGCCTGGGACATGCTGCAGTTCGCGCTGCGGCTGGGCGATCATCCGCGCCAGGTGGTGACCACGACGCCGCAGAATGTCGAGGTGCTGAAGGCGATCCTGAAGAACCCGTCCTCGGTGCTGAGCCATGCGCCGACCGAGGCGAACCGGGCCTATCTGGCGGCCTCGTTCCTGCAGGAGGTGCGCACGCGCTACCAGGGCGGGCGGCTCGGCCGACAGGAGCTGGACGGCGAGCTGATCCAGGATGTGGAGGGCGCGCTGTGGCCCGCGGCGCTGCTTGAGCGCTGCCAGCGCAGCGAGGTGCCGCGGCTGGACCGGATCGTGGTGGCGGTCGACCCGCCGGTGACGGGGGGGGCGGGGGCCGACGCCTGCGGGATCGTGGTGGCGGGCGTGCGGATGCAGGGTCCGCCGCAGCAGTGGGAAGCGGTTGTGCTGGAGGATGCCAGCGTCGAGGGCGCGAGCCCCGCGCAATGGGCCCAAGCGGCGGTCGCGGCCTGTGAACGCCACGGCGCCGACCGGCTGGTGGCCGAGGTGAACCAGGGCGGCGAGCTGGTCGAGCGGGTGATCCGCCAGGTGGACGCGGCGGTGCCCTTCAAGGCGGTCCGCGCGAGCCGTGGCAAGACCGCCCGGGCCGAGCCGGTGGCCGCGCTTTACGAGCAGGGCCGGGTCGGGCATGTGGCCGGGCTGGGTCTGCTGGAGGCGCAGATGGCGCAGATGTCGGTCCGGGGGTTCCTGGGCACCGGCAGCCCGGACCGGGTGGATGCGCTGGTCTGGGCGCTGACCGAACTGATGATCGAGCCCGCGCGGGGCGCGGGGGGCGTGCCGCGGGTGCGGGGGCTTTAGGCGCGGCGCGGCGGGGCGGCGGCCGGGGGGCTGTCTGCCCCCCGGACCCCCCGAGGATATTTTCACCAGAAAGAAAGGGCGGCGCGGGGGGCGG
>JAJZVD010000008.1 GCA_021845805.1 Pseudomonadota bacterium | reverse complement strand
AGGGCCGGCGGACCCACACCACCCGCCCAGGCGGTCTCCCGCCGGACGCACCCTCGCCACGGCGCCCCCCGGGGTCCGACCGGGCCGGTTCAGGTCCAGTGCACCGCGCCGCCGCCGGGCAGGGCCCGCCGGGCCTCCAGCGGCACCGTGTAGGCAAGGCCCGCGGCCGTGCAGAACCCCATCACCGCCGCGTCATCCTGCAGGATGAAATCCAGCACCGCGCCGAGGAAGGCGGGCTCGCCCGCCTGCTGGCGCAGGTCGCCCGGACTCGCGCCCGTTGCCGCAAGGAACACCGGCAACAGCTCGTCCTGGGTCACCAGCCAGCCCAGCGCCTGCAAGGCCACCACCATCGCCCCATCCTGCCCGATCATGGCATCTCCGTCACAACACGCCCCTCCGGACCATCGCCGGTAAGGATTCGTTAATCTTTTGGACCAACATTCTCTCGCAGCGGCAAGACCCCGTGACGGGGCGAGGAGTAAGAGGCATGGCTGGGCGGATCCTGATCGTGGATGCGGTCGCGACCAACCGTATCCTGATGAAAGTGAAACTGGCAGAGGCCTGCCACACGGTGGCGCAGGCGGCGGATGCACGTGGCGCGCTGGCCCTTGCGCGCAGCCTGCGGCCCGATGTGATCCTGCTGGACGAATGGCTGCCCGACGCACCTGGCACCACGCTTTGCCGCGCGCTGCGCTCGGACCCGGCGACGCGCGACATCCCGGTGCTGATCACGGCCGAGCCCGACGACCCCGCCGCGCTGCACCGGGGCCTGGCGGCGGGGGCGGATGCGGTGCTGGCGAAGCCGGTCGACGGGCTCTTGCTGCATGCCCGCCTGCGCAACCTGCTGCGCGCGGGGGCCGAGGCCGAATTCGCCCTGCGCGAGGATGACGGCGGCGGCGCCGATGCCGACGACCTGCCCGCGCTCGTCGCGCTCTTGCCGCACCGGCCGGACGAGGCGCCGCGCTGGCGGGCGGCGCTCGGGCCGCTGACGCCGCACCGGCTGGCCGTGCTGAGCCGGGCCGAGGCGCTGGCCGACGACGCGGGCCCGGTGCCCGAGGTGTTCGTGATCGGCGCCGACCCCGCCGATCCGGGGGCAGCGCTGCGTCTGCTGGCCGAACTGCGCAGCCGCCCCGCCTCGCGTCACGCCGCCCTCTGTCTGGGGCTGCCCCCCTCGGCGGCCGGGATCGCCGCGACCGCCTTCGATCTTGGCGCGGACGACGTGCTGACCCTGCCGCTCGATGCGCCCGACCTGGCGCTGCGGCTGGCGCCGATGCTGCGCCGCAAACGCCGCGCCGACCGGCTGCGCGCCTCGGTGCGCGACGGCATGCGCGCCTCGGTCCGCGATCCGCTGACGGGGCTCTTCAACCGCCGCTATGCTCTGCCCCAGCTCGTGCGGCTGGCCGACCGCGCCGCCAGCAACGGCCAGCCCTTCGCGGTGCTGGCGCTTGACCTCGACCGGT
The DNA here is from genome assembly GCA_021845805.1 of Pseudomonadota bacterium. GTDB lineage: Bacteria > Pseudomonadota > Alphaproteobacteria > Rhodobacterales > Rhodobacteraceae > Solirhodobacter. Next base: position 68,486 of record JAJZVD010000008.1, on the reverse strand, counting down.
TCAAGGCGGTGAACGACCGCTGGGGCCATGCCGCAGGCGATGCCGTGCTGGTCGAGGTGGCCCAGCGGCTGGCCGACGGGCTGCGCCCCGCCGACCTTCTTGCCCGGATCGGCGGCGAGGAATTCCTGGTGCTGCTGCCCGCCACCCCGCTCGAGCGCGCCCGCGCGCTGGCCGAACGGCTCTGCCGCCGGGTGGACGAGACGCCGGTGCTCTTGCCGATGGGCGCGGGTCGGGTGCCGGTGACGATCTCGATCGGCCTTGCGCAGGGGGGCGGCCAGACGCGCGGCCAGACCGATGGCCAGACGGATGGCCAGACCGATGGCCAGACGGGGGGGCAGACCGGCGAGGCGGGCGCGGCGCGGCTTCTCGCCCGGGCCGATCGCGCGCTCTTCGCCGCCAAGGCCGCCGGGCGCAACAAGGTCACGGTCGAGGTGGACGACGCCGCGTAGCAGGGGCGGCAGGCGCGCGGGCGCGCCCCGAGCGTCTCAGCCGATCCGCCGGAACGCAGGCACCGCGCCCGCGTTGTCGAAGAAGGGCACCGGGCCCGGCGGGGCGGGGCTGCGCAGGATCTCGCCCACCTCGGCCAGCACGATCGCGGTGATGAAGGGCAGGTCGAACCGGCGCGCCTCGGCCAGCGGCACCCATTGCAGGTGCTGCAACTCGTCCGAGGCGCCCGACAGGTCGGCCGCGTCGCCCGCAACATCCTCGGCCCGCGTCAGGAAAAAGCGGGCGTCGAAGCGGCGGGTGCGGCCCGGGGGCGTGATGGCGCGAAAGACGAACCGAAGGCCCCGCGCCGCCGGGCGCAGGCCGCGGGCGGCAAAGCCTTCCCAGCCCGCGGGCGGATCAGGCCAGGGGCCCGGCGCGCCCAGCATCAGCCCGGTTTCCTCCCACAGCTCGCGGATCGCGGCGGCGGCCAGCCGGTCGGGCGCAGGCCCCAGCCGCGCCGCGCAGGCCGCAGGCAGCGGCGCGGCCAGCGGCACGGCGGCATCGCCCGCGTCGACCGCCCCGCCCGGAAAGACGAATTTCGACGGCATGAAGGCCGCCCCGGCCCCGCGCTGGCCCATCAGCACCTCGGGCGCCGCGGGCCCGCCGCGGACCAGCACCACCGTCGCCGCATCGCGGATCGCGGGCGCGTCCGTCATGCGACCTCGACGTCGCCCGAGCCGAAGCCATGCATCCGCTTGGCCCACTGGATCGCGATCACCACGCCCTTCAGCCGGGGCAGCAGGAACAGCGACAGCGCGACCGTCCCGACCACGAAGGCCGAGGCCAGCACCAGCGGATCGGGCCGGTATTCCAGGAACACCGCCATCAGGATGGGCGCCATCAGGTGCCCGACGATCAGGATGGTCAGGTAGGCCGGGCCGTCATCGGCGCGCTGGTGGAACAGTTCCTGCCCGCAGACGGGGCAACTGTCGCGCACCTTCAGGTAGCCGCGCAGCAGCGGGCCCGAGCCGCAGCAGGGGCAGCGGCGGCGCCACCCCTTGCGAATCGCGGGCCACATCGGACGGTCTTCACCGTCTTCCTCGCTGATGTCGGTCATGTCGTGCCTTCCGAAGGATGCGCACATCCTAGCGCATGCGGGGGCAGGCGCCAGTCCTCGTGGCGGATTGCGGCCCGATGTCGCGCAGGGCGGGGTTTCGCCGGGCCCGCGACGGAATTCGCGGGCTGCCGCGTTTGGTCTGAGGATCGCGGGAACGACCGCGAGCGAAAGAGGAGAAGAGGCATGACCTTCAAGGCAACCCTGACCGCCCTGACGCTGACGGCGGTGATGGCAGGCGCCATCGGGACCGTCGCGCTGGCGCAGACCCCGCCCGCGCCGCCTGCCCCGCCCGCAGCCGCGCTCTTTGCCCGGATCGACGCGAATGGCGACAAGGTGCTGAGCCCGGACGAGATGCGCGCCTATGTGGCCGGGCAGATCGCGGGGCTGGACGCCAACCATGACGGCTACCTGACCGCCGACGAGATCGCCGCCAAGATGACCCAGATGGCGCAGGAACAGGTGGCGGGCCGCGCGGCCGAGATGCTCAAGCGCGCCGACACGGCGGGCGACGGCAAGGTGACGGTCGCGGCGCTGGCGGCGATGCCCTGGCCGATGGACCGGATGGTGGACCGGATGCTGAAGGCAGGCGGCGGCAAGATCACCGAGGCGACCTTCGATACGGTGAAGGCGATGCAGGACCGCAAGGCGATGGACGGCCAAGGGGGCAAGGGCCCCGGCAAGGGGATGGACGGGCACTGGGCCGCCCGCGGCGGCATGGAGCGGCGGGGCGAAGGCGGCCCGCGCGGCATGATGGGGCATGCCCACGATGGGATGATGGGCCTGATGGGCGGCGGCATGATGCCGGTCGGCGCCTGGGTCTTCCTGCCCGAGGGCGGGCCAAGCTTCGCCGACCTTGACCCCACGCATCAGGGCTTCATCACCGCCGACAGCTATGCCGCATGGAAGCTGGCGCGGGTGAAGGCGCTGGACACGAGCGGCGACGGGGTCATCGGCGCTGACGAGCTGACCGCCGCCGCGATGACCCGAATCGCGCCCCGCATCGCCGCCCATGCCGCCGAGATGGTCAAGCGGATGGACCTGAACGGCGACGGCAAGATCGGCATCGAGGAACTGGCGGCGGCCCCGCTTGGCATGATCCTGACCGGCATGCCGACCGACAAGGACGGCAACGTGACCCAGAAGGCCTTCCTGCGGGCGATGGACGATCACGGCCCCGGCGGCTGGCACCATCGCGGCCGCGGCGAGGCGGGCGGGATGATGCCACCCCCGCCGCCTGCCGATGGCGCGACGCAGGCCCCGGCGGACGAGACCGGGAACTGAACCGGACCCTGCCGCGCCCGGCATGCCTGCCGGGCGCGGCCGATTGCCGGTGCTGAGGATTCGGGCTAGGCCAGAGGCGCGATGACGATGCCCTACGACGCCATGTCTGCGGTCTCGGACGATGCGCTGCTGGTGATGTTCGCCAACGGCGACGGCGAGGCCGCGCGGATGCTGACGCTGCGGCTGGCGCCGCGGGTGCTGCGGCTGGCAACCCGGATGCTGGGCGACGCGGCCGAGGCCGAGGACGTGACGCAAGAGGCGATGCTGCGGCTGTGGCGGATCGCGGCCGACTGGCGGCCGGGCGAGGCGCAGGTGGGAACCTGGCTTTACCGGGTGGCCAGCAATCTTTGCACCGACCGGCTGCGGCGCAAGCGGCCGGTCGACATCGCCTCGGTGCCGGAGATGCCCGACGGGCGCGCGGCGCCCGAGGACGACCTGCTGGACGCCGACCGGGCCCGCGCCTTGCAGGAAGCGCTGGCCCAACTGCCCGAGCGGCAGCGGCAGGCGGTGATCCTGCGGCATCTCGAGGGGCTGTCCAACCCCGAGATCGCCGAGGTGATGGACATCGGCGTGGAGGCGGTCGAAAGTCTGACCGCCCGCGGGAAACGGGCGCTGGTTGCGGCATTGTCCGGCCGGCGCGAGGAACTGGGGTATGGTCATGGCTGAGAACAGCGACGACTTCGACGGGCTCGAGGCCTTCTTCGCGGCGGGGCGGGCCCAGGGGCCCGCAACGGTGCCCGATGCGCTGCCCGATGCGCTGATGGCCCGGATCCTTGCCGATGCGGCGGCGGTGCAGGCGGCCGCGGCGCGGCCCGTGACACGGCCCGCTACGGCGGCGCGGCCGGGGCTCTGGCGGCGGCTGAGCGAGACGCTGGGCGGACGCGGGGCGCTGGCGGGGCTGCTCAGCGCAACGCTCGCCGGGCTCTGGCTGGGGTTCAGCCCGCCCGACCAGATCGCGCCGCTGACCCGCACGGTGTCGCAGACCGTGCTTGGCGACAATGCCGCGACCATGCTGGACGGGCTGGATCTGATCCCCGCCATCGACACCGTGCTGACCCAGGGCTGAGAGATGACCGACACCACCCCCCCCGCCGTCCCCCCGCGCAGCGGCCTGCGCATCGCGCTGATCGTGTCGCTGGGGCTGAACCTGGTGATCCTTGGCACGCTGGGCGGGCTCGCGCTGCGGCACGAGTTGCGGCCACCGCTGCCGCCGGTGCGCAACCTTGCCTTCGGACCCTTCACAGAGGCGCTCTCGCCCGAGGATCGCACGGCGCTGCAACATGCGTTCGTCGAACAGGCCAAGGGTTTGCGCGCCCAGCGGGCCGAGATGCGGTCGGACCTGCAAGCGCTGCTGGCGGCGCTGAGGACGCCGGTCTACGACCCGCAGGTCTTTGCCGACGTGATGGTGCGGCAGAAGGCGCGCACCGACACCTGGCTGGGCCTGGGCCAGCGGCTGCTGATGGAACGCATCGCCGCGATGACCCCGGCCGAGCGCGCCGCCTTCGCCGACCGGCTGGAGCAGAGCATGGAACGCCACGCCCGCCGCGACGCCGCACGCGAGAAGGCCGCGGAACCCGCAGCCGGCACGGCGGGGAACTAGGGCGGGGGGAGGCACGGCGCGCGCCCACACCGTCTCTGACCACACAGGGCCAGCGCCCGACCGAGGGGGGCGCCGAGCGGGTGACGGTCTGTGCTTCATGGTGAGGTTCCTCCCGCGGGTGAGGCCGCGCGGGTCCGTAACGGAAGCGCCCGCCCTCCGGGGCGGTCGGGCGCTGGCCCGGGGGCGCTTCGCGCTGCTCACCGGGCCGGGGGAGGCGGTGCGTCCGTCCACCCCGTCTCTCTCATCCCACCGCGCCCGTCCTGCGGTCGGCAGCGGCGGGGCGAGCGGCTTACCCCATCTCCACAATGAGCACGATCCCCGCCATCAGGAGCAACATCCCGACCACCTCGGCCAGGCGCAGCCGTTCGTGGAACCAGATGACCGAGATCACCGCCGACAGCACCAGGTCGATCTGGCCCAGGCTGCGCACATAGGCGGCGTTTTCCAGCGTGAAGGCGGTGAACCAGCCGAACGAGCCCACGACGCCCGCAAGCCCGACAAGCCCGGTCGGCCGCCAGGCCCGGGCGACCCGGGTGATCTCGCCCGGCTCGCGCCAGCGCAGCCAGGCGCCCATGGCCAGCGTCTGGAAGGTCGTGACGCAGGCCAGCGCCAGCGCCGCGCGCAACAGCGGATCGTCGCGCGCAATCTCCAGCGTCGCGCCGCGATAGCCGATGGCCGAAATCCCGAACAGCGCCCCCGCCGCCAGACCCAGCAGCGTGCCGCGGTTGAACAACGTCTCGCCGCTGGCCCGGGGCGGATGCGACAGCAGGATCACGCCCGCCACGCCCAGCAGCACCGCAAGCCAACCCCAGCCCGTCAGGTGATCGCCCAGGATCAGCCCCGAGAACAGCGCAACCTGCACCGTCTCGGTCTTGGTGAAGGCGATGCCCACGGCGAAGCTTCGCTGCGAAAACAGGGCGACGGTGAAGAAGGTGGCCAGGATCTGGCTGATCCCGCCTGCCACCGCGAAGGCCCAGAACCGGGCCCCCAGCGCGGGCATCCCCTGCCCCCCGGCCCAGATCAGCACCGCCGCCGCCAGCGCCGCCAGCGGGGCCGCGAAAAAGAAACGCGAAAAGGTTGCCCCCCCGGTCGACAGGCCAATCCCCTTCAACCGCTTCTGCAACGAGAAGCGGATCGCCTGCACGGTCGCGGCAAAGAGGGTGACGGGAATCCACAGGGGCATCATCGGGCCCTTGTGGCACGCGCCCCGCCGGGGCGGAACCCCCGTTCAGCGGCCGCGGTACAGGGGATGCGGCACCGGGTCCTTGGCCTTCACCAGATGGGTGCGGAAGATCTGCGCGTAGGAGCGGTAGACGTAACCTTCGTTGCAGGCCAGAAAGCGGGCGCGCCCCTCGGCATAAAGCGCGGGCAGCCGGTACCACGGCACTGCCGGGTGCTGGTGATGCACGACATGCAGGTTGTTGTTCAGGAACAGAAGTGCCAGCGGCCCGCGGTCCTCGATGATGACGGTGCGCGCGCGCGGCTTTTCATGCGCGCGATGTTCCAGGTAGGTGCGGATCTTCAGAAGCCCGTAGCCGAGCCAGGTCGCAGCCAGGTAGGCCCAGACCGGCATCGCCCCCACCCCCCAGAGCCACAGAAGCAGAAGCCCGACGCCCCCCGCATGCAGGCGCCAGGCCCGCGCCACCCCGGCATCGCCCGCCCGCAGCAGCCGGATGTCGCCGCGCAGGAACAGCGCCGTGCCCAGCACCGGGCCGATCAGCATCCGCCCCAGCAGCGTGTTGTTCAGCCGGAACACCGCCCTGAGCCGACGCGGCATCCGCGCCCAGACGGCCGGGTCCTGAAAGTTCGACTCCGGGTCGTCATAGGGGTCGGTCAGGATCGGGTCGTGGTGATGCGCCAGGTGGGTCTGCTGAAAGCGCAGAAAGGGGATGAAGGGCGACAGCGCCGGGAACACCAGCGCATGGTTCAGCGCGGCGTTGCGGAACGGATGGCCGTGCAGCACCTCGTGCTGAAGCGAGGAGAACTGCGCGATCGCCACCCCGGTCACCACGATGGCCAGCGGCAGCGACCAGGCCACCAGCCAGGTGGTGCCCAGCGCCCAGACCGCATAGGTCGCCACCAGCAGCAGGATCGTGGGCCATTCCACCGGCCCAACCGTTTCCTCGTGCAAGATCGCCCCCTTGGTCTGTTCGGTGCGATTGGCGTAGCACCGCCGACCAACCCGCGGGAATTCGGAACTTGCGCAACACCAACGCAACACCTGTGATATGATTCAACACATGCCGCATCGAATCGACAAACGCACCCGCGCCGACCTGTTCCGCACCCGCCTGGCCCAGGGCATGGCCGAGAAGGGGCTGAGCCAGAGCGCGCTGGCCCGCACCGTGGGGGTGGACCGCTCGACCGTCTCGCAGCTTCTTGCAGGCGATGCGGGGCGGCTGCCCAATGCGCAGGTGGCGGCGGAATGCGCCGCGGCGCTGGGGGTTTCGGCTGACTGGCTTCTGGGGCTCAGCGACCGGCCCGAACGGGTGGCCGATCTGCTGGCCACCTCGCTGTCGATGACCGAGGCGCCGCGCGCGCTGATCGACGAGCGCATCTTCGCCTGGCACCAGGAGGCGGCGGGCTACAAGATCCGGCATGTACCGGCCACCCTGCCCGACATGCTGAAGACCCGCGAGATGCTGCGCTGGGAATACGAGCCGCAGCTTGGCCGCAGCGCCGAGCAGGCGATCGGCGCCAGCGAGGACCGCCTGCGCTGGATGCGCGCGGCGCGGTCGGATTACGAAATCGCCCTTCCGCTGCACGAACTGGCGTCCTTTGCCAGCGCCACGGGCTATTATGTCGGCCTCTCGGCCGCGCTGCGCCGCGAGCAGATCGACTGGCTCCTGCACCTGCTGGACCAGCTTTACCCCGCGCTGCGGCTTTACCTCTTCGATGCGCGGCGGCTGTTCTCGGCGCCGATCACGGTCTTCGGGCCGCTTCTGGCGGTGGTCTACCTGGGCCGCCATTACCTGGCCTTCCGCGACAGCGACCGGGTGGCGGCCTTCACCCAGCATTTCGACGGGCTGGTGCGCGAGGCCGCGATCGGCGCCCGCGACGTGCCGCAGTACCTGCGTACCCTGCGCGAAGGGGTGGCGGGCTGACCCGGGCGCTCAGCGCGCCACGGGCTTCAACTGGGCAAGGTCGTAGCCGTTGAAATCCAGCACCTGCCGCGCCGCCTCGTAAAGATCGGGGCGCAGGGTGGGCGTGCGGCTCAGGATCGCGCCGAACCGGCCCGAGGGCGTGCCGATCACCATCACGTCATTGTCGCTGCCGACCCAGAGCACCCACCAGGTGTCGCCCAGCCGCCCGGGCAGGTCGGGGCGATAGCGCCCGGCCGCATCCCCCGGCAGCGCGGTGACGGTGCGCGGACCGAGCCCGGCGCAGTCGCCGATGGTCAGGCGCAGCGTGCCCGCGCTGCCCGCGGCCACCTGCGTCAGGCCGGTGGCGCAGCCCGACCGGGTGGGATCGTAGAACCCGGCCACCTCATGCCACCGCCCCATGATCCGCGCGGGGTCAAGCCCGGCGGTGGAATAGATGCCGCCGCCATGCGGACGGAACGACGGCTCCCGCATCGGGGCGGCACAGGCGGCGAGGCCCAGAAGCAGGGCAAGGCTCAGCTTACGCATTGGGTCACCGTCTGTCCGTAGTCGTCAAGCAGTTGCTGGCAGCCCAGCAACGGTGTGATCGGGGCGCAGGTATGGCTCTTGGCCAGACAGCCTGCGCTGCACTGGTTGCCGCGGTCGCAGGACTTGCCCGCATCGGCGGGGGTGCGGAAACACAGCATCCCCTTGCCCGCCGTGCCCGCCCATTGCCCCCCGCCGCGGTCGCAGGCGGCCTTCGACAGGGCGACGCTGGCCGCCCCCACCGGGGGCAGCGGCGGCGGCGCGTTCTTGCCCATGCCGCATCCGGCCAGGGCGGTCAGGATCAGCAGGCACAGCGGCAGACGGCGCACGAAACCCCCCGGGCGTTCAGCGGACACAGGTCTGACAAGGCCCCAAACCGCGCCCGCTGGCAAGGGCAAGCCGTTCACAGCCTCGGGCGGGCGGGCGGGCGCAGACCGCCCGGTCAATAGGGCATCGGATGCGCGCGGTGGGTGGCGTCAAGCTCGGCCATCACCTCGGGGGGCAGAATCATCCCGGCGGCGCCCAGCGCGTGGTCCAGTTGCGCCCGCGTGGTGGCGCCCAGGATGGGGATCACCGGGAAGGGCCGCGCCCTTGTCCAGGCCAGCGCCATCCGCACCGGGTCAAGCCCGTGGCGGCGCGCAACCGCGTGATAGGCCGCCACCGCGGCATCCACCCGCGGGCTGACCCGACCGCCCAGATCCGGCGTGGCCGCCTTGCGCGAGCCGTCGGGCACCGCGCCGCCTGCGTATTTCCCGGTCAGCAGCCCCGCCCCGAGCGGCGAGAAGGCCAACAGCGTCACATCCTCGTTGTGGCACAGTTCCGCCATGTCGGTATCCGCCAGACGGCAGAGCAGCGAGTATTCGTTCTGCACCGAGACCACGCGGGGCAGCGCGTGTTCCTCGGCCAGACGCAGCCACAGCGCCGTGCCCCAGGCGCTTTCGTTCGACAGACCGAAGGCGCGCACCTTGCCCGCCTGCACCAGGCCCTGAAGCGCCTCGAGCATCTCTGTCATGTGGGCCACGGTCGCGGCGCGATCCTGCCGGGCGGGGGAAAAGCCCCAGTTCTGCCGGAAGTGATACGACCCGCGGCTGGGCCAGTGGATCTGGTAAAGGTCGATGACATCGGTCTTCAGCCGCCGGAGCGAGGCCTCGGCCGCCGCGACGAGCGTGGCGCCGTTCACCGGCGCGCCGTCGCGCACCATCTTCTGGCCCGTCCCGGTCAGCTTGGTGGCCAGCACCACCTCGCCCCGCCGGCCCGATGTCGCCAGCCAGTCGCCGATGATCTCCTCGGTCCGGCCCACGGTCTCGGCGCGCACGGGCTGGGTCGGATACATCTCGGCCGTGTCGATGAAATTCACCCCCGCCGCCAGCGCCGCGTCGATCTGGGCATGGGCATCGGCGGGGCCGGTCTGGTTGCCGAAGGTCATGGTGCCAAGGCAGTATTCCGAAACGGTCAGGCCGCTCTGGCCAAGGGAAAGCATTTTCATCGCCGGTCTCCGGTGCGGGGCGCCACGCGCGCCCGGGGTTGGGGGCGGACCCTACCGAAGGCAGCGGCGGCGGCAAGGGGGCGCGCGCCCGATCACGCCGCCGTGAGGCGAATGGGCGGAATACGACACCGCGATGCCGGTGAAGGAGGCGCAAGCCCCGCCCCGCCGCCCGAGGGTGGCCGGATCATGCCCCGTGCCGTACCCTGACGATGCGCCTTCTTCTGACCTTCGCCGCCCTGTTCCTGTCCGACGTGCTGCTGCAACTGGGCACCGGGGGCGTGGCGCCGCTTGACGCCCTGTCGGGGCTGATGATGCAGTTCACCAATGCCCAGATCGGGATGCTGGGATCGGCGCATTTCGTGGGCTTTCTGCTGGGCTGCTGGTGGGCGCCGCGGCTGATGGGCGAGGTCGGCCACAGCCGCGCCTTCGCGGCCTATGCCGCGGCCGGGGTGATCGGCATCCTGCTGCACATGATGATCGTCAATCCCTATGCCTGGATGGGGATGCGGATGCTGTCGGGGCTTTGCGTGGCAGGCTGCTACACGATCATCGAGGCCTGGCTGAACGCGCGGCTGACCAATGCCTCGCGCGGGCGGACGATGGGGATCTACCGCACCGTCGATGCGGGCGGCAGCTTCGGCGCGCAGCTTCTGATCGGGGTGCTGCCGGCCTCCAGTTTCATCTCCTACAACGTGCTGGCCATCTTCTGTGCGGCGGCGCTCTTTCCGGTGGCGCTGACGCGGATGGAACAGCCGCCGATGCCCGAAACCCCGCGGCTGCGGCCGAAGCTGGCCTGGGACTGCTCGCCGCTGGGCGCAGTGGGGGTGGTGGTGGCGGGCGTCACCGGATCGGCCTTCCGGATGGTGGGCCCGCTCTATGGCGCGGCGGTGGGGCTTACGGCGCATCAGATCGCGCTGTTTCTGGCAACCTATGTCGCGGGGGGCTGGGTCTCGCAATTGCCGATGGGGGCCATCGCCGACCGCTATGACCGGCGCTGGGTCATCGTGGGGCTGGCCTTCGGCACGATCTGCGCGGCGGGGCTGACGGTGGTGATGGCGCATCTGGGCACGGTGCCGGTGATGGTGACGGCAGCGATTTACGGGTTCACCACCTTCCCGCTCTATTCCGTGTCGTCGGCGCATGGGCATGACTTTGCCGAAAGCCACGAGCGGGTGGAACTGTCGGCTGCGCAGATGTTCCTGTGGGCGGGCGGCGCGATGGCCAGCCCGATCATCGCCTCGTCGTTGATCACCTTCGCCGGTCCGCGATCGATGTTCGCCTTCGTCGCGCTGACCAACGGGCTTCTGATCGTCTACGGGCTGGCGCGGATGAAGGCCCGCCCCAGCCGCGGCCACCGCACCCGTTTCGTGTCCGAGCCGCGCACCTCGTTCCTGATCGGCAAGCTGCAACAGCCGCTGCGCGACGCCCCGCCCGAGGACGGACGCTGAGGGGGGACGTGACCGAGGGGCTGGGCGCGGACCCTGCCTCTCGTGCATCAGAGGGCCCGCGACCGACCGCGGGTGGGCGCTGCATCGGTGAAGGTCTGCGCTTTATGGCGATGTCCCCCCGCGGGTGAGCCCGCGCGGTGCGGGTGGTCGGGCGCTGGCACGGGGGGCACCTTCGGGGCTGTTCCCCCGGGCCGGTGGGAGGCGTGGCGCCCGCCTACCCCGTCTCTCCCCACACAGGGCCCGCGCCCGACCGCGGGGGGGCGCTGAGCGGGTGACGGTCTGCGCTTTATGGTGCGGCCTCTCCCTCGGATGCGCCCGCCCTCGACGCTCAGGAAGCGCCCGCCCTTGGGGGCGGTCGGGCGCTGGCCCGGGGGCGCTTCGCTTGTTCCCCCGGCCCGGTGGGATGTGTGGCGCCCGCCCACCCCGTCTCTCCCCACACAGGGCCCGCGCCCGACCGCGGGCGGGTGCAGCGCAGGGCTCCCCCGGTGCCGCGGGAACCCATGCGCCCGTCCATCCAGCCTTTCACGCCGGAGAGACCCCGCTGCGCTAGGCTCTGGCCCTTCGGCCCCATGGGCGCTAAACACCGCGCGAACGGGATGAAAGGCGCGGACGCATGGCACGGATTCTGATCACCTCGGCGATCCCCTACATCAACGGCATCAAGCATCTGGGCAACCTTGTGGGCAGCCAGTTGCCGGCCGACCTGACCGCGCGCTACCTGCGTGCGCGCGGGCACGAGGTGATGTTCATCTGCGCGACCGACGAACACGGCACGCCCGCGGAGCTTGCCGCCGCCAAGGCGGGCAAGCCGGTCGAGGCCTATTGCGCCGAGATGCACGAGGTGCAGAAGGCGCTCGGCGCCGGGTTCCGCCTGTCGTTCGACCATTTCGGCCGCTCGTCCAGCGCGCGCAACCGGGCGCTGACCCAGTATTTCGCCAGGACGCTCGGCGAACAGGGGCTGATCGCCGAGGTCGCGGAACAGCAGGTCTTTTCCATCGACGACAACCGCTTCCTGCCCGACCGCTACATCGAGGGCACCTGCCCCAACTGCGGCTATGACAAGGCCCGCGGCGACCAGTGCGAGAACTGCACCAAGCAGCTTGACCCGACCGACCTGATCAACCCGCGCTCGGCGGTGTCGGGCTCGACCCGGCTCGAGGTGCGCGAGACCAAGCACCTGTACCTCAGGCAGAAGTCGCTGCGCGAGGATCTGCGGGCCTGGATCACCTCGAAATCCGACTGGCCGGTGCTGACCACCTCGATCGCGCTGAAGTGGCTGGACGACGGCGAAGGATTGCAGGACCGCGGCATCACCCGTGACCTGTACTGGGGCGTACCCGCCCAGTTCGAGGGCGCGCCCTGGCAGGGCATGGATGGCAAGGTCTTCTACGTCTGGTTCGACGCCCCCATCGAATACATCGCCGCCACCGCCGAATGGGCCGACGCGCAGGGTCTGGGCGACGAAGCCTGGCAGCGCTGGTGGCGCACCGACAAGGGCGCCGAGGACGTGCGCTACATCGAGTTCATGGGCAAGGACAACGTGCCCTTCCACACGCTGAGCTTCCCCGCCACGATCATCGGCGCGAACCGGGCGGGCGGGGCGCAGTGGAAGCTGGTCGATTACATCAAGTCGTTCAACTACCTGAACTACGATGGCGGCCAGTTCTCGACCAGCCAGGGCCGCGGCGTGTTCATGGACCAGGCGCTGTCGATCCTGCCCGCCGATTACTGGCGCTGGTGGCTCTTGTCCCACGCCCCCGAAAGCAGCGACAGCGAATTCACCTGGGAGAATTTCCAGGCCAGCGTGAACAAGGACCTGGCCGACGTGCTGGGCAATTTCGTGTCGCGCATCACCAAGTTCTGCCGCTCGAAATTCGGCGAGGTGGTGCCCGAGGGCGGCGCGACCGGCCCGCGCGAAGAGATCCTGATCGGCGAGCTGACCGCCCGCATCCGCGCCTATGAAGGGCTGATGGAGGCGATGGAGGTCCGCAAGGCCGCGGCGGAACTGCGCGCGATCTGGGTGGCGGGCAACGAATACCTGCAATCCGCCGCGCCCTGGACGGTGGTCAAGACCGATGCCGCCGCCGCCGCGGCGCAGGTGCGGCTGTCGCTGAACCTCACCCGGCTTTACGCCGTGCTCTCGGCCCCGTTCATCCCGGACGCCGCCGCCGCGATGATGGCCGCGATGGGCTGCGAGGACTGGAGCTGGCCCGGCGACATCGCCGCCGCGCTCGAGGTGCTGCCCGCAGGCCATGCCTTCACGGTGCCGGACGTGCTGTTCCGCAAGATCACCGACGAGGAACGCGCCGACTGGCAGACCCGGTTCGCAGGCGTGCGCACCTGAGGGGGCGAGCACCTCGGGGGCTGTTGGGCGGAACGGGGGGAGGCGTGGCGCCTGCCCACGCCGTCTCTCACAACAGAGGGGCAACGCCCGACCGCGGGTGGGCGCTGCGCGGGTGACGGTCTGCGCTTTATGGCAAGGCTCCTCCCTAGGGTGAGCCCGCGCGGTTCGGCCAAGGAGCGCCCGCCCACTCCGTCTCTCACACCACGGGGCCAGCGCCCGACCGCGGGTGGGGGCTAAGCGGGTGACGGTCTGTGCTTCATGGCAAGGCTCCTCCCTAGGGTGAGACCGAACCCGCCGCTTCGGAAGCGCCCGCCCATCAGGGCGGTCGGGCGCTGGCCCGGGGGCGCTTCGCGCTGCTCCCCCGGGCCGGGGGGATGCGTGGCGCCTGCCCACTCCGTCTCTCACACCACAGGACCAACGCCCCGACCGCGGGGGGCGCTGAGCGGGTGACGGTCTGTGCTTTATCCTGCGGCCTCTCCCCCGGGCGAGCCCGCGCCCGACGCTCCATAAGCGCCCGCCCATCAGGGCGGTCGGGCGCTGGCCCGGGGGCGGTCTGCGCTTCAGGGGAACGCGCCTCCCGCGGGCCCTCGCCCGCTGGTGCCCGCGGCCGGATTTGAACCGGCACGCCGTGCGGCTAGGGATTTTAAGTCCCCTGTGTCTACCGTTCCACCACGCGGGCCCGGCGCCGGTTAAGCATGGGGGCTGATGGCTGGCAAGGGGCGCGAGGGGGTCAGAGCGGGCTCTCCTTCACCGCCTCCATCGCCACATAGGTCGAGGTCGCCGCCACATGCGGCAGCGCCGAGAGCCGTTCGGCCAGCACCCGGCGGTAATCCGCGATGTCGGCGGTGCGCACCTTCAGCAGATAGTCGAACCCGCCCGCGATCATGTGGCACTGCTCGATCTCGGGGATCGCCGCCACCGCGCGGTTGAAGGCCTGCAACGCCGCCTCGCGGGTGTCGCTCAGCCGCAACTGCACGAAGGCCACATGCGCCTGCCCCATGCGGATCGGGTCCAGCAGCGCACGGTAGCCCAGGATCACGCCCGCCCCCTCCAGCCGCTTGACCCGCGCCTGGGTGGGCGATTTCGACAGCCCGATGCGGCGGGCCAGTTCCATGACGCTGATCCGGCCATCGGCCGACAGCTCCCGCAGGATCGCGCGATCAAAGGAATCAAGCTCTGTCATGGCGCCCCTTTGCAGGCCATCTGGTCTGCATGTCGATCATCTTCGGGAAACCCGCCTGCGTCCAGCGCGATATGATCGGTGAAACGGGAGACTCAGCCGATGGAAAGCACGCTCGACGACCTCAAGGCCCGCATCGCTGCCGGAACACTGGCGCCCGAGGGCGCGGTGCTGGCCCGCCTGATCGATGCCGCGGCGCTGGACGGGCCCACGCGGGCGCGCATCACGGCCTCGGGCGCCGATCTGGTCGCCCGCATCCGCGCCAGCGTGAAGCCCGGGCTGATGGAAGTGTTCCTGGCGGAATACGGGCTGTCGACCGAAGAAGGCATCGCGCTGATGTGCCTGGCCGAGGCGCTCTTGCGGGTGCCCGATGCCGAAACGATGGATGCGCTGATCGAGGACAAGATCGCGCCGTCGGACTGGGGGCGGCATCTGGGCCGGTCGGCCTCGTCGCTGGTGAATGCCTCGACCTGGGCGCTGATGCTGACCGGCAAGGTGCTCGAGGACCGCGAGCCCGGCATCGTGGGCCACCTGCGCGCCGCCGTGAAGCGGCTGGGCGAGCCGGTGATCCGGGGCGCGGTGGCGCGCGCGATGAAGGAGATGGGCCGCCAGTTCGTGCTGGGCGAGACCATCGGGGCCGCGATGGAGCGGGCGCAGGCGATGGAATCGCGCGGCTTCACCTACAGCTACGACATGCTGGGCGAGGCCGCACGGACCGAAGCCGACGCGCGGCGCTACCATCTGGCCTATTCCCGCGCCATCGGGGCGATCGCCGGGGCCTGCAAAAGCCGCGACATCCGCGAAAACCCCGGCATCTCGGTCAAGCTCTCGGCGCTGCATCCGCGCTACGAGGTGGCCAAGCGTGCGCGTGTGATGGCCGAGCTGGTGCCGCGGGTGCGGGCGCTGGCCGGGCTGGCCAAGGCGGCGGGCCTCGGCTTCAATATCGACGCGGAAGAGGCGGATCGGCTGACGCTGTCGCTCGAGGTGATCGAGGCGGTGCTGGCCGATCCGGCGCTGGCCGGATGGGACGGGTTCGGGGTGGTGGTGCAGGCCTACGGGCGGCGCGCGGGGGCGGTGATCGACTGGCTTTACGCGCTGGCGGGCCGCCTTGACCGGCGGATCATGGTCCGGCTGGTGAAGGGCGCCTATTGGGATGCCGAGGTAAAGCGCGCGCAGGTGCTGGGGCTGGAAAGCTTCCCCGTCTTCACCCGGAAGGCGGCGACCGATGTCAGCTACATCGCCAATGCGAAGACGCTTCTGGGCATGACCGACCGGATCTATCCCCAGTTCGCCACCCACAACGCCCATACGGTCGCGGCAATCCTCGAGATGGCGGGGGACAAGGGCGCCTTCGAATTCCAGCGCCTGCACGGGATGGGCGAGCGGCTGCATGACATCGTGCACGCCGACCACGGCACCCGTTGCCGCATCTATGCGCCGGTGGGGGCGCATCGCGATCTGCTGGCCTATCTGGTGCGGCGGCTTCTGGAAAACGGGGCGAACAGTTCCTTCGTGAACCAGATCGTGAACGCCGAGGTGCCGCCCGAGGCGGTCGCGGCCTGCCCCTTCGCGGCGGTCGAGGCGGTGCTGCCCGCGCCTGCGAGCCCGGCGATCCGGCGCGGCCCCGACCTCTTCGGCGCGCGCGGCAATTCGCGCGGGTTCGACCTGACGGCAGAGGGCGACCTTGCGACCATCGAGGCCGCACGGGCCCCCAGCCGGCACGAGACGTTCCACGCGGCGCCGCTGGTGATGGGCGTGCTGGTGGCGGGCGATGGCGCGGCGGTGCCGAACCCGGCCGCCCCGGACGACATCGTGGGCCGCGTGGTGCCCGCGGGCCCCGATGAGGTGGAGGCCGCGCTGGAAGGCGCCGAGGTCTGGCAGGCCCCCCCCGCCGAACGGGCCGCCGTGCTGCGCCGCGCGGCCGCGCTTTACGAGGCGGAGTTCGGCCCCCTTTTCACGCTGCTGGCGCGCGAGGCGGGCAAGACGCTGGCCGATGCGGTCAGCGAGTTGCGCGAGGCGACCGACTTCCTGCGTTACTATGCCGAAGGGGCGGAACGGCTGACCGCACCCCCGCGCGGCACCTTCGCCTGCATCTCGCCCTGGAACTTCCCGCTGGCCATCTTCACCGGGCAGGTGGCGGCGGCGCTGGCGGCGGGGAACGCGGTGATCGCCAAGCCCGCCGAACAGACCCCGCTGATCGCAGCGCTGGCCGTCCGCCTGCTGCATCAGGCGGGGGTTCCCGGCGCGGTGCTGCACCTGCTGCCGGGCGATGGCGCGGTGGGTGCGGCGCTGACACGCGATCCGCGGCTGGCGGGGGTGGCCTTCACCGGGTCCACCGACACCGCGCTGGCGATCCGCCGCAGCATGGCGGCGACCGGTACCCCCACCGCCCCGCTGATCGCCGAAACCGGCGGGCTGAACGCGATGGTGGTGGATTCGACCGCGCTGCCCGAACAGGCGGTGCGCGACATCCTGGCCAGCGCCTTCCAGTCGGCCGGGCAACGCTGCTCGGCGCTGCGCTGCCTCTATCTGCAAGAGGACGTGGCCGAGACGGTGCAGGAAATGCTGTTCGGCGCGATGGACGAACTGACGCTGGGCGACCCCTGGGCGCTGGCGACCGACGTGGGTCCGGTGATCGACCCCGAGGCGCAGGGGGCGATCGCGGCCTACATCGCGCAGGCGCGCGCCGACGGGCGGGTGCTGAAGGAACTGGCCCCCCCGGCGCGGGGCCATTTCATCGCGCCGACCGTGATCCGGGTCGAGGGCATCCACCAGATGACGCGCGAGATCTTCGGGCCCGTGCTGCACATCGCGACCTTCCGCGCGGGCGAGATCGCCGCCGTCATCGATGCGGTGAACGCCACCGGCTACGGGCTGACCTTCGGGCTGCACACACGGATCGACGACCGGGTGCAGCAGGTGGTCGACCGCATCCGGGCGGGCAACACCTATGTCAACCGCAACCAGATCGGCGCGGTCGTGGGCAGCCAGCCCTTCGGGGGCGAGGGGCTGTCGGGCACCGGGCCGAAGGCCGGGGGGCCGGACTATCTTGGCCGCTTCGTGCAGGGCCCCTGCCCCGCGGGCGGCACCTGGGACAGGCCCGCCGATCCCGGCCGCGTGCAGGCGCAGCTTGCCGCCGCGCAGGCGGTGCGGGGCGCGGTACGGGTGCTGGAACTGCCGGGGCCCACGGGCGAATCGAACCGGCTGTCGCTTTATCCCCGCGATCCGGTGCTGTGCCTTGGCCCCGGCGCCCAGACCGCGGCGCGGCAGGTGGCCCTGGTGCAGGCGGCCGGGGGCGTCGCGGTGGCGGCCGAAGGGGCGCTGGCGGCCGCGGCGCTGACCGGCCTTGCCGGGTTTTCTGCCGCGCTCTGGTGGGGCGAGGCCGCCGAGGCACGCGCCTTCGCGCAGGCGCTGGCCGCCCGGCCCGGCCCGATCCTGCCCCTGCTGACAGAGGAACCCGACGCGGCCCGCGTGCTGATCGAGCGGCACGTCTGCATCGACACCACCGCCTCGGGCGGCAACGCGCGGCTGCTGGCCGAGGTGTCGGACGCCTGAGCCAGGCCCGCCCAAGGCCACAAGCTTGACGCCCGCGACCGGATCGGGAACGCTTCGCCCATGTTCCCGATCCGCGATCACAACCCCTCGGCCACCACGCCTGTCGTCACGCGGGCTCTGATCGTGGCCAATGTGGCGATCTTCCTGCTGGGCCTGCCCGCCTTCCAGAGCGACGCGGCGCTGGCCCGGTTCTATGCCGACTGGGCGCTGATCCCCGCGCGCGTCACCGCCGGGCATGGGCTCGAGACCTTCGTCACCTCGATGTTCCTGCATGGCGGCTGGCTGCATCTGTTGGGCAACATGCTGTTCCTGTGGATCTTCGGCGACAACCTCGAGGACGCCTTCGGCCGTGTCCGCTTCCTGGCGTTCTACCTGCTGTGCGGGCTGGCGGCGGCGGGCTGCCAGATCGCGATCGACCCCGGATCGCGCCTGCCGATGATCGGCGCCTCGGGGGCGATCGCGGGGGTGATGGGGGGCTATCTGCTGCTGTTTCCCCGCGCGCGCATCGATCTTCTTTTCGTGTTCCTGGTCTTCTTCCGCGTCTTCGTGGTGCCCGCCTGGGCGGTGCTGGGGCTGTGGTTCGTCCTGCAGGCGGTCGAGGGTGCGTTCAGCGATCCGGCGCAGGGCGGTGTCGCCTATTCGGCCCATGTCGGCGGCTTCGTCGCGGGGGTGGTGCTGACGCTGCCGGTCTGGCTGTGGCGTGGGGGGCCCGCGCTCTGGCGGGCCACCGGCGGCCAGCCGCCCCACCCGGCAGCCGCGTATGTCCTGCGGCCCAGCACCATCCCCCGGGTGCGCCGCCGCCGCTAGGCTCGCGTGACGTGACGTTTCCTTGACGTGCACGTCAACCAGCCTTGCCAGCCCGCCCGCAGGCCGCCATCTGTCGAGAAGGCAACCGGAACCAGAGCCATGACCGACGCCCCGATGACCATCCGCGAGATGTGCGCGGCCTTCGACGTGACGCCCCGCACCCTGCGCTTCTACGAGACGAAAGAGCTGCTGACCCCCGAACGGGTCGGGCAGCGGCGGCTTTACGGCAAGCGCGACCGCGCCCGGCTGACGCTGATCCTGCGGGGCAAGCGGTTCGGGCTGAGCCTGGAAGACATCCGCCAGCTTCTGGACCTCTACGCCCGCGACAGCGTGAACGAGGCGCAGATGCGCCGCGCCTGCGAGCTGGGGCGCGCCCGGCTGGCGCAGATGCAGGCGCAGCGGGCCGAACTGGACGAGGCGATTGCCGAGCTGACCACCGAACTGGCCTGGGGCGAAGGGCAACTGGCCCGCCTTGCCCGCGCCGCCGAATGACCGCCTGAGGGAGACAGACGATGCCCGCCTATACCGCCCCCGCCAAGGACATCCAGTTCCTGCTGCACGAGGTCATGCAGGTCTCGGCCAGCCCGGTGCCCGGCTATGCCGAGCTGGATGCCGACACCACCGCCGCGATCCTCGACGAGGCCGGGCGGCTGGCCTCCGAGGTTCTGGCGCCGCTGAACGCCGTGGGCGACCGCGAGGGCTGCCGGCTGGAAAACGGCGTGGTCACCACGCCTGCCGGCTTCAAGGACGCCTTCGCCGCCATGAAGGACGGCGGCTGGAACGGGCTCGACCTGCCGGAAGACTACGGCGGGCAGGGCCTGCCCTACCTGATCGGCTCGGCGGTGGGCGAGATCTTCGTCTCGGCCAACATGGCCTTCAACATGTACCAGGGCCTGACGCACGGCGCGATCGGCGCGATCCTTGCCCACGGGTCCGACGCGCTGAAGGCCACCTACCTGCCGAAGATGGTCAGCCTGGACTGGACCGGCACCATGAACCTGACGGAACCGCATTGCGGCACCGATCTGGGGCTGATCCGCACCCGGGCCGAACCGCAGGCGGATGGCAGCTACCGGATCACCGGGCAGAAGATCTTCATCTCGGCGGGCGATCACGACCTGGCGGAAAACATCATCCATCTGGTGCTGGCCAAGGCGCCCGGCGGCGGCGAGGGCACGCGCGGCATCTCGCTCTTCCTCGTGCCGAAATTCCTCGTCAACGCCGATGGCAGCCTGGGCGCGCGCAACGCTCTGGGCGCGGGCAAGATCGAAGAAAAGATGGGCATCCACGGCAATGCCACCTGCGTGATGAACTACGACGGCGCCACCGGCTACCTTGTGGGCGAGTTGCACAAGGGCATGCGCAACATGTTCACCATGATGAACGAGGCGCGGCTGGGCGTGGGGCTTCAGGGCTATGCGGTGGCCGAGGCCGCCTATCAGGCGGCGGTGGCCTATGCCAAGGACCGCCTGCAGGGCCGCGCCGTGACGGGGGCCGCCAATCCCGCGGGCCCGGCCGATCCGCTGATCGTCCACCCCGACATCCGCCGCGCGCTGATGGACCAGAAAAGCTTCATCGAGGGCGCCCGGGCGCTGACCTTCTGGGGGGCCGAGCTGATCGACCGCGCCCACCGGCTGGGCGATGCCGGGGCCGAAAGCATGATCTCTCTCATGACCCCGGTCATCAAGGGCTTCCTGACCGACAAGGGCTTCGACAGCACCATCCAGGCCCAGCAGGTCTTTGGCGGGCATGGCTACATCGAGGAATGGGGCATGAGCCAGTTCGCCCGCGACGCCCGGATCGCCATGATCTACGAAGGCGCGAACGGGGTGCAGGCGCTGGATCTGGTGGGGCGCAAGCTGGCGGCCGATGGCGGCAAGCCGATCATGGCGTTCTTCGAGATGGTCAAGACCTTCATCAAAGAGAATGCCGACAACGCGGCGCTGGACCGCGACTTCCTCGAACCGCTGAAGGCGGCGTCGAAGGATCTGCAAGCCGCGGCCATGTTCTTCCTGCAGAACGGGATGAAAAGCCCCGATGCCGCGCTGGCGGGCTCGACCGACTTCCTGCACCTCTTCGGCCATACCGCGCTGGGGCTGATGTGGGCGAAGATGGCGCGCGCCGCGATGGCGGCGCTGGCGGCGGGCACCGCGGACCCCGCCTTCCATCAGACCAAGATCGCCACCGGGCGCTATTACATGGCCCGCCAGCTTCCCGCCACCCGCCTGCATCTGGCGCGGATCGAAAGCGGCGCGGCCGCGGTGATGGCGCTGGCGGCCGAGGCGTTCTAGGCTCGGGCATCAAGGGAGGAACCGATGCCCAAACGCCTGCGCTTCACCCGCCGTTTTCCGGTCATGCTGACCGAGGATGCCTACCGCCGCCTGCGCGGCTTTGCCGACGATGCGGGCATCACCCAGGACGAGGCGCTGGTGTTCTTCTTCGAGAACTTCGGCAGCGTGACCCATCCCGAAAACCTCGGCCACCGGCTGCGGCTGTTCAAGGCCGAACTCGAGGACCGCAAGCGGTGAGGCGCCCGGGCCGCCCCCAATTTTCTGTCCGCAAATATCCCACGGGGGTGCGGGGGTGTGAAACCCCCGCGCCTGCCGCCAGCCCCAGGAGCGCGCGATGACGGCCCACCTTCACTGCTTCGGCGAAAGCGGCAACGCCTACAAGGCCGCGCTGACCATGACGCTTGCGGGCTACTCCTGGCAGCCCGTCTTCGTCGACTTCTTCCACGGCGGCAGCCGCACGCCGGACTTTCTGGCGCTGAACGAGATGGGCGAGGCGCCGGTCTTCACGGAAGACGGCCTGACCCTGACCCAATCCTGCGTGATCCAGCTTCACATCGCGGAAAAGACGGGAAAATTCCTGCCCCCGCCCGCGCTGCGGGCCGAGATGATGCGCTGGCTGTTCTGGGACGCGCAGAAGGGCACCGGCCAGCAGGGCGGGCTGCGCTTCCTGATGAACTTCCTGCCCGAGGACAAGCGCCCGGCCGAGGCGATCCGCTGGCTGTCAGGCCGGGTGCAGGCGGCGCTTGGCACGCTGGAACGCCATCTGACGGGGCGGACCTGGATGGTGGGGGATGCGCCGACGCTCGCCGACCTCGCCTGCTGCGGCTACCTCTACTACCCCGAACCCTTTGGCTTCTCGCGCGAAGCCTTCCCCGCCATCGCCGCCTGGCTTGACCGCATCGCGGCCCTGCCGGGCTGGAAACACCCCTACGAACTGATGCCCGGCAACCCGTCCGACCGGGCCTGAGGAGGACGAGAATGACCGAAGCCTATATCTACGACGCCGTCCGCACCCCCCGCGGCAAGGGCCGCCCCGACGGCAGCCTGCACGAGGTCACCTCGGTCGCGCTGTCGGCGGGGGTGCTGAACGCGGTGAAGGCGCGCAACGGGCTTTCGGGCCATGCGGTCGAAGACGTGATCTGGGGCAATGTCACCCAGATCGGCGAACAGGGCGGCTGCCTTGCCCGCTCGGCGGTGCTGCTGTCCGATCTTGACCAGTCGATCCCGGGTCTCTCGATCAACCGTTTCTGCGCCAGCGGGATGGAGGCGGTGAACCTTGCCGCCAACCAGGTGAAGGGCGGCGCGGGGCAGGCCTATATCGCGGGCGGGGTCGAGATGATGGGCCGCGTCGCCATGGGCTCGGACGGGGCGGCCATCGCGGTGGACCCCTCGCTTGCGATGAAGACCTATTTCGTGCCGCAAGGCATCTCGGCCGACATCATCGCCACCGAATACGGGTTTTCGCGCGATGATTGCGATGCGCTGGCGGTCGAAAGCCAGCGGCGCGCGGCCGACGCCTGGGCCGCGGGGCGCTTCGACCGCTCCATCGTGCCCGTCACCGACCGCAACGGCCTGACGATCCTGGCGCGCGACGAATACATGCGCCCCGGCACCGACATGCAGAGCCTTGGCGCGCTCAGGCCCAGCTTCAAGGAGATGGGCGAGGTGATGCCGGGCTTCGACAAGGTGGCGATGATGAAATACCCCCATCTTGCCGCGATCACCCACGTCCACCACGCGGGCAATTCGTCGGGCATCGTCGATGGCGCGGCGGCCGTGCTGATCGGGAACGCCGAATTCGGCAAGGCGCATGGGCTGCGCCCCCGCGCCCGCATCCGCGCCACGGCGAAGATCGGCACCGACCCCACGATCATGCTGACCGGCCCGGTGCCGGTGACCGAAAAGATCCTGCGCGAGGCGGGGATGACGGTCGCCGACATCGACCTGTTCGAGGTGAACGAGGCCTTCGCCGCGGTGGTGCTGCGCTTCCTTCAGGCCTTCGATGCCGATCCCGCCCGGGTGAACGTGAACGGCGGCGCCATCGCCATGGGCCACCCGCTGGGTGCGACCGGGGCGATCATCATCGGCACCCTGCTTGACGAACTGGAACGCAGCGGCAAGGGGGTGGGGCTTGCCACGCTCTGCATCGCCTCGGGCATGGGTGCCGCCACGATCATCGAGCGCGTCTGACGATGGGATGCAACGCCGCCCGCGCCGCGCCGCCCCGGTTCCCGAGACCGGCGGATCATTCGGACAAGTTGACCTTCCGGCCTGTGGAAAACCACGGGCGGATGGCCTACGTTGTCCGGCGGTGGGGCCGCCCTGGGGTCCCGGGATCATGTGGCGGGAGTGTCGGTGGCCAGCGCGCAGGAGATATACAAGGCCAATCTGGATGCGGTCTCGGCCGGCATCCTGACAGGGGATTTCCGCCTGATCGTGCAGCACATCGGCGTGCCGATCCTGATGGCCACCGGCTCGCGCGAGGTTGTCGTCTCCTCGGTCGAGGAGATGGAGATCCTGATTTCCGACTATCGCCAGCAGCTTATCGCGAAGGGCCTGGTGGAATACCGGCGCACCTGTCTCTGGGCAGAGTTCCAGCCCTCGATGCCCGACATGATCGTCGGCGGGCATCGGACAGAGATCCGCAGCGCGACCGGCTTCATCGTGCCGCCCTACCACTGCCGGCTTGCGCTGATGCGGATCGACGGGCGGTGGAAGGCGATCTGGGAACAGGCGCATATTGCCGAGGAAAGCCTGGAGTTTCTGGCCGCCGACATCGCCCTGGCGCAGCAGCAGGCCCACGCGGCGCTGACCGCGCGCCTGCGGCCGCAGCAAAGCAGTTCCGAGGGCTGACCCCCGCGGCAAAGGGCGCCGCGTGCCCGATGCCCCGCCGGCCGGATGCCCCCTTGGGCCCCGCCCCCCGCCACCCCCACCCGGTGACCGGCCGCCACGCCGGCCCCGATGCGCGGCACATGCCGGGCGATCCGGGTCGGCTGATCCAGATGAACTCGGGCCGCCCGCGTCGTCCCGTCCGCCCGGACGGGACCGTGGCCGCGGAATGGAACACATGACGCGCCCCTGCCGCGCGAAGGAGGAAAGATGACCGACTTCCATTACACAACCGACGCCGAGGGCGTGGCCACCATCACCTGGGACGTGCCGGGCAAGTCGATGAACGTCATGTCGCTCGAGGGGCTCGCCCAGCTTGACGCGCTGGTCGATACCGCCCTGGGCGATCCCGCCGTCAAGGGGATCGTCATCACCAGCGGCAAGAAGGACTTTGCGGGCGGGATGGATCTGAACGTCATCGCCCGGATGAAGGACGAAGCGGGTGCCGAACCCGCGCGCGGGCTTTTCGAGGGCACGATGCGCATCCACGCGCTCTTGCGCAAGATCGAGCGGGCGGGGATGGACCCCAAGACGCTGAAGGGCGGCAAGCCCGTCGCCGCCGCCCTGCCCGGCACCGCGGTGGGCATCGGGCTGGAACTGCCGCTGGCCTGCCACCGGATCTTCGCGGCCGAGAACCCGAAGGCCAAGATCGGCCTGCCCGAGATCCTTGTGGGGATCTTCCCCGGCGCGGGCGGCACCACACGGCTGGTGCGCAAGCTGGGCCCGCTTGCGGCCGCGCCCGCGCTGCTGGAAGGCAGGTTGAGCGATCCGCGCGCGGCGAAGGCCACGGGCCTGATCGACGAGGTGGCGGCCGACCCGGTCGCCGCCGCCCGCGCATGGGTGTTGTCGGCAACCGATGCCGATCTGGTGAAACCCTGGGACCAGAAGGGCTACAAGCTGCCCGGCGGGGCGCCCTATTCGGCGGCGGGCTTCATGAACTTCGTCGGCGCCTCGGCGATGGTGCATGGCAAGACGATGGGGGTCTACCCGGCGGCCAAGGCGCTGCTGGCCGCGGTCTACGAAGGGGCGCTGGTGCCCTTTGACACCGCGCTGAAGATCGAGGCGCGCTGGTTCACCCAGGTGCTGATGAACCCGTCGTCGACCGCGATGATCCGGTCGCTCTTCCTCAACAAGGAGGCGCTGGAAAAGGGCGCGGTGCGGCCTGCGGGCATCCCCGATCAGGCGGTGAAGAAGCTGGGTGTGCTGGGCGCGGGCATGATGGGCGCGGGCATCGCCTATGTGGCGGCGCGGGCGGGCATCGAGGTGGTGCTGATCGACGCGGCCCAGGCGGCGGCAGAGCGCGGCCGCGCCCATTCGGCCGACCTGATGGACACCGCGATCAGCCGCCGCAAGGCCACACCCGAACAGAAGGCCGAGCTGCTCTCGCGCATCACCGCCACCACCGATTACGCGGCCCTCGCGGGCGCGGATCTGATCGTCGAGGCGGTGTTCGAGGACCCGACGGTGAAGGCGGGCGTCACCGCCCGGGCCGAGGCGGTGGTCGGGCCCGACTGCATCTTTGCCACCAACACCTCCACCCTGCCGATCACCGACCTTGCCAGGGCATCGCAGCGGCCCGATCAGTTCATCGGCATCCACTTCTTCAGCCCGGTCGACAAGATGGCGCTGGTCGAGATCATCCGCGGCAAGGCCACCGGCGAGCGCGCGGTGGCCAAGGCGCTGGATTTCGTCCGCCAGATCCGCAAGACGCCGATCGTGGTGCATGACGCGCGCTTCTTCTACGCCAACCGCTGCATCATCCCCTACATCAACGAGGGCATCCGCATGGTGGCCGAGGGGGTGGAGCCCGTGCTGATCGAGAACGCGGCCAGGCTCGTCGGCATGCCGCTGGGGCCGCTGCAACTGGTGGACGAAACCTCGATCGACCTTGGGGTCAAGATCGCCAAGGCGACCAAGGCCGCGATGGGTGCGGCCTATCCCGATGACGCGGTGGATGACGTGCTGTTCTGGATGGCCGATCAGGGCCGCCTGGGGCGCAAGGCGAAGGCGGGCTTCTATGCCTATGACGCGGCGGGCAAGCGCGAGGGGATCTGGGCGGGGCTTGCGCTGCACTATCCCCATGCCGCCGCCCAGCCCGACCTGACCGAGGTACAGCACCGGCTGCTGTTCGCGCAGGTGCTGGAGGCCGTGCGCGCGCTGGAGGCGGGGGTGCTGATGGACATCCGCGAAGGCGACGTGGGCGCGATCCTCGGCTGGGGCTTTGCGCCCTGGTCGGGCGGGCCGTTCAGCTGGCTTGACATCCTGGGCGCCGCCCGTGCGGTCGAGCTGTGCCACGGGCTGACCGAACGCCACGGGCTGCGCTTTGCCCCGCCGCGGCTGCTGGTCGAGATGGCAGAGACGGGCCAGACCTTCTACGGCCGCTTCGCCACGGCACGGAAGGCGGCCTGAGCCTCAGCGGCCCGCGTCGTCGAAGCCGTAGCCGAAGCGGGCCGCATCCTCGGCGCAGACCTCGGCCACCAGGGCCGCGGTGGCGTCCGTGTAGAACGGGCGCCAGTCGCGCGGGCGGTCCGAGGCATTGGACCGCGCCACCGGGCCCAGGGCAAAGCCCAGATGCGCCTCGAACGGGGCCAGATCGGCCTGCAGGTGTTCCAGCCGGGCGAACAGGTCGCAGCGTTCCGCCCCGCCCCGCGCCCGGACATAGGCACCATAGGGCCAGGCCGACAGCGCCGCCCGGGTCTGCGGATGGGCGACGAATTGACCGAAGGGCAAAAGCTTGGCCAGCCCCACCGCCGGATGCGCGAAGCCCTGCACCCTGAGCCAGTGGTAATAGCTGACCACCCGGTCCCAGGGGTTTCTGACCAGCGTCAGCACGAAAAGGCCCGGCAGGTCCTCGGCGCTGACCAGCCCGTCCAGATCGGCCAGCGCCGAGTGTTTCCAGAGCCGCCCCGCCGTCTTGACGCCCTTCAGCCGCCCGGCCCGCGCCCGCGCCTTGGGCGTATCGCCCACGAAGATGCCATCCTTCATCGCCCGCGCCTCGAGCGCCAGCGTCAGGGCGGTGCCCCCGGTCTTGGGGGCGTGCAGGAACAGGTAGCGGCGGCCGCGCGACAGGATCATGCGACCAGTGTGGCCGGTTCCCCCGCGGGCGTAAAGCGGGCGCGCAGGGCGATGATCGCCCCTGCCCCGATGATCGCCGCCATGCCGAGGATCGCGCCGGCGCCAAAGCTCTGCCCCCAGAGCACCGCACCCCAGATCGCCGAAGCGATCAGCAGCAGGTATTCGAAGACGGCGACCTGGCTCGCCTCGGCCAGCTGGTAGGCGCGCACCATCAGCCCCACCCCGATCAGCGAGCCCGCCGCCTGCATCGCGGTGACGGCCAGAAACGGCAGATCGGGCGCAACCCAGCCGCGCAGGATGAAGCCATCGGCCCCCGCGGGGACCAGATGGGGCACCAGCGCCGCCAGGATCAGGCCCAGGGCGCCCCAGAGCCCCAGCGCCGCGAAGAAGCCGCCCGTCAGCGTGGCCGCGCTTTCGCCCGCGCACCATTCGCGGGTGGCGATGTTCGAGATGGCATAGAGCACCGCCGCCCCGATCGGCGCGACCGAGACAAGCCGCACCTGCCCCGCCCCCAGCCCCAGCACCAGCACGACGCCGCCGAAGCCCAGGAAGACCGCGAACAGCCGCCACAGCCCGAACCGCTGCCCGAAGGCGATCCGCGAGATCAACAGCACGAAGATCGGCGCGGTGAAGAGCCCCGCCGCGACCTCGGCCACCGACAGGAACGCAAGGCAGCCGAAGTAGATCACCATCGAGGTGGACATCACCGCGCTGCGCGCGATCACCCCGCGCCACCGGGTCGGGCGCAGCCTGAGCCCCAGGACCGGCGCCGCCAGCGCCATCATCGGCAGCGCCAACGCCGAGCGGGTCAGGTGGAACTGCCACAGCCCCTGCCGCCCGGCGATCACCTGCACGAAATTGTCGGTAAAGCCGATGATCGCCGCGGCAATCACCATCAGTCCGGCAGCCGCCAGCGGGCGGTTGGCGCGATGCGGCACTGTCATGCAAGATCCTCCGCCGCCCTGTCTGCCCCGTCCGGCCCCCCTCTGCCTGCCCGGAAGCGACACACGACGCCGGGAACGTGCCGCACCGCCCATTGAGGCACCCGGCCTGCTCGGCTAAGGTCACGGCAAAGGGCAAACCGGCAGGAATACAGCCGCGCATGACGGCGCTGAAGAAATACGTCCGACTGGAATGCCAGGGCCTGTGGCGCGAAAGCCCTGCCGCGCAGCGCCGCGATGTCATCGTGTCCTTCCGCGAGGCGACCCTGATCCTGTCGGATAGCCGCAGCGAGGTGCCGCTGACGCACTGGTCGCTGCCCGCGGTCGAACGGATGAACCCCGGCGAGATGCCCGCGCTGTACAGCCCCGGCACCAGCACCGCGGGCGAGACGCTGGAGATCGACGACCGCACGATGATCGGCGCGCTGGAAACCGTGCATGACGCGCTCGAGGCGCAGCGGCCCCATCCCGGGCGGATGCGACGGCGGCTTCTGTTCGCGGCGCTGGCGGCGGTGATGGCGGTGGGCGTGTTCTGGCTGCCCGGCGCGCTGGTCAGCCATACCGCCCGGGTGGTGCCCTGGACCAAGCGGCAGGACATCGGCCGCGCGGTGCTGGCCGACCTTGAGCATCTGAGCGGCACCCCCTGCCACGCCGCGCAGGCCCGCCGCCCGCTGGCCCGCCTGACCGCCCGCATCTTCGGCCCGAACCCGAAGGAAACCGTGGTGATCCTGCGCGACACGCCGGTGCCCGCCGCGCATCTTCCGGGCGGCATCCTGGTGCTGAGCCGCCACCTGATCGAGGATCACGACGGCCCGGACGTGGCCGCGGGCTATCTTCTGGCCGAGGACATGCGCGCGGACCGGCAGGACCCGATGCTGCCGCTGCTGCGCTGGGTCGGCATCGAGGGGGCGTTTCAGCTTCTGACCACAGGCGATCTGCCCGCGGCGGCGTTGCAGGGCTATGCCCAGGCGGTGCTGACCGCGCCCGAGGCCACGCTGCTGCCCGAGGATCTGGCCAGACGCTTTGCCGCGGCCGATGTGCCCTTGCTGCCCTATGCCGCGGCGATCGATCCGGCCAATGGCGGCGATCCGACGCTGGTCGCGGCCGACCCCTTCGCGCGGACCGGGCAGCCGAAGCCGCTGCTGAGCGATGGCGACTGGGTCGCGTTGCAGGGGATCTGCGGGCCCTGATCAGCCGCGCAGATAGGCGTCGGCAAAGCCCGCACCGCGGACCGCGCGCAGCGCGGCCTCGGCGGCGGCCGGATCGGCGAAGGGGCCGGCCAGCACCGATTGCAGCGCCCGCCCCGGCGCCACCGTTACCGGCAGGCCCAGCGCCCGAAGCCGCGCGGCCGCCCCCGCCGCGTTGGAGGCAACCGAGAAGCTGCCCACCTGCACGAAGGCCCCGGCGGCGCGGACGGGTGTGGCCTGCGTGGGCGCGGGAAGCGCCGCGGGGCCGTTCATCGTCGACAGCCGGGTGGTGCCCGCCGGTGCCGGCGCGACATAGGCCGCGGGCAGAACCTCCGTTGCCGGGGCGGGAAGGGCCCGCATCGGAACCGTGTCGGTCCAGACCCGGTACATCGCCGCCTGCCCCTCGGCCGTGCCGCGGCCGCGCAGCGGGTTCAGCCGACCGTCCTGCCAGACCCAGGCATAGCCAGGCGGCGGCGTGATCGCGGCCGTGGCGGGCGCGGGCGTCACAGGGCCGGGCATCGGGGCTGCGGCCACCGGGGCAGGCATCGGGGCTGTCGGCGCGGCAGGCACGGGCGCCGCGGCGACGGCAACCGGGGCGGCAGGCGGCTCTTCGGCGGCCAGCGTCGGCTGATAGCCGCAGAGCACCCGATGCGAATCCCCGATCCGCGGCACCCATTTCACCACGCCGTTATAGCCCGCCCGCATGTAGACGCAGCCACGGCTGTCCACGTATTGCGATCCGGTGAACGAGGCGGGCGGCAGTTCCTTCGGCGGGCCGATGCGCGAGATTGAGTCCGCCCCGGAAACAGTCGGACCGGACAAGACGGCAAGAACCGCCACGGCTGCAACCCTGGACCGCATCACGACACCCCCAACTGGACCTTGGGCGAATCATGCCGGACTGATTCGAATCAGTAAAGGGGTTTGACCCGTTATTTCGTGCCGAACATGCGGTCGCCCGCATCCCCTAGCCCGGGGACAATATATCCATGGTCGTTCAGGTGGCTGTCTACTGCCGCTGTGATGATCGGCACGTCGGGATGCGCCTCTTGCATGCGCTTGATGCCTTCGGGGGCGGCCAGCAGGCACATGAAGCGGATGTTGCGCGCGCCCGACTTCTTCAGCAGGTCCACCGCAGCGACCGAGGAATTGCCCGTGGCCAGCATCGGATCGACCACGATCACCATCCGGTCATCCAGTTCCGACGGCACCTTGTAGTAGTATTGCACCGGCTGCAGCGTTTCCGGATCGCGGTACAATCCGATGAAGCCCACGCGCGCCGCCGGCACCAGCTCCAGGATCCCGTCCAGAAGCCCGTTGCCCGCGCGCAGGATCGAGACCAGCACCAGTTTCTTGCCCTCGATGGATGGGGCGTCCATCTCGCACAGGGGGGTCTCGATGCGCTTCGTCGTCATCGGCAGGCCGCGGGTGACCTCGTAGGCCAGAAGCTGGCTGATTTCCCGCAGCAGGCGACGGAAGCTGGCGGTCGAGGTGTCCTTGTCGCGCATGATGGTCAGCTTGTGCTGCACCAGCGGGTGATCGACGACGATCAGGGTCTCGGTCATGTGGGGGCCTCCAGTCGCTTGAGGATACGGTCGCGGGTGGTCTCGTCGCAGAAGGCCGCGCGCGCGGCAAGGGTGTGGATGCGGCGGAACTGGCCTTCATCCCAGTCGAAGGCCTCGGCCAGACGGTCGTGTTCCCGCGCCATCGTGGTGTGGAAGAAGGGCGGATCGTCGGTGGAAATCGTCACCTTCACCCCGCGCCGGTCCAGTTCGGCGATCGGATGCTGCCGCCAGCCGGGATAGAGCCCCAGCGCGATGTTCGAGCCGGGGCAGACCTCCAGCACCACGCCATCCTCGGCCAGCCGGTCCACCAGGGCCAGATCCTCGATCGCGCGCACGCCGTGGCCGATGCGTTCGGGGCGCAGGTCGGCCAGCGCGTCGCGGATCGACTCGGGGCCGCCCCATTCGCCGGCATGGGCCGTGAGCCGCAGCCCCGCCTCGCGCGCGGCGTCGAAGGCCCAGGCGAAATCCTTGGGCCGGTGCATCTTCTCGTCGCCCGCCAGGCCGAAACCGGTCAGGAAGTCGCCCGCCGTCTCGGCCGCGCAGCGTGCCGTTTCGCGCGCGGCGTCGGGGCCGATGTGGCGCACCGCGGTGACGATGGC
Organism: Pseudomonadota bacterium; assembly: GCA_021845805.1. GTDB lineage: Bacteria > Pseudomonadota > Alphaproteobacteria > Rhodobacterales > Rhodobacteraceae > Solirhodobacter. Next base: position 37,069 of record JAJZVD010000008.1, on the reverse strand, counting down.
GCGCAGCGTGATGCCCATCTTGCGTTCGCCCTCTTCGCCCGCCTCGCGGATGGCGGCCAGATATTCCCGCCAGGCTCCCAGATCGCGGCCGCCGCAGAAATCGGGCGACAGGAAGGTTTCCGTGTAGATCACGCCACTTGCGGCGCTTTCCTCAAGTACCGCAAGGGTCAGGCGGCGGTAATCCTCGGGCGAGGTCAGGACCGATGTGGCCGCATCGTAGACCTTCAGGAAATGCCAGAAGTCGCGATAGGCATAGCTGCCGTCCTCGGCGAAGATGCCGGAAATGTCGATCTTCTTTTCCCGCGCCAGCCCCCGGATAAAGGCGGGCGGCGCCGCGCCTTCCAGGTGCAGGTGCAATTCAACCTTTGGCAAGTCCTTGGCAGTCATAGGAAACTCCGTCCGGGGCCGTGGCTTTGCACGCCCAGATGCGCGGCGATCGAGGCCGCGATGTCGGTGAAGGCCACAAGGCCCAGCGGCCCGGCGCCCGCGCCCTGCACCAGCACCGGCACCCGTTCGCGGGTGTGGTCGGTGCCGCTCCAGGTCGGGTCGTTGCCGTGATCGGCGGTGAAGATCGCCAGATCGCCGGACCGCAGACGCGGCAACAGCGCCCCCACCCGGGCGTCGAACCATTCCAGCGCGCGCCCGTAGCCTTCGGGGTCGCGCCGGTGGCCATAGAGGCTGTCGAACTCGACAAAGTTGGCAAAGGTCAAGGAACCGTCCTCTGCACCCCCTGCGAGCCGCAGAAGATGTTCGAAAAGGTCAGCGTCGGATTTGCCCTTGTGCAACTGACCCACCCCCCGCATCGAGAAGATGTCGCCGATCTTGCCCACCGCATGGGTCATCCGGCCCGCCCCCTGCACCCAGTCGAGCAGCGTCGGCGCAGGCGGGGCGATGGCAAAATCGCGCCGGTTCGCGGTGCGCACAAAGCGGCCCGGCGCGCCGGTGAAGGGGCGTGCGATCACCCGGCCAACCTTCATCGCATGCAGCCGCGGCGCCACCGCGCGGCACAGCGCGATCAGCCGGTCGAGCCCGAAGCCCTCTTCATGCGCGGCGATCTGGAACACGCTGTCGGCCGAGGTGTAGCAGATCGGCCAGCCGGTCCGCAGATGGTCCGCCCCCAGCCGGTCGATGATCTCGGTGCCCGAGGCGTGGCAGTTGCCAAGGATGCCCGCGGTGCCTGCCTCGGCGCAGACGGCGGCCACAAGATCGGGCGGGAAGGCCGGGGTTTCATTCGGAAAATAGGCCCAGTCCCAGGGCACCGGCACGCCCGCCAGTTCCCAGTGGCCCGAGGGCGTGTCCTTGCCGCGCGACACTTCCGTGGCCGCCCCCCAGCGCCCGGCCGGTTCGGCGCCAAGCCCCGGCACCGCCACGCCCGAGGCCAGCCGCACCGCCGCCCCAAGCCCCAGCCCGTCCAGCACCGGCAGCCGCAACCCGCGCGCGGCGGCGATATGGGCCAGCGTGTTCGCACCGGTATCGGGCACGCTGCCGTTGAAATAGGCCCCCGCATCCGGCGCCCCGCCGATGCCCACGGAATCCATCACGATCAGGAAGGCGCGCGCCATCAGCCGATCCTTTCCCAGACCAGCGGCGGGTCGTCCACCGGGGTTTCCCCGATGGTGAAGGCCGCCACCAGCGCCGCCTGCACCCGGTCGGCATCGGCCTCGGAGGCGGCGTGAACCATCGCCAGCGGCAGGTCGGGCGAGACATGCTCGCCGATGCCCGCAATGTCGGCCAGCCCCACGGACGGGTTGATCCGGTCGCCCTCGCGCTGGCGGCCGCCGCCCAGCGCCACCACGGCCAGCCCCAGCGCCTCGCCGTCGATGGCCGTCACGAAGCCGCGCCGCGGCGGGGTCAGCGGGCGCATGACGGGCGCGGCGGGCAGCCGGTCGGGCCAGCGTTCCACGAAATCCACCGGCCCGCCCAGCGCGGCCACCATCTCGCCGAACACCTCGGCGGCACGGCCGGTTTCCAGCGCCTCGGTGATCCGGTGTTCGCCGTCCTCGGCATCCGCGGCCAGCCCGCCCAGCGCCAGCGCCTCGCCCCCCAGCGCCACGGTCAGATCCCAGAGCGCGGCGTTCACCGACGTGCCGGTGAGGGTTTCCAGCACCTCGGCCACCTCGAGCGCGTTGCCCGCCGCGGCGGCCAGAGGCTGGCTCATGTCGGTAATCAGCGCGCGCGTCATGCAGCCCGCGCCCTGTGCGGTTTCCACCAGCGCCACGGCCAGCGTCCGCGCCTCGTCCACCGTCTTCATGAAGGCGCCCGATCCCGCCTTCACATCCAGCACCAGCCCTTCCAGCCCGGCGGCGAGCTTCTTCGACAGGATGGACGCGGTGATGAGGTCGATCGAGTCGACCGTGCCGGTGACATCGCGGATCGCGTAAAGCCGTTTGTCCGCGGGGGCGATCCCGGCGTTGGCGGCAACGATCGCGCAGCCCACATCGGCGGTGACCTTGCGCAACCGCTCCGCCGTCACGTCGCAGCGCAGGCCGGGGATCGCCTCGAGCTTGTCCAGCGTGCCGCCGGTATGGCCCAGACCGCGGCCCGAGATCATCGGCACGAAGGCACCGCAGGCCGCCAGCGCCGGGGCCAGCAGCAACGAGACGCAATCGCCCACGCCCCCGGTGGAATGCTTGTCCAGCACCGGGCCGGGCAGATCCCAGTCCAGCACCGCGCCCGAATCCCGCATCGCGCGGGTCAGCGCCACCCGGCCCGCGGGGCCAAGCCCCTTCAGGCATACCGCCATGGCGAAGGCCCCCGCCTGCGCATCCGACACCGCGCCACTGGCCAGCCCGTCGGCGAACCAGGCGAGCGCCTCGGCTGACGGCGGGCGGCCCTGCCGCAGCCCCGCGATGATCGCGCGGGCGTCCATCTTACGCCTTGTCCATATGCGCCAGCGTGAAGGCGCCGGGCAGCAGGTCGGCCACCGTCATCGTGAGGCTGGCGCCATCGGTGGTGCACAGCGTCACCGGCACCGTGGGGTCGGCGAATTCCGCGATCTTCTGGCGGCAGCCGCCGCAGGGCGGCACCGGCGCGGGGCTGTCGGCGATCACCAGAATCTCGGCGATCCGGCGGTCGCCCGCGGCGATCATCGCGGCGATCGCGCCCGCCTCGGCACAGGTGCCTTCGGGATAGGCCACATTTTCCACGTTGCAGCCGACATGCAGCCCGCCCGCGGTCGAGCGCAGCGCCGCCCCCACCTTGAACCGGGAATAGGGGGCATAGGCGTTCTCGCGAACCTTGGTGGCAGCAGCAAGCAGGGTCATGGGGCCTCCGGCGTTTCGCGCGACTCTGCGGCGGCGGCACGGCAGGCGCAAGGGGGAGGGGCGCGGCCCACCCCCCGCGCCCGTGCCCCGTCAGAGCGTCTGGGTGCGGAAGGCGCCGGGCAGCGCGACCTCGAGGATCTCCAGATCCCCGGTCGCGTCGGCATAGCGGGTGGCCAGGCCCGGCGGGATGACGAAGGCATCGCCCGCGGTCAGCGGATGGGGGTCCTTCCCCTCGCCCTCCAGCGTCATGCCCCCCGCCATCACGAAGCTGAAGAGGATGTCGGCATCGTGGCGCGTCCAGGCGGGCTGGCCGTCGCCCCGGCGCAGCACCTGCACCCCCGCCACGCCACGGGTGTTGGCGGCGATGGTGGTGTCGCGCGCGATGAAGCCCGGCAGGCGGTAGGGCGCCCAGACGGCCCCCGCGGCCAGGTTGTGCACGAAGCGCTGGCCCTCCCATTCCCGCTCGGGGCGCAGATGGGGCGTGGGCAGGGTGATCGTGTGCTCGATCTCGGTCACATGCTCGGCCGGAACGCCGATCTCGATCACCTCGATCCCGTCCGAGGCCTCAAGCACCCGGTGGCGGATTTCCGGCGGCTGGATGAAGCAGTCGCCCGCCGTCAGCCGCCGCTTCGGGCCCTGATCCTCGTAGACCACATCCACCCAGCCCTTGTAGCAGAAGATGAGTTGGAAGCCGACCTTGTGGAAATGCACCATGTCGGGCACCGGCCCGCCATCGGGGATGCGGATATGGCTGGCGATGATCGACCCGCCAAGACGCGAGGGGATCAGGTCGCGGTACTGCATCCCGGCGCGGCCGACGATCCAGGGCGCCTTGTCGGCCAGCCTGCGGACGACGAATTCGTGCTGCGTGGGCGGCATCACCACCGGCGGGTCCAGCGGCTCGATCACCACCTCGGTGCCGCCCGGCGCGGTCAGCCGTGTTTCGCCCCCGGCGATCAGCACCGGGTCATCGGCAAGGATCGCAAGGCAGCCGGGCGTGCCCTCGCCCGCCTCCAGCCTGAGCCGCAGCCCGTGGCCGGAAAAGCAGGCGACCCGCGGGTTGTCGGCCGGCCAGATCCTGTCCATCCGCATCCCCAGCGTTCTGGTGAAAAAGCGGATGTCGTCGGTCAGAGCCCGCGTCGGCAGCCGCACCTCGGCCCGGATGTTCTGCATGATGCCCCCCCAGAGGATGATGTCACGAACTGCTAGCCTGCGCGCAATATTGTTTCAAGTTCAAAACAACCTGCGTCACAAGCGGAATGGCGGCAATGCGCGCGGCCCTGCCCGCGCCATCTTGCCCCCGCGGCCCCGCGGCGCGACAGTGCCGGGGCGGACGATTTGCAAGTTCCCCTTGAAGCTGCCTTCGCGCAAACGCTATTTCGGGGATCGGCAGGATAGTTTAACATTAAACAAACCACCCCGGGGGAGAAGGCGATGGAAGAGGCTCGGCAGGACAAGACGCGGCAGGCGGCGCTCGACTATCACGAGTTTCCCAAGCCCGGAAAGCTGGAGATCCGCGCCACCAAGCCGCTGGCCAACGGCCGCGACCTGGCCCGCGCCTATTCGCCCGGCGTCGCCGAAGCCTGTCTGGAAATCAAGGCCGATCCCGCCACCGCCAGCCGCTATACCGCGCGCGGCAACCTGGTGGGCGTGGTGTCGAACGGCACGGCCGTCCTGGGCCTGGGCAACATCGGCGCGCTGGCCTCGAAGCCGGTGATGGAGGGCAAGGCCGTGCTCTTCAAGAAATTCGCCAACATCGACTGCTTCGACATCGAACTGAACGAAGCCGATCCGGTGAAGCTGGCCGATCTGGTCTGCGCGCTGGAACCCACCTTCGGCGCGATCAACCTGGAAGACATCAAGGCGCCCGACTGCTTCATCGTGGAAAAGCTCTGCCGCGAGCGGATGAACATCCCCGTCTTCCACGACGACCAGCATGGCACCGCGATCGTGGTGGGCGCGGCGGCCACCAATGCGCTGAAGGTGGCGGGCAAGAACTTCGGCGACATCAAGATCGTGTCGACCGGCGGCGGGGCGGCGGGCATCGCCTGCCTCAACATGCTGCTGAAGCTGGGGGTCAAGCGCGAGAACGTCTGGCTTTGCGACATCCACGGCCTTGTCTACGAAGGCCGCGAGATCGACATGAACCCGCTCAAGGCGCATTTCGCCCAGGCCACCGACAAGCGCACGCTGGACGAGGTGATCGACGGCGCGGACCTGTTCCTGGGCCTTTCGGGCAAGGGCGTGCTGACGCAGGCGATGGTGCAGCGCATGGCGCCGCGGCCGATCATCTTTGCGCTGGCCAACCCCAGCCCGGAAATCATGCCCGACGAGGCGCGCGCCGTGGCCCCCGATGCGATCATCGCCACCGGCCGGTCGGACTATCCCAACCAGGTCAACAACGTCCTCTGCTTCCCCTTCATCTTCCGCGGCGCGCTGGACGTGGGCGCCACCACGATCAACGACGAGATGGAACTGGCCTGCATCGAGGGCATCGCCGCGCTGGCCCGCGCCACCACCAGCGCCGAGGCCGCCGCCGCCTATCACGGCGAACAACTGACCTTCGGCATCGACTACCTGATCCCGAAGCCCTTCGATCCCCGGCTGATGGGCGTGGTGGCTTCGGCCGTGGCGAAGGCCGCGATGGACACCGGCGTGGCCACCCGGCCGCTGCCCGATCTTGCCGCCTACAAGGCGCGGCTTGACGGATCGGTCTTCCGCTCCGCGCTGATCATGCGCCCGGTGTTCGAGGCCGCCAACAGCGCCGCCCGCCGCATCGTCTTTGCCGAGGGCGAGGACGAGCGCGTGCTGCGCGCGGCCAACGCCATGCTCGAGGAAACCAGCGTGGTGCCGATCCTGATCGGCCGCCCCGAGGTGGTGGAACGCCGCTGCGAACGCGCGGGCCTGCCGATCCGGCCGGGGCGCGACTTTGCCATCGTGAACCCGGAAAACGACCCCCGCTATCGCGACTACTGGGGCACCTACCACGAACTGATGCAGCGCCGGGGTGTGACCCCCGACATCGCGCGGGCGATCATGCGGACCAACGCGACCGCCATCGCCGCCGTCATGGTCCACCGCGACGAGGCCGACAGCCTGGTCTGCGGCACCTTCGGCCAGTATCTGTGGCACCTGAACTATGTCCGCCAGGTGCTGGCCCGCGGCGGGCTGCGGCCGGTCGGCGCGCTCAGCCTGATGATCATGGAAGACGGCCCCCTGTTCATCGCCGACACCCAGGTGCACCCGGAACCCACGCCGCAGGAAATCGCCGATACCGTCGTCGGCGCGGCCCGGCACGTCCGTCGCTTCGGCATCACGCCGAAGATCGCGCTGTGCTCGCACAGCCAGTTCGGCAACCTCGACACCTCGTCGGGGCTCCGGATGCGGGCGGCGATGGACATCCTTGACGCGATGGAGCCGGACTTCACCTACGAAGGCGAGATGCCGATCGACTCGGCGCTTGATCCCGAACAGCGCGCCCGCGTCTTTCCGCAGGCCCGGTTCGAGGGCGCGGCGAACGTGCTGGTCTTTGCCAACACCGATGCGGCGAACGGGGTGCGCAACATCCTCAAGATGCGCGCCAACGGGCTTGAGGTGGGGCCGATCCTGATCGGCATGGGCAACCGCGCCCATATCGTGACCCCGGCCATCACCGCGCGCGGGCTGCTGAACGTCGCCGCCATCGCGGGCACGCCGGTGTCGCGCTACAGCTGAGGCGCGCGGCGCAGGGGCGGCCATCGGTCGCCCCACCGCTGCCGCCGCCGGACCGCCCGCGCCTGCGACACTCTGCGCGCGCAACAATCTTGCGCCCCCTCGCCACTCAACGTAAGGAGTGTTCAGCGGCGAGGAGGTATACCATGGCATACGCGGACATCTACGCAGGCTGGAAGGCCGATCCCGAGCGGTTCTGGATGCAGGCGGCCGAGGCCATCGACTGGGTCAGGAAACCCTCGCGCGCGCTTTTTGCCGACACGGCGCCGCTTTACGAATGGTTCAAGGACGGGTTGGTCAACACCTGCTGGAACGCGGTGGACCGCCATGTGCTGGCCGGGCGCGGCGGCCAGGTGGCGATCATCCACGACAGCCCGGTCACCGGCACGGTGCACAAGATCACCTATGCCGAATTGCAGGCCCGCGTGGCCAGCCTTGCCGGCGCGCTGAAGGCGCGCGGCGTGACCAAGGGCGACCGCGTCATCATCTACATGCCGATGGTGCCCGAGGCACTGGAGGCGATGCTGGCCTGCGCGCGGCTGGGCGCGATCCATTCGGTCGTGTTCGGCGGCTTTGCCGCGCATGAACTGGCGGTGCGGATCGACGATGCAAGGCCCAAGGCGATCCTTGCCGCCTCCTGCGGGATCGAGCCGGGGCGCGTGGTGCATTACAAGCCGCTGCTGGATGGCGCGATCGACATGGCCACCCACAAGCCGGACTTCTGCGTGATCCTTCAGCGCGAGCAGGAGGTGGCAAGGCTGGTCGAGGGCCGCGATCTGGCCTGGCACAGCTTCCAGTACGGGGTCGCGCCTGCCGAGTGCGTGCCGGTCGAGGGCGACCACCCGGCGTATATCCTCTACACCTCGGGCACCACAGGCCAGCCCAAGGGGGTGGTGCGCCCCACCGCCGGACATCTGGTCGCGCTGAACTGGACGATGAAGAACATCTACGGGGTCGAGCCCGGCGAGGTGTTCTGGGCCGCCTCCGACGTGGGCTGGGTCGTGGGCCACAGCTACATCTGCTACGCCCCCCTGATCCACGGCAACACCACCATCGTGTTCGAAGGCAAGCCGGTGGGCACCCCCGATGCGGGCACGTTCTGGCGGGTGATCCGCGACCATCGCGTGGCCAGTTTCTTCACCGCGCCCACCGCCTTCCGCGCCATCAAGCGCGACGACCCCGAGGGCAGGATGATCGCGCAATACGACCTGTCGTCGCTGCGCGCGCTTTATCTTGCGGGCGAACGGGCGGACCCGGCGACGGTCGAATGGGCGCAGCAGAAGCTCAAGGTGCCAGTCATCGACCACTGGTGGCAGACCGAAACCGGCTGGCCCATCGCCGCGAACCCGGCGGGGATCGAGCTTCTGCCAGTGAAGGTGGGCAGCCCCTCGGTCGCCATGCCCGGCTATGACGTGCAGGTGCTGGACGAGGGCGGCCATCCCGTCGCCCCCGGCACGCTGGGCGCCATCGTGGTGAAGCTGCCGCTGCCGCCCGGCACGCTGCCCACGCTCTGGAACGCCGAAGACCGGTTCCGCAAGAGCTACCTCAGCCATTTCCCCGGCTATTACGAGACGGGCGACGCGGGCTATGTGGACGAGGACGGCTATGTCTACATCATGGCCCGCACCGATGACGTGATCAACGTGGCGGGCCACCGGCTGTCGACCGGCGCGATGGAAGAGGTTCTGGCAAGTCACCCCGATGTGGCCGAATGCGCCGTGATCGGCATCGCGGACGAGTTGAAGGGGCAGGCGCCGCTGGGGCTTCTGTGCCTCAACAAGGGCTGCAACCGCCCGCAGTCCGAGATCGTGAAAGAGGTGGTGGGGCTGGTGCGCGACCAGATCGGGCCGGTGGCGGCCTTCAGGCTGGCCTGTGTGGTGGACCGCCTGCCCAAAACCCGCTCGGGCAAGATCCTGCGCGCGACCATGGTCAAGATCGCCGACGGCGCGCCCTTCAAGACGCCTGCCACCATCGACGACCCCGCCATCCTGGACGAGATCCGCACGGCCCTGCGCGGGCTTGGCTTGGCAAAAGCCTGATTTTTCAGGGGTTCCGGGGCATAGTGCCACGCCTTTTGATCGCCCCGGTTGTTGGCGAACGCCTCATCGTGGCGTATCATGGTCGTACTGCAACCCGAAATTGAGCCCCGCCGTGACACTCCAGTCCGCCGCCCCGAGGGCGGCCGCAGAACCGGGACGGCCCGCCGATGGCGGGAATGGCGTTGCCCGCGCGGCAACGGGCGACGTGGCGCGTCTGGCGCTTCTGGGCCATGACCTGCGCGCGGCGGTCTCTGACATCGTGGGCGGGCTGCGGCTGATCGAGCCGGTCGACATGGCCGAACCCGTCCGCCTGCAGTTCGACCGCATCCGCGCCGCCTCCGAGGTGCTCGCCCGCCTGCTGGAAGACGGGCTTGACGCGCTGGTGGGCGAGGACGTGACCGATGCGCGCCCGGTGAGCCTGGTGCTGGACCGGCTTCTGCACGATGTCGAGATGCGGTGGTCGGGCCATGCGCGCGAAAAGGGCATCGCCTTCCACCTTGCCGCGGCGCCCGACCTGCCGCGCGTGGTGGCGCTGGACCGGATCGCGCTGGAACGGATTCTGGCCAATGTGCTGTCCAACGCGATGAAATACACCGACGCGGGCCGGATCGAGCTGAGCGTGACGCGCGACGCGGCCGACAGGCTGGGCTTTCGCGTCAGCGACGATGGCCCTGGCTTCAGCGACGAGGCATTGGCGCAGCTGTTCCGCTATGCCGCCCGTCCCGCCCAGCCGCACAAGCCCGGCAGCGGCCTGGGCCTGCACATCACCAAGGCCATGGCCGACCGCCTTGGCGCCGAGGTCCGGGTGCGCAACCGCACGGCAGGCGGGGCCGAGGTGCTGGTGATCCTGCCGCCCGAGGCCTGGCGCCCCGCGCCGGGCGCCTCGGCGCCGCGCTCGGGCCTGCCCGACCTGAGCGGGATGAAGGTTCTGGTGGCCGACGACAGCGAAACCAACCAGATCATCCTGGGCCTGATGCTGAACGCGCTGGGGGCCGAGGTGGCGGTGGCATCGGACGGGGTCGAGGCGCTGCACCGGCTGGAGACAGAGGCCTTCGATTTTGCCCTGATCGACATCGAGATGCCCCACCTGACCGGCATCGAGGTGATGCGCGCGATCCGCGCCGCGGGCGGCGCCCGGGCGCGGATGCCGGTGATGGCCGTCACCGCCTATGTGCTGCGCGCCAACCGCGAGGCGATCTACGCCGCGGGGGCCGACAGCATCCTGGCCAAGCCGGTCGGCGGGATGGAGCCCTTTGCCGCCGCCATCGCCAACCTTCTGCGCCAGGCCCGGACCCCCGACGACGCCCCGGACGAACCCGATGGCGACCGCCCGCTGATGGACGTGTCGCGCTTTCAGGCGCTGCTCGACATTGCCGGCGCCGACGGGCGGGCCGAACTGCTGACCCGGCTGATGTCCGACCTGCAGGGGGTCGAGCGCGGGCTGGTCCAGGGGCTGGCCGAACCCGACCGAACCACGATCCGCTCGCAGACCCATGTCCTGATCGCCATCGCGGGCGCGGTCGGCGCCGACGGGCTGATGCAGCAGGCCCACCGGTTGAACGCGGCCGCCCACCGCCACGATGCTGCCGCGCTTGCCCCCCTTGGCCAGCAGGTGCTGGGCCTGCTGGATGACCTGATCCATTTCGTCTCGGGGCAACTCCATCCATCCCGGGAGGCCCCATGACCGAAGCGCGCCCGCTGCTGCTGATCGAAGACACGCCCTCGCTTCAGATGGTCTATGAAACCATCCTGCGCAGCGCAGGCTACGAGGTGCTGACCGCCGACACCGCCGAAGAGGGGCTGCGGCTTTTCCGCGAACAGCCGGTTTCGGTCGTGCTGCTGGATCTGATGCTGCCCGACCGCGACGGGCTTGACCTGATGGCCGACATGCTGCGCCTGCGCCCCGACAGCGCGGTGATCGTGATCACCGCCAACGGGTCGATCAACAAGGCGGTCGAGGCGATGCGCGCGGGGGCGCATGAGTTCCTGGTGAAGCCGTTCGACGACCAGCGCTTCCTGCACGCGGTGGAAAACGCCGCCCGCTTGCAGGGCGCCGGCAGTGGCCCGCGGCCCGAACCCCCGGCCCCGCTGGGCGATTTTGTCGGCCGCTCGCCGGTGATGACCGCGGTCTATTCCAAGATCCGGTCGGTCGCGCGATCCATGGCGACGGTGTTCATCACCGGCGAAAGCGGCACCGGCAAGGAACTGTGCGCCCAGGCGATTCACGCCCAGTCAAGCCGGGCAAGCGGCCCCTTCATCGCGCTGAACTGCGGCGCGATCCCGTCAGACCTGCTGGAATCCGAGGTGTTCGGCCATCTGCGCGGCTCGTTCACCGGGGCCATTGCCGACAAGATGGGGGCGGCGGCGGCGGCCGACGGCGGCACGCTCTTTCTTGACGAGGTCTGCGAGATGGACCTTTCGCTGCAGACCAAGCTGCTGCGCTTCCTGCAGACCTCGACGGTCCAGCCGGTCGGCGCCACCCGGCCCCGCAAGGTGAACGTGCGCATCGTCTGCGCCACCAACCGCGATCCGATGGAGGAGGTCCGCCGCGGCCGCTTCCGCGAGGATCTGTACTACCGCCTGCATGTGGTGCCGATCCACATGCCGCCGCTGCGCGAGCGCGGGGATGACGTGGTCGAGATCGCCGAAACCGCCCTGAAGACGCTCTCGGCCGAAGAGGGGCGCGCGTTTCAGACGCTCTCGCCCGAGGTGGCCGACCTGTTCTGCCGGCTGCCCTGGCCCGGCAACGTGCGCCAGTTGCTCAACGTGCTGCGCAACGTCGTGGTGTTGAACGAGGGCGACAGCGTCACCCTGCCGATGCTGCCCCCGGATCTTCAGCAGACGGCGACAAGCCTGCCGCGGCCCGCCGTCGCGGCGGCGGCGGCGGCGGCGGCGGACGCCCTGGCCGGGCCGACGCTGGGCGGGCTTGTCGGGCGGACGCTGGCCGAGATCGAGCAGATCGTGATCGAGGCGACGATCGCCGCCGAGGGCGGATCGGTGCCGCGCGCGGCGCGCGTGCTGGGGGTGTCGCCCTCGACGCTCTACCGCAAGCGGGAAAGCTGGCCTGGCCAGGAACCGCCCGAGGCGGCGGAATAGCTCAGGTGAACTGCTCGCGGTAAAGCCGTTCCTCGAGCCCGTGGCCCGGGTCGAACAGGATGCGGTGGCGCACGTCCGGCTCGCTGCGGATCTCGACCGAGATGACATCGGGCACCGACCGGCCATCGGCATCCGCCATCACCGGCCGCTTGGCCGCCTCGAGGATGTCGAACCGCACCACCGCCGCCTTCGGCAGGATCGCCCCGCGCCAGCGGCGGGGCCGAAAGGCCGCCATCGCCGTCAGCGCCAGCACATCGGACCCGATCGGCAGGATCGGCCCGTGCGCCGAATAGTTGTAGGCCGTCGACCCCGCCGGGGTGCAGAGCAGCGCGCCGTCGCAGATCAGCTCTTCCATCCTGACCGTGCCGTCGATCGAGATCCTGAGCTTCGCCGCCTGCGGCCCCTGTCGCAGCAGCGAGACCTCGTTGATCGCCAGCGCCTGATGGGTCTGCCCGCGCGCATCCACCGCCTGCATCGACAGCGGGTTGATGACCGCCTCTTCGGCCGCGGCAAGGCGCGCGTGCAGGTTCTCGACGCTGAACTCGTTCATCAGAAAGCCGATGGTGCCGCAGTTCATGCCATAGACGGCGATGTCGCGCCGCTCGGTGGCGTGCAGCGTCTGCAGCATGAACCCGTCGCCCCCCAGGGCCACGATGCACCCGGCCTCGCCCAGCGGATACTGGCCATACTGTGCCACCAAGGCGTCCAGCGCCGTCTTCGCCTCTGGCGTGTCGGCGGCCGTGAAGTGGACCCGGCCCTGCGCCCCTGTCGTCATCGCGTCCTCCCCGGAAGCACGCGCCAGTGTTTTCAGCCCGCGCGCGGGAACTCAACCCCCTGCATGGTCGCGGCCGCGGGGGCGCCGATTCGCGTCGCGGGTTTCCAAAGCCCTGCGGCGGTTTCGCGCGCAGGGCCTTTGGCGTCGCTTTCCGCCCTTTCGACACAGGCCTTCATCGGCTACACACCGCAAGATCCCTTTTGGCCCCGGAGGAGACGCATGAACGCCCCGACCCACGCTGCCCAACGCGATGCCGGCTTCTTCACCGAAGCGCTGGAAACCCGCGACCCGGAAATCTTCGGCGCCATCCGCGCCGAGCTTGGCCGCCAGCGCGACGAGATCGAGCTAATCGCCTCGGAAAACATCGTCAGCCGCGCCGTGCTCGAGGCGCAGGGCTCGGTGATGACGAACAAGTATGCCGAAGGTTATCCCGGCAAGCGCTACTACGGCGGCTGCCAGTATGTCGACGTGGCCGAGACGCTGGCGATCGAGCGCGCCAAGGCGCTGTTCGGCTGCGCCTATGCCAACGTCCAGCCGAACTCGGGCAGCCAGATGAACCAGGCGGTCTTCCTGGCGCTGCTGAAGCCCGGCGACACGTTCATGGGGCTGGACCTGAACTCGGGCGGCCACCTGACCCACGGCTCGCCGGTGAACATGTCGGGCAAGTGGTTCAACGTCGTCTCTTACGGCGTGCGCGCGCAGGATCAGATGCTGGATCTCGACGCGGTCCGCGAAAAGGCGCTGGAGCACAAGCCGAAGCTGATCGTGGCCGGCGGCACCGCCTATTCGCGCACCTGGGACTGGGCCGCCTTCCGCGCCATCGCGGATGAGGTGGGCGCCTATCTGATGGTCGACATGGCCCATATCGCGGGGCTTGTCGCGGGCGGCCAGCACCCCTCGCCGCTGCCCCATGCGCATGTGGTCACGACCACCACCCACAAGTCGCTGCGCGGCCCGCGCGGCGGGCTGATCCTGACCAACCACGAGGACATCGCCAAGAAGGTGAATTCCGCGGTGTTCCCCGGCCTGCAGGGCGGCCCGCTGATGCATGTGATCGCCGCCAAGGCCGTGGCCTTCGGCGAGGCGCTGCGGCCCGAGTTCAAGACCTATGCCGCGCAGGTCGTGGCGAACGCCAAGGCGATGGCCGACCAGCTTCTGAAGGGCGGGATCGACATCGTCTCGGGCGGCACCGACAACCACCTGATGCTGGCCGACCTGCGCCCGAAGAAGGTGACCGGCAAGGCCGCCGAGGCCGCACTGGGCCGCGCCCACATCACCTGCAACAAGAACGGCGTGCCGTTCGACCCGGAAAAGCCCTTTGTCACCTCGGGCATCCGTCTGGGCACCCCGGCGGGCACCACCCGCGGCTTCGCCGAACCCGAGTTCCGCCAGATCGCCGACTGGATCGTCGAGGTGGTGGACGGTCTGGCCGCGCATGGCGAGGAGGGCAACGCCCAGGTCGAGGCCGCGGTGCGCGCCAAGGTGGCCGCCCTCTGCGCCCGCTTCCCGCTGTATCCCGGGATGTAAGCCACCCGGCGGGGCCTGCGCCTCAGGGCAGCAGGCCCCGCCAGTTCAGCACCGCGAAGAGCAGCCCCGCCACCACCAGCAGGCGGAAGGCGATGCTGGACGCAAGGTCCAGCGCCAGCGCCCGCCGCCGCTGCCAGCGCCCCACCGACGACAGGTGGCGCAGGCAGGTGTCATAGGCTTGGGCGATCCGCTCATGATCGAGGCGCAGCAGAAGCCGGGGGTCCTGCGCCGTGGCCGCCGCGCGGGCCAGCAGCGCGGCCTCGGCCTGCACCCGGCGCGGCATCCGGCCCCGTGCGCGGCGCAGCTTTTCAGCCAGGCCCCGGCCGCGGATGCGCAGCCGCTCTTCCATCAGCCGGGCCACCCTGTCCGCCATCTGCTGCACCGAACCCGCGCCCATCCGCCCCTCCGTTTGCCGTCACCCTAGCCGGGGCCCGTGCCCGGCTCAACGGCTCTGGCGCCCGCCTGCCCCGCGCGCTATTTCGGGCCCATGCTGGCCCATGTCACCCACGGGCAGGACACCGCCCTGCCGCCGCTTCTGATCGTCCACGGCCTGTTCGGCTCGGGGCGGAACTGGGGCGTGATCGCCCGCCACCTGGCCGAAACCCGCCGGGTGGTTGTGGTCGACATGCGCAACCATGCCGGCAGCCCCTGGGCGCCATCCCACCGCTATCCCGACCTGGCCGCCGACCTGGCCGAGGTGATCGCGGCGGAAGGCGGGCGGTTCGACGTGCTGGGCCATTCGATGGGTGGCAAGGCCGCGATGGTGCTGGCGCTGACAGCGCCCGCGCGCGTGAACCGGCTGGTGGTGGCCGACATCGCCCCCGTGGCCTATGGCCACAGCCAGACACCGCTGATCCACGCCATGCGCGGGCTCGATCTGGCCGGTCTCGCCTCGCGGATGGAGGCCGACAGGCGGCTGGCCGCGACGGTGCCGGATGCGGGAACCCGCGCCTTCCTGCTGCAATCGCTGGACCTCAAGGCCAGCCCGCCGCGCTGGCGGCTGAACCTTGACGTGCTGGAGGCCGAGATGCCCGCCATCGTCGGCTGGCCCGGCACCCCCGGCCGGTTCGACGGGCCCGCCCTGTTCCTGTCGGGGGCGCTGTCGTCCTATGTCCTGCCGGACCACCGCCCGGCCATCAAGGCGCAGTTTCCCGCGGCCCGCTTCGCCAGGATCCCCGGCGCGGGCCACTGGCTGCATGCCGAACGCCCGCGCGAATTCGAAGCCGCCGTCGCGGCGTTCCTGGCCTAGGCCGGGGGCATCCGCCCCCCGCCCCCGCACTCAGGCGGGGTGCCGCATCCGGTCGATCAGCCCGGTCTTCAGAACGAACTGGTGATAGAGCGCGCCCAGCACATGCAGCGCGACCAGGATCAGCAGCAGCGGCTTCATCAGCTCGTGGAACTCGGCCGCGGCACCGGCCGCGCCGAACCAGGCCGCAAGCCCCGACAGCGGCAGCAGGAACAGCACCAGATACAGCAGACCGTGCACGGCCGAGGCCACACGCTTCTGCACGGCCGATTCCCCCGCCGGGGGCGGCGGGACGCCGCGGTCCATGCGCAGGGCCACGCGCCAGAGCATCAGCACCAGGATCAGCAGACCGCCCACGACATGCAGCAGCACCATGGCATCATAGCTGGCCGCGCCACCCTTCATCATCTCGCGGAACGCCGCCTTGATGCCGTCGTGCAGCAGGAACTGCGGCACCAGCAACAGCGCGATGATCCAGTGCAGGCCGATCTGCCCGCGCGAATAGCCTTTGGGTTCTGCCATGATCCATCCTTTCCCTGCGCCGGGCGCATGACCGGCCCCGCCAGAGTGGCACAAGGGTACGCCGCTGGCAAAGCCGCGTCATGGTCCCGCCCGCACCAGGGCGGGCCGCGCCCGGGCATCGGCACATCACCGCCGCAGGCAGTTGACTTGACCGGGAAGACCCGGGCATCTCTTTGCCGAGACAAGCAAAAGGAGCCTCTCATGCATCGCACCCTGCCGCGCGCCGCGCTGACCCTCCTCGTCCTGCTGAGCCTTGCGGCCTGCGACACCGTCGCGGGCGCGGGCAAGGACCTTCAGAAGGCGGGTTCGGCCATCACCACCGAGGCGAACAAGACCGCGCAGAAGATGTAAGCGCAGGCGATCCGGCTCGGGCAATCCGGCTCAGGCGATCCTGCGCGCGATCTGCCAGCTCACCGGCAGCGCCAGCAGGAAACCGATCGCGGCGGCAATCGCGAGCGGCTTCAGCGTCACATATCCGGCGACCAGGGCGGCGACGATCATCATTCCCATCAGGGTCGTCGAGGCCATGGAAAAGATGATGAGCATCAGGCGGGTCATGCGAATCTCCATCCGGCGCGTTCGCAAGAAGCCTGACCCAAGGCCCGGCGCCGCACCTTGATGCGCGTCAAGTCACGGGCGCGTCGGGACGCGAGGGGGGCGCGCCATGATGCGGGGGGTGTGGCGGTGCGCAATGACTGCGCAGCCTACGCCGGGACACGGCAGGCCCGGCACCGGTAGGGTGCGCATTCATTGCGCACCCCCGCCGCCTCAATTGTCCATCTTCAGCGCCTTGATGAAGGCTTCCTGCGGAATCTCCACCTTGCCGAACTGGCGCATCTTCTTCTTGCCGGCCTTCTGCTTTTCCAGCAGCTTCTTCTTCCGCGTCGCGTCGCCGCCATAGCATTTGGCGGTCACGTCCTTTCGCATCGCGCTCAGCGTCTCGCGCGCGATGACGCGGCCGCCGATCGCGGCCTGGATCGGGATCTTGAACATGTGGCGGGGGATCAGCTCTTTCAGCTTTTCCACCATCACCCGCCCGCGCCCCTCGGCCCGGTCGCGGTGCACCATCATGGACAGCGCATCCACCGGCTCGTCGTTCACCAGGATCGACATCTTCACCAGCACGTCCTCGCGGTAGCCGGTGATCGCGTAGTCGAAGCTCGCGTAGCCCTTGGTCACCGATTTCAGCCGGTCGTAGAAGTCGAACACGACCTCGTTCAGCGGCAGGTCATAGACCACCATCGCCCGGTTGCCCGCGTAGCTCAGATCCAGCTGGATGCCGCGCCGGTCCTGGCACAGCTTCAGCACGTCACCCAGGTATTCGTCGGGCACCAGGATCGTGGCCTTGATCCGCGGCTCCTCGATATGGTCCACATAGGTCAGGTCGGGCATGTCGGCGGGGTTGTGCAGCTCGCGCACCTCGCCATCCTTCATGTGCAGGTGATAGACGACCGACGGCGCCGTGGTGATCAGATCCAGATCGTATTCGCGTTCCAGCCGGTCGCGGATCACCTCGAGGTGCAGAAGCCCCAGGAACCCGCAGCGAAAGCCGAAGCCCAGCGCGGCCGAGGTTTCCATTTCATAGCTGAAGCTCGCGTCGTTCAGCGCCAGCTTCTCGATCGCGTCGCGCAGATCCTCGAAATCGGCCGCGTCCACCGGGAACAGGCCGCAGAACACCACCTGCATCGCCGGCTTGAAGCCCGGCAGCGCCTCGGCGCAGCCCCGCTTTTCATGGGTGATCGTGTCGCCCACCCGGGTGTCGCGCACCTGCTTGATGCTGGCGGTGAAAACGCCGATCTCGCCGGGGCCGAGTTCGGGGAAATCGACCATCTGCGGCTTCAGCACGGCCAGCTTTTCCACGCCGTAAATCGCGCCGGTCTGCATCATGCGGATGCGCTCGCCCTTCTTCAGGACGCCGTCGATGACGCGCACCATGACCACCACGCCCAGGTAGCTGTCATACCAGCTGTCGACCAGCATCGCCTTCAGCGGCGCGTCGCGGTCGCCCTTCGGCGCGGGCAGGCGGGTGACGATGGCCTCCAGCACATCGGGAATGCCCAGGCCCGACTTGGCCGAGATCAGCACCGCGTCCGAGGCATCCAGCCCGATCACATCCTCGATCTGGGCCCGAACCCGGTCGGGCTCGGCGGCGGGCAGGTCGATCTTGTTCAGCACGGGGATGATCTCGTGCCCCGCGTCGATCGCCTGATAGACGTTGGCCAGCGTCTGCGCCTCGACCCCCTGGCTTGCATCCACCACCAGAAGCGAGCCTTCCACCGCGCGCATCGACCGGCTGACCTCGTAGCCGAAGTCGACGTGGCCGGGCGTGTCGATCAGGTTCAGCGTATAGGTCCTGCCGTCCTTCGCCGGATACTCGATCCGTACCGTGTTGGCCTTGATGGTGATGCCGCGCTCGCGCTCGATGTCCATCGAGTCGAGCAACTGTTCCTTCATGTCGCGTTCGGCCACCGTCCCCGTCATCTGGATCAGACGGTCGGCAAGGGTGGATTTGCCGTGGTCGATATGCGCCACGATGGAGAAATTGCGGATCAGCGAAAGCTCGGTCATGGCGCGGGGTATGGCAGGTTTTCAAGGCCCGTCAAGGCGCCTGAGGGGCGCAACCCTGCGACGGCGACTTGCGCCGCGCGCGGGGCTTGACCTTCCCTCTGCTGGAAGCCCCAGATAGGGGGCATGAGCCCCGAACTGGAGACGACAATGCCCCGGCCCCTGACCCTTTCCGTACCTGACATGAGCTGCGGCCATTGCAAGGCCGTGGTGGAACGCACCATTGCCACGCAGGACGCCCAGGCCCGCGTGGTGGTCGACCTGTCCAGCCGCACCGTGACGGTCGAGTCGGCCGCCCCCGCAGAGGTCCTGATGACGGCGCTGGCCGACGAAGGCTATCCTGCCACCCCGGTCTGAGCGGCGAATCACCCCCTGGCGCCCCGCCGCGGCGGGGACGCCCCATCTTGTGCCAGAGCCGCCCTCCACCACATCACCTGCCATTCCGGCCGGAACGCAGCCGCGCAATCCAACCCATTGTGAATGCTGGAAATTGCTGGCATTACTCTGGCATCGAGAGCCAATGCGCCAGCAGGGGACGAACCCTTGCGGCACGACGTGACGAGGCAGTTATGAAGATGATCCTGCTTGCGATGGTGCTGACCATCGTCTGTGCAACCTTTGCCGATGCCGGGCCGATCGGCTCTGCCTGCCTGCGGTCGGGCAATGCGAATGCGTCGCCCACGCTCTGCGGCTGCATCCAGCAGGCCGCCGACCTGACGCTGGGCAGCACCGACCAGCAGCGCGCAGCGAAGTTCTTCGAGAACCCCGACCGGGCGCAGGAAGTCCGCATGTCGAAGACCGAGAACGACAACGCCTTCTGGCAGCGTTACGCGAATTTCGGCAGCACCGCCGAATCTCTCTGCCAGTAATCCTAGCGGAACGCGGGCCCGTGGGCCCAGATGGTCAGCGAATGCCGGGTGCCTTCTGTCACCGGGCTGACCCGGTGCAGCGTGAAGGACGGAAACAGGATCGCGGCACCGCGGGTGCGCGGCGCCTCGGTCGGGGCGCCATGCGGCCACAGTTCCAGCGCCCCGCCCGCGTAATCGGCGGGGTCCGACAGTTGCACCACCGCCGTCAGCTTGCGGCGGCGGGCCAGCCGCCCTTCGCCGATGTCGGCATGCCAGGCGAAATGGCCCTGCACCTCGGCGCCGTAGCGGGCGACCTGCGCGCTTTCGCCGAACTCCTCCAGCGCAAAGCCGAAATGGTCGCGGTTGGCCTGCGCCACCAGCGCCACCAGCCGGTCGGTGACCCAGGCCCCCTCGGGCCGGTCATCCAGCCAGCACAGTTCCGCCCGCCGGGTCGCGGCATCGCTGACCCCGCGCACCAGCCCCGCCGGCCGCAGCGGCCCGGCAGCGGCAAGCGCAACGATGCGGTCGCAGTCCTCGGGGGTGAAGGCGTCGGGGATCGGCAGCGGGGTCAGCATCGACGGCTCCATGGCCCGGTCATGCAAAAGGCCCCGCCGGGGCGGGGCCTCGATCATCGACAGATCGCAGGGATCAGGCCGCGGCGGCCTGCGCCTTGGCGATGTCCTTCTTGATCTTCAGGGCGCGATCCGAAAGCTCGTCGTCCTTCGCCTTCGCCAGGAACGCGTCCAGCCCGCCACGGTGGTCCACCGTGCGCAGCGCCGCGGCCGAGACGCGCAGCTTGAACGACTGGCCCAGAACGTCGGACATCAGCGTCACGTCGTTCAGATTCGGCAGAAACCGACGCCGGGTCTTGTTGTTGGCGTGGCTGATGTTGTTGCCCGACATCGGGCCCTTCCCGCTCAGTTCGCAGACGCGCGACATCGTCGTATTCCTTGCTTTGCCCCTTGCCGGGGTCCGTCGACACGGGCGCGCCCGCGCAGACGCGGCACACCGAATTCAGATGCGGTGCTTTAGGGGGATTCCGACCCCGCGTCAAGCGCCCCGGCGCCGGATTCGATCAGCGCCAGAAGTTCCGCCGCCGCCGCCGCGGGCGAGATCCGGGCCGCGGCGACGCTCTCGCCCAGATCCTCCATCCGCGCGCGCAGCGGGCCCGGCCGGTCAAGCCGCGCCAGCAGCCCCGCGCGCACCTCTTCCTCGAACCAGGTGCGGGCCTGCGCCGCGCGGGCGGCGGCGAACCAGCCGTTGTCGCGCCGCCAGTCGGCCAGCGCGCGCATCTCGGCCCAGGCCTCGGCCATCCCGGCCCCCTCGACCGCCGAGACGGTCATCGCCCTGGGAAAGCCCGCCGGGTCCTGTGGCCTGCGCCGCAAGAGCCGCAGCGCGCCCGCGTAATCGGCGCAGGTGCGCAGCGCCGCCGCCTTGAGATCGCCATCGGCCTTGTTGACCAGGATCAGGTCGGCCATCTCCATGATGCCGCGCTTGACGCCCTGCAACTCGTCGCCGCCCGCAGGCGCCATCAGCAGCATGAACAGGTCGGTCATCCCGGCCACCATCACCTCCGACTGGCCGACCCCCACCGTTTCCACCAGCACCACATCGAACCCCGCCGCCTCGCACAGCGCCGTCGCCTCGCGGGTGCGGCGGGCAACGCCGCCCATCTGCGCCTGGCTGGGCGAAGGGCGGATGAAGGCGCGGGGGTCGCGGCTCAGCCGCTCCATCCGGGTCTTGTCGCCCAGGATCGAGCCGCCGGACCGCGCCGAGGACGGGTCCACCGCCAGCACCGCCACCTTCAGCCCCTGCCCGGTCAGCATCAGCCCGAAGGCCTCGATGAAGGTGGATTTGCCCACCCCCGGGGTGCCCGACAGCCCGATGCGCAGCGCCTGACGGCCCTGCCCCAGCGCGGCCAGCAGCGCCACCGCCTGCGCCCGGTGGTCGGCGCGCGCGCTTTCGACCAGCGTGATCGCCCGCGCCAGCGCGCGCCGGTCGCCCGCGCGGATGCGTTCTGCCAGTTCGCCGCTGTCCATCCGTCCCCCGCTTCGTCGGCGGCGCGCCGCCCGCGTTCGTGCAACAGCGCGCGATCCGCCCGCCAAGGGGTTTCTTGCCCCGCCTTCGCGGTATATGTCCAGTCCGCAGGATCAATCCGCGAGGCCCCGAGATGTTCCGCCCGATGCTGGTCGCCGCCGCGCTTGCCCTGATGGCCGCAGCTCCCCTGCAGGCCGAAGAGATCCGCGACAGCGCGGTGTTCGATTTCTACATCCACGGCTTCCGTGCCGGGATCCTGGTGTTCAACGGGGTGCAATCGGGCGATTACTACGCGGTCAACGGCCGCTTTTCCACCGCCGGGGTGGTGTCGCTGGTGCGTACGGTGCGCTACGACGCCTCGGTCACCGGGCAGATCGTGGCGGGCAAGTACCAGCCGCAAAGCTATCAGTTGACCTCGCAGCCCGGCGGCAAGACCACGGTGCAGACGATCACCTATGTGGGCGGCGTGCCGCAGGCGCCGGTGCAGGACCCGCCCCGTGCCGCCCCCGATCCGCTGGCGCTGGCCCCGGCCACGCAGGCGGGCACGCTGGATACGCTGACCGCGATCTATGCCACCTTCCGCGCCATCCCCGAACAGCAGGCCTGCAACGGCACGCTGGAGCTGTTCGACGGGGTGCGCCGCGCCGAACTGAAGCTGTGGCCCGCCGACGGGCCGGCGGGAACGCTGGCCTGCAACGGCGAATACCGCCGCGTCGCGGGCTATTCCCAGCAGGACATGGAACGGCCGAGCTTCCCCTTCCGCATGACCTACGAACCCGCCGACAAGGGGCTGGTGCAGGTCGCCCGGATCGACATGGACTCGATCTACGGAAACGCCAGCCTGAAGCGACGCTGATCCCGTGGACCGGCTGCCGATCGACGATGTCCTGCCCGCGCTGCTTGCGGCTGTCGCCGCGGCGGGGGCGGCCGTGTTGCAGGCCCCGCCCGGCGCGGGCAAGACCACGCGCGTGCCGCTTGCGCTTCTGCCGCAGGTGGCGGGGCGCATCGTGATGCTGGAGCCGCGCCGCCTTGCCGCCCGCGCCGCCGCCGAGAGGATGGCCGACACGCTGGGCGAGCCGGTCGGGGCGACCGTCGGCTACCGCATCCGCGGCGAGGCCAAGGTTGGCCGCGCGACCCGGATCGAGGTGGTCACCGAAGGCATCCTGACACGCATGATCCAGTCGAACCCCGAACTGCCGGGGGTGGGCTGCGTGATCTTCGACGAGTTTCACGAACGCTCGCTGAACGCCGATCTTGGCCTTGCGCTGGCGGTCGAGGTGCGTGGGGCGCTGCGGCCCGACCTCTGCCTGATCGCGATGTCGGCCACGCTTGACGCGCAGCCGGTGGCCGATCTGCTGGGCGCGCCGCTCGTCACCTCGGACGGGCGCGCGTTTCCGGTGGAAACCCGCTGGCTGGACCGGCCGCTGCCCGCGGGCGCGCGGCTGGAACCCGCGCTGGCCGACCTGATCCTGACCGCGCTGGCCGAGACCGAGGGCGGCCTGCTGGCCTTTCTGCCGGGCGAGGCCGAGATCCGGCGGGTCGAGGCGCTCTTGCGCGGCCGGCTGCCCGCGGGCTGCCATCTGCGCCCGCTTTACGGCGCGATGGACTTCGCCGCCCAGCGCGCCGCCATCGCCCCTGCGGCGACCGGGCGCAAGGTGGTGCTGTCGACCGCCATCGCCGAAACCTCGCTGACCATCGAGGATGTGCGGGTGGTGGTGGACATGGGGCGCGCGCGGCGGGCGCGGTTCGACCCGGCCTCGGGCATGTCGCGGCTGGTGACCGAACGGGTGACGCGGGCCGAGGCCGACCAGCGCCGCGGCCGCGCGGGCCGGGTGGCGCCGGGCACCTGCTACCGGCTCTGGACCCGCGGTGAGGAGGGCGCGCTGGCCGCCTTCCCCCCGGCCGAGATCGAAAGTGCCGACCTTGCGGGCTTCGCGCTGGACCTGGCACTCTGGGGCGCCCGCGGGCCCGAGGGGCTGGCCCTGCTGACGCCGCCCAACCCCGGGGCCTTCGCCGAGGCGCGCGCGCTGCTGGCCGAGCTTGGCGCGCTGGACCCGGGCGGCGCGATCACTGCGCATGGCCGGGCGCTGGCCGCGCTGCCCCTGCACCCCCGGCTGGGGCACATGCTCTTGACCGCAGGCCCCGCCGCCGCGCTGCTGGCCGCGCTGCTGTCAGACCGCGACCCCCTGCCCCGCGCGGCGCCGGCCGACCTGTCCTTGCGGCTGGAGGCGCTGGCCGACCCCCGCCGCTATGCCGCGGCCCACCCCTGGCCCGCCGACCGCGGCGCGGTCGAACGCATCCGCGCCGAGGCACGGCGGCTGTCGCCGCTGGCGCCCGCGGCGGCAGAGCCGCTGAGCCCGGCCGAGATGGCGGCGCTGGCCTATCCCGACCGCATCGGCCAGCGCCGGGCGGGCGAGGCGCCGCGCTGGCTTCTGTCGGGCGGCAAGGGCGCCACGATCGACCCGGCCGACCCGCTGGCCCCGGTGCGCCTGCTGGTGGCGACCGACCTCGATGGCGACCCGCGCGAAGCCCGCATCCGCCAGGCGGTCCCCCTGTCCGAAAGCGCGCTGCGGCGCCTCTACGGCCCGCTGATCCGGCGGCGCGAGACCTGCGCCTGGTCGCGGCGCGAGCGCCGCGTGGTGGCGCGGCGGCAAGAGGTGTTCGGCGCCCTGGTGCTGGATGACCAGCCCTGGCCCGACGCCCCGCCCGAGGCGCTGGCCCGGGCCGCGGCCGAAGGGGTGCGCGACCTCGGCCTTGCCGCGCTGAACCTGACCGACGCCTGCCGCCGCTTCATCGCGCGGATGGAGTTCCTGCGCGCCGAAGGGGCGGACCTGCCCGACTTTTCGGAACCCGCGCTGCTGGCCACGCTGGAGGAGTGGCTTGCGCCCCACCTTCTCGGCCGCCGCACCGCCGCGGATCTGGCCGCGGTCGACCCGCTCGAGGCGCTGCGCGCCCGGCTGAGCTGGGACCAGCAGCAGGAGGCCGACCGGCTTGCGCCGTCGCATGTCGAAACCCCGCTGGGCCGCCGCGTGCCGATCGACTACGGCGGCGAGGCCCCGGCCATCGAGGTCCGCCTGCAGGAGATGTTCGGGGTCACCGTGCATCCCACCGTCGGGCCGAAGCGGCTGCCCCTGCGCATCACCCTGCTGTCCCCGGGGCAGAAGCCGGTGCAGACCACGATGGACCTGCCGGGGTTCTGGCGCACGAGCTACGCCGACGTGCGCCGCGACATGCGCGGGCGCTATCCGCGCCATCCCTGGCCGGAAGACCCGACCGAGGCCGAGCCCACGCTGCGCACCAAGCCGCGCGGCCACTGAGGCTGCGGCGCAAACGACAAGGGCCGGGGGCGCCGCCCCTCAGCCTGCCCACGGGGCGCCCACGGGGCGCACACGGGGCGCGCAGGCGTCCGCCACCGAAACGCCCCACCCCGGTTTTTTTGGGGGGGTAGCGGGGGGTTTAGGTGCGCGTCTAGCGGCGCCGGTCGCGCCGGGCCGACATCGGCTGGAAGGCCACGCCCACATGCGCCTCGCAATAGGGCTTGCCCTGCGCGGTGGCGAGACCGCAGAACCAGAAGTCATCCGTCGCGGGATCGCCGATCGGCCATTTGCAGGTGCGCTCGGTCAGTTCCATCAGGGTCAGGCGGCGCGCCTTCTTTTCCACCTCGCGCACCGAGGCCAGCGCCTCGGGGCTGATCTCGTTGGCCGAGGGCTGCGGCGGCAGCGGCTGGCCCGCGGGGATGATGGCCTTGCGGATTGGCGTCACCACCGCGCTTTGCGCCGGGGCGGCTGCCGCGGGCGCCGGGCGCGACTCGGGCGCGGGCTCGGGGGTGCGGGGCGTCTCGACCGCGCGCACCGCGGCGGGCTTGGGCGCGGGCACGGGTTCGGCCTCGACCACCGGGGCCGCGTCGTCGATCTCGTCCTCGGCCTTGCCGTTCGGGCCGCCGACACGGTTCGACAGGCCCAGGCGATGCACCTTGCCGATCACGGCGTTGCGCGTCACACCGCCCAGTTCCTTGGCGATCTGGCTCGCGCTCTGGCCCTCGGCCCACATCTTCTTGAGCGTCTCGACGCGCTCGTCGGTCCAGGACATCCGTTCCTCCGGTCAGGAAAGGGCCGCGGGGCCGCCGGGGCGGCGGCCGGGGGCCGGCATTGGCCACATAGTAATTGCGGCACGCCGAGATACAAGCCGCCGCCGGGAATTTCAAGCGGCGACCGCGCGCCGTCGCCGCCCGCCCGCGCTGCGAATCCCCCTTTACCGCCCGCGCGGGCCGCGCTATGCCGCGCGAATGATCGCCCGCACCGCCCCTTTCGCGCTGCCCCGACGTCGCCGCACCCGCGCCTGACGCCTGCGATCCCGTGCGCCCGCCGCACAGCCCCCACCGCTCCGTTGACTTGGCCCCCGCCCTTTGGCACCCCTAGGGCTTCTTCGCAAAGGACCCGTCCATGATCCCGTCCGTCCTGCCGACCTACAACCGTGCCCCCCTCTCGTTCGACAGGGGCGAGGGCAGCTGGCTCATCACCGAGGACGGGACGCGCTACCTTGACCTTGGCGCCGGGATCGCGGTGAACGCGCTCGGCCATGCCAATCCCGACCTGGTGAAGACGCTGACCGAGCAGGCGGGCAAGCTCTGGCACACCTCGAACCTCTACCAGATCCCCAACCAGCAGCGGCTGGCCGATCTGCTGGTGGAACACACCTTCGCCGATACCGTCTTCTTCACCAACTCGGGCACCGAGGCGGCAGAGCTGGCCATCAAGATGGCCCGCAAGTACTGGTACGAGAAGGGCCACCATGAACGGATCAACATCCTGAGCTTCGAGGGCGCCTTCCACGGCCGCTCGACCGGCGCCATCGCCGCGGCGGGGTCCGAGAAGATGGTGAAGGGCTTCGGCCCGCTGATGCCGGGCTTCGTCCACCTGCCCTGGGGCGACCACGCGGCCTTGCGCAAGGCGATCGACAGCCATACCGCCGCGATCCTGGTCGAGCCGATCCAGGGCGAAGGCGGCATCCGCCCGCTGCCCGATGCCTGCCTGAAGGGGCTGCGCGATCTGTGCGACGAAACCGGCGTGCTGCTGATCCTTGACGAGGTGCAATGCGGCATGGGCCGCACCGGCAAGCTGTTCGCCCATGAATGGGCCGGGATCACCCCCGACATCATGATGGTTGCCAAGGGCATCGGCGGCGGCTTCCCGCTGGGCGCGGTGCTGGCCACCGAAGAGGCGGCCTCGGGCATGGTCGCGGGCACCCACGGTTCGACCTACGGCGGCAACCCGCTGGCCTGCGCGGTGGGCGCGCGGGTGATGGAGATCGTGGCCGATGACGCCTTCCTGGCCGAGGTGCGCCGCAAGGGCGCGCTCTTGCGCCAGCGGCTGGAAGGGCTGGTGGCCGCCCATCCGGCGGTGTTCGAGGGCGTCCGCGGCCAGGGCCTGATCCTGGGGCTGAAATGCAAGGCGCCCAACGCGGATGTGGTGAAGGCGGGCTACGCCGCCCATGTCCTGACGGTCGCGGGCGCCGACAATGTCGTGCGCATCCTGCCCGCGCTGACGATCAGCGACGCCGAGATCGCCGAGGCGGTCACCCGCCTCGATGCCGCCGCCACAGCGCTGGAAACCGCCTGACCATTTTCTGTCCGCAAATATCCTCGGGGGTCCGGGGGCAGACAGCCCCCGGCGCGCTCCGCCAAAGAAAGCGTTCCGAATGAAGCACTTCCTCGACATCCACAAGACCGACGCCGGCGAGTTGCGCGCCATGATCGACCTGGCGCGCACGATGAAGACCGCGCGCGGCGGCCGACCGAAGGGGATGCCGGATGACGAACAGCCGCTGGCCGGGCGGATGGTGGCGCTGATCTTCGAAAAGCCCTCGACCCGCACGCGGGTGTCCTTCGACGTGGGCGTGCGCCAGATGGGCGGGCAGACCATGGTGCTGTCGGGCAAGGAGATGCAGCTTGGCCATGGCGAGACCATTGCCGACACGGCGCGGGTGCTGTCGCGCTATGTCGACCTGATCATGATCCGCACCTTCGAAGAGGCGACGCTGCTCGAGATGGCCGAACACGCCACCGTGCCGGTCATCAACGGGCTGACGAACCGCACCCATCCCTGCCAGATCATGGCCGACGTGATGACCTATGAGGAACACCGCGGCCCGATCGCCGGGCGCCGGGTGGTGTGGTCGGGCGATGGCAACAATGTCTGCGCCTCGCTGATCCACGCCGCGGGGCAGTTCGGCTTCGATTTCACCTTCACCGGCCCCGAGCCGCTGGACCCCGAGCAGGGCTGGCTCGACTTTGCGCGCGCCAAGGGTTCGGCCGCGGTGATCGAGCGCGATCCTGCGCGGGCGGTCGAGGGTGCCGACCTTGTGGTGACGGACACCTGGGTCAGCATGCACGATCCGCAATCGGCCAAGGAACGCCGCCACAACCAGTTGCGCGGCTACCAGGTGAACGAGGCGCTGATGGCGCGCGCCAAGCCGGACGCGCTGTTCATGCACTGCCTGCCCGCCCACCGCGACGACGAGGTGACAAGCGCGGTGATGGACGGCCCGCATTCGGTGGTGTTCGACGAGGCCGAAAACCGCCTGCATGCGCAAAAGGCGGTCATGCGCTGGTGCCTGGGGGTCTAGGCCGCCCGGCAGGGCGCCCCGGCCCGGGCGCCCTGCGACATGCCGCAATGATGCCGCGAAGAATCACGCTTCCGGCCCGATTGCGCCGCAGAAACATCCCGATCTTCCTTCAAGTTTTCATCATTCGCGCGGCATGGCCCCCGGGCCGGAATTGCCGCGAAATTTTGTAACGACCGTGCGACGTCAGGAGATCAGGTCATGCGGACCACAAGCTATGCGATTGCAGCCGCGATGGTTGCGGGCCTCGCCCAGATGGCGCAGGCCACCCCCGTTTCAAATCTGGTGACCAACGGCAGCTTCGAAACCGGCACCTTCTCGGGCTGGAGCCGGTCGGGCAACACCGGCTACAGTTCCGTCACGACCGGCTATGCCGAAAGCGGCAGCTACAGCGCGGCGATGGGGCCGGTGCGTTCGACCGGCACGCTGTCGCAGCTGCTCTCGACGGTGATCGGCGATTCCTACACCGTGTCGTTCTGGCTGGAAAATCTTGGCAGCCGCCAGAACTCCTTCGCCGCCTCCTTCGGGTCGGACGTGCTGACCTCGCTGCGCAACAGCGGGCAGTTCGGCTACACGCTCTACAGCTATGTCGTCACCGCGACCGCGACCGCCACAAACCTGTCGTTCACCTTCCGCAACGACCCGTCGTACTGGGTGCTCGACAACGTGCAGGTGACCTCGAACACCCCGCCGGTCATCAGCTCGGTGCCGCTGCCCGCGTCGCTGCCGCTGCTGGGGGCCGGGATTGCGGGCTTTGCCGTCTTCGGCAAGCGCCGCGCCAAGGCCCGCACGGCCTGAGCGGAGCGGCCATCGCGGAACGGATCGGGGGGTCGCTGACGCGGCCCCCTTGCCTTTGCGCGACGATGCGCCATTCTCCCGCGCAATCCGTCCGGCCGGGGCGCCGCGCCCCGCCGTCGCACGGACCAACGGAGACGCCCATGTACGACCATATCATCCCGCCCTTCACCCGCTCGCTGAAGGCGCTCGATGCGATCCTGTCCAAGGCCGAGGCGCATTGCGCCGCGAAGAAGATCGACCCCGCCGTGCTCTGCGCCGGTCGGCTTGCCCCTGACATGCTGCCGCTGACCCGGCAGGTGCTGATCGCCTGCGACCACGCCAAGGGCGCCGCGGCGCGTCTGGCCGGGGCCGAGGTACCGAGCTTTGCCGATACCGAGACGACCTTCGCCGAACTGCGCGCCCGCATCGCCCGGACGCTCGACGTCATCTCGGGCTTCAAGGCGGCCGATTACGAGGGCGCCGCCGCACGCACCATCACCGTGAAGGCGGGCCCGCGCGAGCTGACCTTCCCCGCGCCGGTCTATCTGGCCAGCTACGCGGTGCCGAACTTCTACTTCCACATGACGACCGCCTACGACATCCTGCGCCACAATGGCGTGGAGCTGGGCAAGGCCGACTTCCTGGGCGCCTGACGCCCCCCCAACGCCCCGGCCTGCGCCCCGGCCTTCCGCCGGAGCGGGCCGGGGCGTCTTCAGTTCCCCCCCAGCAGCTTCATCAGCCCTTGTTTCGCCGCGTCCTGCAGCGTCCTGGTGTCGGTGCCGCTGCCCGCAGGCAGCCCAAGCGCCTTTTCCGCCGCGGCCTTGGCCTTGTCTTCCAGCTTCTTCTTCTCGGCATCCAGCTTGCCGTTCGTGGCCGCATTCAGATCCAGCCCGAATTTCGGCGCGGCCCAGGGGCCCGAGATCTTAAGCGGCACCTGCACCCCGGTGTTGCCCGCGATCCCCTGCAACGCGACCGGCGTCACGGTGTAATCCAGCGTGCGCCCGCCGATGTCGAACGTGCCCTTGCCGGTCGCGTTGACCAGCGCGGATTTGAACTGAAGGTCGCTGTTCGACAGAACACCCCCGGTGATGGTGAAGGTGGCGGTGATCGCGTCGTAGATCGTCCGCGCGCCGCTGCCGACATAGCCCGGGTCAAGATGCGTCAGCATCCCCGCCAGATCGAAGCCCTGCAACGCGCCCTGGCCAAGGCGGATCTCGCCGCTGCCCGCCAGCGCGTTCATCAGCGCGTCCATCGAGCCACCCCGCGACTGCAGGCTGGCGGTCAGCCTGCCGGTGCCGCTGAGGCGCGTGTAGTTGGCAAAGGCGGTCAGCAGCGGTTGCAGCGCGACCTTGTCGGCGGTCAGGTCGGCTGACACCGCGGGCGTTCCGGTGGCATCGGCCAGGATCTGCCCGCTGATCGTGCCCTGATAGGCCGCGATCTGCTTCAGCGCCAGCATGGCCTTGCCGCCCGCAAGCGACAGCGCGACATCGGTCTGCCCCAGATCGGCAGTGCCAAGGTCCACCCCCGCCGCGCTGAGCGTCACGTCGGCATCGACCGCGCGCAGCGCCGAGACATCGATCGGCGCCTTGGACCAGCCACCCCCACTTGCGCCAGACGCCCCGGCCCCGCCGCCGGTTCCGCCCCCCAGCGCCGCCAGATCCAGTTTGCCCGCCGACAGGATCGCCGTCACCTTCGGCCGGGCGCCCGCGGTGGCCAGCCCGATCTGCCCGGTCAGCGTGTTGGAATCGAGCGTCAGCGTGGCCTGCGCCAGCGTCGCGCGGCCATCGGCACCGGCGGTCAGGTTGCCCCTGGCCGCGATGCTTCGGGCGCCCAGCCCCTGCGGCAGGCGCGGCGCAGAAAGCCCCGCCGCGGCAAAGAGCGCGGGCAGGTCGGCCAGATTCGCGTCCAGCGCGCCGCTGACGCTGGCCTTCGCCGGGTCGGCCGTTCCGGTGAAGGCGATGGTGGAACCGCCCGCGGTCAGCGAAAGCGTCAGATCGGCCGGCGCGCCCGCCAGCGCGGCGGCGGTCCTGGCCAGATGCAGCGCCAGCGCAAAGGGCTGGCCGTTCACGCGGGCCTTCAGCCCCAGATCGGCCGCCCCCGCGGGGTCGGGCAGGGTGAAGGTGGCGTCGATCCCTTCGAGCGTCCGCGTGGTGCCGCCCGCATCGTCGATCCAGGTTACCGCGCCGTCGCTGATCGTCGCCCGGTCGATGCTGACAAGCCTGGGCGCGCCCGCGCCGCCGCCCTGCGCGGGTTGCGTCCCGGCGGCCCCCGGCGCGGTCGAGGGCGCGGCCATCTGCCAGTTGCCCCGTCCGTCCTTGCCGCGTTCCAGCAGGATGCGGGGCCTGAGCAGATCCACCCGGCCCACCTTCACGCGGCCGCCCAGAAGCGCCAGCGGGTCCACACCCACGCGCAGCCCTTCGGCCTGAACCATCGGCCCGGCCTTCGACCAGGGCGCGTTGGCGATCGTCACGGCGCCGGTGCGCACGCCCAGTTCGGGCCAGAGCGTCGGGTGCACCCCGCCCGCGATGACCATCTGCCGCCCGGTGGCCTGCTGGAACTGCCCGGCCACCAGCGCCGCGATCCGGTCGGCCGGGATCAGGACCAGCGCGCCCACCGCCACCGCCACCAGCGTGACCACCAGCCCCAGCAGTCGGATCATCCAGCGCATCGCAGGCCCCCCGGTTCACCCTGAGGCGAAGCTTGCCCGCAATCCGCCCCCCGCTCAACCGCGGCCGCCCCGCCCCGGCGGGTTTCCGCGGGGGATGTCAGGCCATCAGAAGCGGTGCGTCCAGCCGACCGCGGCGGCGAACTGGTGCATCTTCAGGGTGATGTCGCTGCCCGGCGTGACCCCGCCTGTCGTCACTTCGGGGCCCGAGACCTTGCTCGTCGGCACATATTCCAGCGCGAAGTCCAGCGTGTCGGTGTCGGTCATCTGCCAGCTTCCCCCGGCCGACAGGTGATGGCGCACCACGCCGGGCGCCAGGATGTTCAGCGTGACCTGGCTCGATTGCACCGGATTGGTGGAATAGGCGTATCCCACCCGCCAGGTCATCGCGGGGCTCTGCCGCCAGGCCGCGCCCAGCTTGATGACGCCCACGTCCTTCCAGCCGAAGCCGGGGCCATCGGCGCTGCCGAGCGCGTTCGCGCCATTCGGGAACGGGTTCGCCACCGCCGGAACGCCCGAATACCAGATCCGCTGGTAATCCAGCATCAGCGTCAGATCCGGTCTGGCGTCCCAGGCCATGCCGACCGTCGCGGATGCCGGAATGTCGAAATCGCCGCCGCCCGCGAACAGGCCTGCGTATTTCGAGAACCTCGACATGTTGAACTTGCTCTGCCCGCTCAGGCCCAGCCGCAGCCCCGGCGCCACGTCGACCTGCACGCCGGCCTTCAGCCCGATGCCGTGCGACCAGTCGCCGCCAGTGTCGCTCAGATGCGACGGGTCCGCCGAGGAGGACGCGAAGGCACCGATCCCGCGGGCCGAGAAGTTCTGCAACGCGATGGTGGGCGCGATCCCCCAGGCCACGTTGCCGACCTTCCGGGCATAGGTGAACTGCAGGAAAAGCTGGGTCAGGTTCACCCCGGCCTTACCGCCGCAGAAGATCCCCGGCGCGCCGGTGCACAGAAGCCCGGTGTTCGGGTCGGCCGGGTAGCTGGTGTTCATCCCGCCATTGCCGTAGGCCGCGAAGTTCAGCCGCGCGCCATCGGCCAGCACCCGGTTGTAGGCGACATTCGGCACCAGAAACAGCGTGTGCCCGCTGGTGATGCTGCCATTCGAGACAAAGGCCGCCCCGCTGGCGTCGTATCCGCGATGGGGCGAGAAGAGCTGCATCCCGAACGAAAGCGCGTTGCCCACCGTGGCCACACCCGCGGGGTTGATCGCCGCCGACATCGGCTCGTCGCCATTGGCCACGCCCGCGCCGCCCTGGGCGATCTGTTCGGGGCTGTAGCCAAGCGCAAAGTACCCTTCCGTCGCCAGCGCCGGTGCGGCCGCCAGCGATCCGACCGCGAGGCCGTAGCCGATCCGCCGCCCCAGTCTCTTCCAGTCCGTCATGCCTTCCTCCTCGACCCGGGCAGGGCGGCGCCCGCTCCCCCGGCCACGCCCCGCCAGCGGCGCAACAGCACTCCGCTCACGCAATCGTTACATGAAAGATTGGGCATGTGTAGCTTTTTTTCAGGGGCTCCGCCGGGGCCGCGCCCACCCTTTTCCCCCGCGCGCGACTGGGGTAGAACGCGCCATGCCCCAGAACCCGCCCGATCTTCGCCCCGACCTTGCCCGCGCCACCGTCCCCGACGCGCGCCGTCCCGGCCAGCCGACCCTCGGCATGGTCTCGCTTGGCTGCCCCAAGGCGCTGGTGGACAGCGAACGCATCCTGACCCGGCTGCGCGCCGAGGGCTACGCGATCTCGCCCGACTACACGGGCGCGGATGCGGTGATCGTGAACACCTGCGGCTTTCTCGACAGTGCCAAGGCCGAAAGCCTCGAGGCGATCGGCGAGGCGCTGGCGGAAAACGGCCGGGTGATCGTGACCGGCTGCCTGGGGGCGGAACCCGATTACATCACCGGCGCGCATCCGAAGGTGCTGGCCGTGACCGGGCCGCAGCAATACGAACAGGTGCTGGATGCGGTGCATGCCGCCGTGCCGCCCGCGCCCGACCCCTTCATCGACCTGATGCCCGCGACCGGGGTCAAGCTGACGCCCCGGCATTACAGCTACCTCAAGATCTCCGAGGGCTGTAACCACAAGTGCAAGTTCTGCATCATCCCCGACATGCGCGGCCGGCTGGTCAGCCGCCCCGCCCATGCCGTGCTGCGCGAGGCGGAAAAGCTGGTCGAGGCGGGGGTGAGGGAGCTGCTGGTCATCAGCCAGGACACCTCGGCCTATGGGGTCGACATCAAACATGCCGAGGCGAAGGGCCACCGCGCCCATATCACCGACCTTGCCCGCGACCTTGGCAGCTTGGGCGCCTGGGTCCGGCTGCACTATGTCTACCCCTACCCCCATGTGCGCGACCTGATCCCGCTGATGGCCGACGGGCTGGTGCTGCCCTATCTCGACATCCCCTTCCAGCACGCCCACCCCGAGACGCTGAAGCGCATGGCCCGCCCTGCGGCGGCGGCGAAGACGCTGGACGAGATCGCCGCCTGGCGCGCCGTCTGCCCTGACCTGACGCTGCGATCGACCTTCATCGTGGGCTATCCCGGCGAGACCGAGGCCGAGTTCCAGACCCTGCTCGACTGGCTGGACGAGGCGCAACTGGATCGCGTGGGCTGCTTCCAGTACGAAAACGTGGCGGGCGCCCGCTCGAACGCGCTGCCCGACCATGTGCCTGCCGAGGTGAAGCAGGACCGCTGGGACCGCTTCATGCAAAAGGCGCAGGCGATTTCCGAGGCGAAGCTGGCCGCGAAGGTCGGCCAGCGGATGCAGGTGCTGGTGGACAGCATCGACGACGAGGGCGCCACCTGCCGCACCAAGGCCGACGCGCCCGAGATCGACGGAAACCTCTACATCGATACGGGGTTCGAGGGCCTGGCGCCCGGCGATCTGGTGACGGTCGAGGTGGACGAGGCGGGGGAATATGATCTGTGGGGGCGGAGGGTCTGACCCCGGGCCTGTCCGGGCACCCCGTGATCTCACGCCCAAGTCAGGCGCACCCCCCAGGGCGGCCACGGGCCGCCCGTTCGGCGCTGAAACGCTCCACCGGAGCGTTTCCGGGCGCGCCTCACCCCGCCGGGGCCCACATCACCTCGTCGATGCGCGGCGCGCCGGTGGCCAGCATCACCAGCCGGTCGAAGCCCAGCGCGATGCCGCTGGCGGGGGGCATCAGGGCCAGCGCGGCCAGAAAGTCCTCGTCGAGCGGGTAGCGTTCGCCGTAGACGCGTTCCTTCTCGGCCATCTCCATCAGGAAGCGGCGGCGCTGCTCCTGGGGGTTGGTCAGCTCGCCAAAGCCATTGGCCAGTTCCACCCCGCAGGCGTAAAGCTCGAACCGTTCCGCCACCCTCGGGTCATCCGCCGCCGGGCGCGCCAGCGCCGCCTCGGCCACCGGATAGCGGTCCAGGATCGTCGGGCGGCCGTGGCCCAGATGGGGTTCCACCTTGGCCACCAGCACCCGGCTCAGCAGGTCCGACCAGGTATCGTCTTCGGTCGCGCGCAGCCCGATCGCCGCCACCTGCGGGCGCAGCTTCGCCACATCGGGCACCCCCGCCGCATCGACCGTGGCCAGCAGGTCGACCCCCGCATGGCGGGCAAAGCCTTCGGCCACCGACAGGCGCTCGGGTTCCGCGAAGGGGTCGCATTCGACCCCGCGATAGCGAAAGACGGCGGCCCCCGCCTCTTCGGCCGCAAGCCGCAGGAACGCCGCGCAATCGGCCATCAGCACGGTATAATCCTCGCCCGCGCGATACCATTCGAGCATGGTGAATTCCGGGCTGTGCAGCGGCCCGCGCTCGCGGTTGCGCCAGACATGGCTGAAGGCCGCGATCCGCGTCTCGCCCGCTGCCAGCAGCTTCTTCATGGCGAATTCGGGGCTGGTGTGCAGGTACATCGGGCGGCCCAGCCCGTCATTGCCGATCGCCTCTGTCACGAAGGCATGCAGATGCGCCTCGTTCCCGGGCGAGACCTGCAGCGCGGCGGGGTCCACCTCGGTGAAGCCCTCGCGGGCCAGCCAGAGCCGCATCGCGGCCTGGATGCGGTTGCGCGCCAGAAGCAGCGGGCGGCGGTCGGCGTGGCGGCGGGGGGTCCACCAGGGGGTTTCCACGGGGGTCATGCGGTCTCTCGCGGCTTAAGGCTGGAAATCCGGGCAAAGATGCGCTAGGCGCGGCCATCCGATCCCCGCGCCCTTACACCGGGCGCCCCGAAGCCACAAGGAATCCCGTCGTGAAAGTCATCGCATCGTCCCTGCGCAAGGGAAATGTCGTCGAGATGGAAGGCAAGCTCTACGTCGTCCTGTCGGCGACCAACTTCCACCCCGGCAAGGGCGTGCCCACCACCAGCGTCGACATGCGCCGCATCTCGGATGGCGTGAAGGTCAGCGAACGCTGGAAGACCACCGAACAGGTGGAAAAGGCGACCGTTGACGAGCGCGAGTACGATTTCCTGTACGAAGACGGCGAGGGGTTCCATTTCATGAACCCCGAGAACTACGACCAGATCGCGGTCAGCCCCGATGTGGTGGGCGAGGGCAAGGTCTATCTGCAGGAAGGCATGCGGGTCTATCTGAAGACCTTCGAGGGCGCCTGCATCGCCATCGAGTATCCGCAGAAGATCACGGTCGAGATCACCGAGACCGAGCCGGTGGTGAAGGGTCAGACCGCCTCGTCGTCCTACAAGCCCGCGATGACCTCGAACGGCCTGCGCGTGATGGTGCCGCCGCATATCGGCGCGGGCACCCGGATCGTCATCAACACCGATGACAACTCCTACGTCGAGCGCGCGAAGGACTGATCGCCCCGCGCGACCCATCCGCCGCCCGGGTGCCGACGCCGCCGCGTCCGCCCGGGCGGTTTGCATTTCGGGGGCCCGAGAAGCACCGGGTGGGCGGGCGCGCCGCCTTCCGCCGCCCGGGGGCGCGGCGCGAAGGGCCCCCGGGGCCGGCGCCCTGATGGGTGGGTGCACCCTCGCGGAACCGCGCGGACTCACTCCGGGGGCGGAACTTCCCCGTAAAGCACAAGACCGTCGCCGTCGCAGCGCCCGCCCGCGGTCGGGCAGCGGACCTCGGTGGTACGGGAGACGGTGCAGGCGGGCACAACGCCTCCCCCCGGCCCGGGCGAACAAGCGAAGCGCACCCGGGCCAGCGCCCGACCGCCCCCAAGGGCGGGCGCTGACCCTTCCGTCGCGCAGATCGGCCGGGGGCGCTGCCACGCCGCCACGGAGGGGGCGCGGACCGCTCGGACGGGTCCGGCCCCTCGGTCCTGGGAAAGACAAGGTAGCCGGACGCCCCGCCTCCCCCCGGCCCGGGCGAACAAGCGAAGCGCACCCGGGCCAGCGCCCGACCGCCCCCAAGGGCGGGAGCTTCCTTGGCGGAACCGCGCGGGCTCACCC
>JAJZVD010000071.1 GCA_021845805.1 Pseudomonadota bacterium | reverse complement strand
GCAACTGGGTCATCTCGCGGCTGATGACGGTCTACATCGAGGTGGTGCGCAACGTGCCGCTGCTGCTGTGGCTTCTGGTCATCTTCGCGGTGCTGACCGAATCCACCCCCGCCCCGAACGAATTCCGCGGCGCCGATCCCAAGGCGCACATGTGGTTCTGGCACAATGTCGCGGTGACCAACCGCTATGTGGCCCTGCCCTCGCCCGAGTTCTGGCGTTCGCTTGGCAATGTCGACCTGGGGATCTTCCTGGTCAGCCTGGACCTGATGGCGCTGATCGCGGTGATCGTGCTGGCGGTGCTGGGCGACCGCGCCTGGCGTCGCCGGGCCCAGCGCGTGCAGGAGGCGACCGGCCGCCGCCCGGCGACCTGGCCGGTCACACTGCTGCTGTATGTGGGCGCGCCGGTGGCGCTGCTGGCGGCGCTGGGGTTCCACCTGTCGGCGCCGGTGATGAAGGGGTTCAACTTCTCGGGCGGGATCCTTGCGCCCAACCCGTTCTTCGCGCTGTGGTTCGGCCTGACGATCTATACCGCGACCTACATCGCCGAAATCGTCCGCGCGGGCATCCTGGCGGTGTCGAAGGGCCAGACCGAGGCCGCGCTTGCCCTGGGCCTGCGCCCGGGCCGGACCATGCGCCTTGTGGTGCTGCCGCAGGCGCTGCGGGTGATCGTGCCGCCGCTGATCTCGCAGTTCCTGAACCTGACCAAGAACTCCACCCTGGCCGCGGCGATCTCCTACCCCGACCTTGGCGCGACGCTGGGCGGCATCACGCTGAACCAGACCGGCCGGGCGCTGGAATGCATCCTGCTGATGATGCTGGCCTATCTGGCGATCAGCCTGGTCATCTCGGTGGCGATGAACCTGTTCAACCGCTCGGTCCGGCTGAAGGAGCGCTGAGATGACCCAAGCCTACTTCCGTACCGACATGCTGCCCCCCCGCGTGCCGCCCCGCGGCCAGCGCGGCGCGCTGAAATGGCTGCGCGAGAACCTGTTCGCCTCGGTGTCCAGCGGTGTGATCACGCTGATCGGCCTGGGCATCGTGGCCTGGCTGGTGATCCAGGCCTTCCCCTGGTTCGCCCATTCCGTCTGGAACGCCAAGTCGCTGTCGGACTGCCGCGACATCATCCACCAGACCTGGGGCCCCGACGCCAGCGGCGCCTGCTGGGCGGTGATCCATGAACGCTGGAACCAGTATCTTTACGGCTTCTACCCGATGGAGGCCTACTGGCGGCCCAACCTGGCCTTCGTGCTGATGCTGGCCGCGCTGGCGCCGCTGCTGTTCAACCAGTTGCCGCGCCAGCTTCTGTGGTATTCGGCCGTCTATCCGGCGCTGGGCTACTGGCTGGTCTGGGGCGGCACCGCCTGGGCGATGGCGGCGATCCTGGGCGGGTTCGTCGCGGGCTGGCTGGCCTTCACGCTGGTCAAGCGGATCAGCGCGGGGCTGGCGGTGGCCGTGGCGGTGCTGGCGGCGGCGGGCTGGTGGCTGTTTCTTGCCGCACCCGTGACCGGCGCGCTGGCGGCGGTGGCGCCGCTGAAGCTGGACTTCGTGCCGTCGGACCGGCTGGGCGGGTTCCTGCTGTCGATCATCGTGGGCATCTGCGGCATCGTCTTCTCGCTGCCGCTGGGGATCCTGCTGTCGCTGGGCCGGCGGTCGGACATGCCGCTGATCCGCACCTTCTCGGTGTTCTTCATCGAGATCATCCGCGGCGTGCCGCTGATCACGCTGCTGTTCACCGCGTCCTTCCTGCTCAGCTACTTCCTGCCGCCGGGCACCACCTTCGACCTGGTGCTTCGGGTCATCATCATGGTCACCATCTTCTCGGGCGCCTACATGGCCGAGACGATCCGCGGCGGCCTTGCCGCCATTCCGCGCGGCCAGTACGAGGCGGCGGATGCGCTGGGGCTGACCTACTGGCAGGCGCAGCGGCTGATCATCATGCCGCAGGCGCTGAAGATCTCGATCCCCGGCATCGTGTCGAGCTTCATCGCGCTGTTCAAGGACACGACGCTGGTCATCTTCGTGGCGCTGCTGGACCCGCTGAAGGGCATCACCGACGCCGTGCGCGGCTCGGCCGACTGGAACGGCGTCTACTGGGAACCCTACATCTTCTCGGGCGCCATCTTCTTCATCTTTTGCTTCGGCATGTCGCGCTATTCCATGTATCTGGAACGCAAGCTGAAGACCGACCACCGTTAGGGAGCGTAGCATGGCTGAGACCGCAAGGATGCAGGTCGGGACCGAGGTCGCCGTCCAGATCACCAAGATGAACAAGTGGTACGGCACCTTCCATGTGCTGCGCGACATCGACCTGACGGTGCGCCGCGGCGAACGGATCGTGATCGCCGGCCCCTCGGGGTCGGGCAAGTCGACGCTGATCCGCTGCATCAACCGGCTGGAGGAACATCAGGCCGGGCAGATCATCGTCGACGGTACCGAACTGACGGGCGATCTGAAGAACATCGACAAGGTGCGCAGCGACGTGGGGATGGTGTTCCAGCACTTCAACCTGTTCCCGCACCTGACGATCCTGGAAAACCTGACGCTGGCGCCGATCTGGGTCCGCAAGATCTCGAAGAAGGAGGCCGAGGAAACCGCGATGCACTTCCTGCGCAAGGTGAAGATCCCCGAGCAGGCGCACAAGTATCCCGGCCAGCTTTCGGGCGGGCAGCAGCAGCGCGTGGCGATCGCGCGCAGCCTGTGCATGAAGCCGCGGATCATGCTGTTCGACGAGCCGACCTCGGCGCTGGACCCCGAGATGATCAAGGAGGTGCTCGACACCATGATCGACCTGGCGCAGGAGGGGATGACGATGCTTTGCGTCACGCACGAGATGGGCTTTGCCCGCCAGGTCGCGAACCGGGTGATCTTCATGGATCAGGGCCAGATCGTGGAGCAGAACGAACCCGAGGAGTTCTTCAACAACCCGCAATCCGAGCGTACGAAGCTGTTCCTGAGCCAGATCCTGGGGCATTGAGGCCCGGCATGGCGCCGCCGCGGACGCGGTGGCGTTGCACGGGCGGCAGGCGGCGGCCGGGGCATCAGTTCGCCTCGGCGGTCGCAAGCAGGGGCGTGATGCGGCGCACCACGACGCGGCGGTTGACCT
Source organism: Pseudomonadota bacterium (assembly GCA_021845805.1). GTDB lineage: Bacteria > Pseudomonadota > Alphaproteobacteria > Rhodobacterales > Rhodobacteraceae > Solirhodobacter. The sequence goes on along the minus strand of JAJZVD010000071.1, from coordinate 12,624 downwards.
GTGCCGCCCCCTGGCTTTGCAGCGCAAGGTCGGCTTCGCCATAGCCCTGCGTCACCATGTTCTGCGCCGGCACGCCGAACATCTCGGTCAGGGCCAGCGCCACGGATTCCGCGCGGGCATCCGAAAGCGCGAGGTTGGATGCCGCATCCCCCACCGCGTCGGTATGGCCCTCGATCAGGAAGACTTCGGCGGGGTTCCGGGCGATCAGGTCCGCCATCGCCCCGCCCAGCGCGGCCAGGGTCTGCGCCTGATCGGCGGTCAGCGCCGAAGAGCCGGTATCGAAGGTCAGCGTGCTGAGATCCGCCTGGGGCACCAGATCACGGATCTCGCGCACGTCACGGACCTGCCGCAGGCTGAAGGTTCGACCGTAGGCCTGCGGGGTCTCGAACTCGCGCAGCAGCATTTCGCGGCTGGTGGTGCGGGTGTAGGGGATGAAGACTTGTGCGCGCTGCGGCTGATAGGCGGGGTGATAGGCGCGCTCTGGCCGGGTGTCGTCGTATAGCAGGACCGGGCGGCGCCCCGGATATTCCACACTGCGGCGCAGCACGCGGCCACTGGCATCGAGAACCGTCACGATCACCGTGCCATCCGCCTGCACGACGCGGCTCAGCACCGAGCCATCGTTGAAGTACTGCGTCGAGACGGTCGAGCCCGGTCGGCGCACCAGCGCATCGTCATCATGCATCACGGCGTACCGCCCGTTCTGGTCGCGCAGCACGACCCGGTCGCCAGAATTCGACACCACGGTCTGACCGTTCGACAGGATCGCGCCGACCGCGACCGCGCCGAGCGCGATGAGGCCGAATTTCTCGAAATCGGTCAGGCCGGAGGCGGGTTGATTGACCTGTGGCGCGGTGCGGTCCGCGGCGCTCTGGTCGCTGCGGCGCACATCCTGCACCCCAAGCCGGACCACCCGCGCCGCCGGTGCGGAGGCGGCATCGGTCGGCGCCGCGGCGGCTGCGACGGGGGGCCGTGTCGTGGCGCCGGTCGCAGCCCCCAAGGCATCGAGGCCGGGAAGCGCCGTGCCGGTCCGGTCGGCGGTCGGGGGCTTCGCCGTCCCGGCCTTTGCGTCCGGTGCGGCGGCGGGCGCGACGGGCGCGACGGCGGTCGGCTGGACCGGGGGCGCCGGAGGGACCACGGGCGCCGGGGGCACGGGTATCTGAGGCGCAGGCACCGGGGGCACGGGCACCAGCGGCACGGGCACCGGGGACACGGGGACCTCAGGCGGGGGCACCTGCGTCGCCTGCGGCGTCGCTTTCGCGTCGGGCTGGTCGGCCTTGGGCGCGGGCTGGTTGCCCGGTGCCTTTGCCGCAGGCCCCTGTTTTGCCGTCGGCGCCGCCGGGGCGGGCTGGGCGGGCGCCACAGAGGGCGCCTGCGGCACCCCGGGCGCCGGGATCGGTGCGGCCTCGGGCTTCGGCGCGGCCGGACGGTCGTTCGCCGTCGGCGCGGGCGTGACATCGGGTGCGGGCTTGGGCACCGGAGAGGTCGCAGGCGGCCCTTGCGCCGGGCCCGCGCCGGGCTTCGGCTGTGCGTCGGGTGCCTTGGCAGGCGGGGCGTCGGGGGCACGGGGGGTCTGCTTTGGCGGATGCGGCGCGGGGACAGGCGGCGCGGCCCCGGGGGTAGCGTCTGGCGCCTTCGTGCCGTTCCCCGGCACCGCGGGCGGCAGGAGCAAGCCGGGCTTGCAGTCCTTCTGGCCCAGCAGGCAGGGCACCCCATCGCGTTGCGGCGGGGCGGTCATGTCTTCGGCAAGGCCCGGCCCGGATTGCAGAAGCAGCAGGGCAAGGCAGAGCGAGGTCGTGGACTTGAGGATGGGCAGGCTCATGGCGGCTCCACTGGACGAAGGGGAAAACCCGGCCGGACGAGGTTGGCAACGCCCCCGCAGGCCGGGACGCCGCCGGAACGGCGGCGCGAATGCATCAGGCGGGCGCTGGACAGCGGCGCGGGACCGGACCATCCCCGGGGCGCGGGCGTGCAGACCGGCAGCGACACCAGAGTTGCGCGCGGCCAACGCCCGCGCCACAACATGGATCAGCCCGGCCGCCCCAAGGCGCGCCGCGCCCGCGAAACCCGGCCCGCCGATGGCGGCGGCCTGCCGGGGCACCTGCCCCCTACCGCGTCCACATTGGACGCCGGTCCCGGAGGGGGTAGACTGCGCGGAAGAGGTGCGCGGCCCGGACCGGCGCGCCGCGGGGTGAAACCGTCATGGTGGCCAGGGATCACGCAGCCTTCGACCCCGTGCGCGAACGCCGGGCACGGTGGGGACGCCGCCGGCCTTCATGGCGGCGCGGCGTCTGGCATCTGGTTCGCCGGGGCGGGTGCGTGGTTTCGGTGCTGGGGTGGCTGGCCCTTCCGGCGCCTGGGGCGACGGCCGCAGCGGTCGGCCTGCCCGGCGTCTGGCTGATGGAGCCGGACGTGGCCATCCAGTTGTTCGATTGCGCGGGCCTGATCTGTGGCCGCGTCATCTGGCTTCGCGCCCCCCTCGACTCGAACGGCCTGCTGAAGCGCGACACGCTGAACCCCGACCCCGCCTTGCGGCAGCGTCAGGATTGCGGCCAGAGCATCGTCTGGGGGCTGCGCCCGACAGAGCCCAATCGCTGGGAGCACGGCTGGTTCTACAACCCGGATGACGGGAAGACCTATCGGCTGGACGCAGAACTGGCCTCCACCGACCAGATCCTGGCGCGCATCTATGCGGGACTTCCGCTGTTCGGCGTCACACGGACCCTGATCCGGGTTCCGCGCGGCCTGTCGAAGGGCTGGTGTTGAGCCGGGGCGCGGGGCCTGCCGCCACGGGCGTGGTCATCGGGGTTCCGCTGCGGCGGGGCGAATGGCGACTCAGCGCGAACCGGACAGCAGAAAGAGCACCCCGGCCAGCATGAAGGCCAGTTCGCTGAGGGGCAGCGCGAACACGGCGTCCTCGGCGCTCAGCCATGCGTCATTGCACAGACGCCGGGTCACACAGAAAAGCACCCACAGGCGGTGCAGAACCCGGCCACCCCATCCGGCGGGCAGCCCCGCAGGGACATCAGGCACGTCGCTGGGCGAGAGCTCTGGCAACAATAAGCGACCGCGCCGGGCATTGTCGTGCATCTGAAACATCATTCATTCCAATAAGAGGACCCCGGGCTAGACCGGCGCGCGCGCGCTGTGAACTAGGCTAAATGGACATGTCTGGCCGGTCAGATTCAGCCTCAGGGCGAGCAGGCACAGGGCCGGCGACCAGCCCCCGCCCCCATGACGGCACCCCGCCCTCTGCCGGGCGGCAGGGCGAATGCGCCGGGTGGCGCGGGCGTGCCGATGGTAGACGGCCGCGGGGGGCCGAGGCCGGAACGACCGACAGGTCGGATCGGGGCCTGCGCGACCCTACTGCGCGTGGTCCCGGGCGAGGATCATGCGGACCGCACGCTGCGCGGCCTCGACCGCCCCGGCGAGGTAGCCGGGCTCGGTGGGGCTGGCCTCGCTGCCTGCCATCACCAGACGGCCTGCCCAGTCGCCGGTCACCCAGCCGCCCGCGAAGGCGGCGGGGTGGCCGGACGGGGTGGTATCCGCGCCGGTTGCCGTCAGCGGATCGCGCGCCCAGTCCTTGATGAGCGTGGCGACCGGATGGGCGGCCTCGGGGCCGAAGAGCCGCGTGAACTGCTGGATCGCCGCGCGGATCAGCGCCGCGTCGCCAAGGGCCGCGCGGTTGGCGGCGGGGAGGCCGACGAAGCCGAACAGCGCGGCCTTGCCGCTGGCGGTGGTGGCGTCGTGGACCTCGGCCAGGGGCCCGACCAGGCTTTGCGCCGTGCCACACAGCCCGGCCTCACGCCAGAACGGGCGGTCATAGACCGCGATGATCTTGGCATGGGGGGCCATCCATGTCGCCGTGGCGTGCCAGCGCGCAAGGTCGCGGGCGGCGGGTGCGGGATCAAGCGTCACCTGTTCGGCAAAGAGGCGCGGCGGCAGGGCGGCGATCACATGGCGGGCCGTGACGGTGGCGCCCGGGGCCGTGACCTCGACCCCCTCGCCGGTCAGGCGCAGCGCGGTGACGGGCGTTGCGACCTGCAGCGCCCCGTCCGGCAGGTCACGCAACAGCGCCCGCACAAGGGCCGCCGTTCCCCCTGCAAGGCGCATGGATTGCGGCTCTTGCCCCAGCCCCGGCATCCGGTGCGCGCCTTCGCGCGACATGCGTTCGAAGACCACATCGCCCGTGCTGTTCTGGCCGAAAACCGCAAGGCCCAGCTCGGCCACCAGCGCCGCCATGCCGGGTTGCATCTGCGGCCAGAACCAGGAGGGGCCCAGATCGAAGCCATCGTCCGAGGGGTTCCCCTGGTCGTCGACCGTCAGGATGCGCCCGCCGACACGCGCGCGCGCCTCGAACAGGTGCACGGGCACCCCGGCCTTTTGCAACAGGCGCGCGGCGGTCAGCCCGGCAAGGCCCGCCCCGATGATGGCGACGGCAGGTCTGGTCATCTCGGTCTCTCCCGGATTAGGCGGGCATCGTCAGAACGTCGGCATGTTGCAGCGGCGCGTCCTTGATCCAGACCGTCGCCCCCTGCGGTCCTGCCGTGGCGGCCAGATGGTCTCCGGCAGGCAGGCGGCCCCATCCCTGCGGTCCAAGGCGCATCTGGCCCAGGGTGACGTGTCCGGCGACGATCAGGAACTCGAGCCCGCGGGTGTTGGACACCGTGACGTCGGCATCTGCCGCCCACTCTTCGATCACCACGCGCTCTGCCCCGTCGTCGAACAAGAGGCGCGCGGCGGGGACACCGGCGCGCGGCGGCAGGGCGACGCCCTCGCCGGGGCGCCGGACGATCTGGGCGCCATCCCCCTGCCGGAACTGCCAGAGCCGGACGAAGATTTCGCACCCGTCCGCTGCGGCCGGGCTGTGCGAGGTGCCGGGCGGGTTGCGGAAGTAGCTGCCGGCCGGGTAGTCGCCATGCTCGTCCTGAAACGTGCCCGACAGGACCAGGATCTCTTCGCCGCCGGAATGGAGATGGGGCGGAAAGGAACTGCCCACCGCATAGCGCACGATGGACGTTGCCCGCGCGACCTCTGCCCCCTCGCGATACAGCATCCGGCGGTCCACACCTGCGGCGGGGCTGGGCACCCAGTCCATCGCCGCGGCATCACGCAGCACCGCCTGCGTCAGGTCGTCATTGATCCGCATCCCTCGCCTCCATCACCAGCACCGTGCGGACCTTCGCCGCACCGCTGCGCATCCGTTCCACCGCCCCGGCCGCCCGCGCGGGCGGGACGGGTTCGATCCGGGGGCCTTGCCCCGACCGGCAGGGCGAAGTCCAGCCCGTTCGCCCGCGCCGCCGATGCCGCGGGCCCCGGCCGTCGACAGCACCTCGCCCGCGCCCGGCATCGACAACGCGGATCGCGCGGTCGGTGGCGGTGATGGGGGCACCCGGGGTCGGCTGACGGCACGAACCCCGCAACCTAGGGCCATGAGCGGAAAAGTCATGATGTCGCGATGCCATGAAGACGGATCATGGATGAGGCATCGCCAGCACCTGACCCTCCTTGGCGACATGGGCCGCGCGGGCAGACCCTGCCAGCCCGGACTTCCGCGGTCTGTCCGCGGCCCCGGCGTCCCCCGGGGGGCGCGGACCGTGCCTGCGCCCCGCAGATGGCGAAAAGACAGGCCGCATCTTGACAGAGATCATGGCGGCCCATGCGTCAGGGGGCAATCCTGCCGGGGTGGCAGCAGCCGGGAACAGGGGGCGGAAATGGTCAGGATCTCCAATCTCGCCGTCGCGGTCGCCGGGTTGGCCCTTTTGCCGCATGATGCGGTCTGGGCGCAGACCGCCGATGCGCCCTATCGCCATGGCCCCTGGATGATGTGGGACGAGGGAGGCTGGGCGATGATGATCTTCGGCCCGGTGTTCATGATCGGCGCCCTGGCGGCCACCATCGCGGGCATCGTCCTGCTGGTCCGCTGGCTGGGGGGACTTCCCCTTGGCGGGCCGCCACATCCGGTGGCAAGGACGCCCCTCGACATCCTGAAGGAACGCTTTGCCAAAGGAGAGATCGACGCGACCGAATTCGAAGACCGGCGGCGCGTTCTGGGGGAATGACCACGATGAACAGCCTTCTGATCCTGAACGATCCGCCCTACGGGACCGAACGCAGCTACAATGGCCTGCGGCTGGCAAATGCTTTGGCCAAGGCCGGGCAGGCGGTGACGGTGTTCCTGATGGCCGATGCGGTGGCCTGTGCCCGGGTCGGGCAGAAAACCCCCGAGGGCTTCTACAACATCGAACGGATGCTGGGCCGGGTGATCGCGGCGGGTGGCAAGGTTCTGCTGTGCGGGACCTGCATGGATGCGCGGGGGCTGGACCTGGCAGAGGTGGTGGCCGGGGCCGAACGCTCGACGATGGATGCGCTGGCCGAGGCGACGATCGCGGCGGGGCGGGTTCTGGTTTTCTGAGCCCGCCCGGTCAGGCGTGCCTGCGGCGCGCGAGTTCGCGGTAAAGCGCCTCGCGGGTCACGCCAAGTTCGGCCGCCACATCCTGCCAGCGGCCCTTTTCGGGCAGGGCGTTGCCCGCCTCAAGCCAGGCCGAAAGGCGGGCCGCAACGCGCGGCAGGCTGCGGATCTCGGCACGAAGCCGGGCCCCCTGCGTCGCCCGGGCCAGAAAGGCCGCCCAGGCGGATGACAGCGCGGGATCGGCAGACAGCGCGTCAAGGAAGGCCTGCCTTGGCAGGGCGGCCAGAACACCATCCTTCGTCACCACCGCATCGCAGTGATAGTGCGCGGAATAGGCCGAGGCTTCGGCCAGCACGGCCCCCTGCCCCGCCCGGTGCAGGATCAGCCTGTCGCCCGCGGCGGTATGCCGGATCAACTGCACCTCGCCGCTTGCCACGAAGATCATCTCGCGGACCGGGGTTCCGGTCAGGAACAGGGTGGCGCCTGACGCAGCCGACAGGCGGCGGGCGTCGTCAAAGAGGCGGGAAATCGGATCTGGCATGATCGCGATCATATGACGTTGCGGGCGTGCGTGAAAGACAGCAGGGCAAACCGGAGATTCATCATGCCCCCTTTCCTCAGATCGCTTGCCCCCGCCATCCTGACCGCCGCCCTGCTTTCGGCCCCCGGGCGGCTTGCCGCCCAGACGATGGACCATTCCCGGATGATGGCACAGATGTCGGGCGCCATGCCGACCGAGCCCGGACAGGGCGCCTTCGCGGCCATCGCCGAGATCGTCTCGATCCTTCAGTCCGATCCGGCGACCGACTGGTCCAGGGTGAACATCGAGGCGCTGCGCCAGCATCTGATCGACATGGACAACGTGACCCTGCGCGCGCAGGTCACGGAAGAGGATGTGACCGGCGGCGCGATCTTCACCGTGACCTCGCCCGATGCCGCGGTCGTAGGCTCGATCCGCAGGATGACCGCAGAGCATGTGGCGACGATGTCGGGCAGCGAGGGGCTGACGATGCAGGCGGACCCCGTCGCGGACGGCAGCCGCGTCACCGTGACGGGGCCCGATGCCCGCAAGATCCGCGCCTTGAGCTTCATCGGAATCCTGACGCTGGGGATGCATCACCAACCCCATCACCTCGCCATCGCCAAGGGCGACATGATGCACTGAACGCAGGGGCGTGCGGCACCTACTTCGCCGCCCCTCGGGCCGGCCGCCACATCGACGCCTTCGCAGGCCCGATCCCCGCCTGCTGGGCGGGGCCGGACCGGGGGCCACCGCCCTGGCCGATCTGCCGGTCGCGCGCGCCGCGGCCCTATCCGCGCAGCCGCGCCAGCCGTTCGAGATCCGTCACGGCATGGCGCGCGTCGCGGAACGCGATGTCGATGTCGACGAGCCCGAAGATCTCCTCGTCCGAGATGTCGAGCCCGGGCGCCACGCCGATGATGGCACGGGGAACAACGATCCGCAGGGCAAGGACAAGACGGATGAGATCGGACAGCCGTTCCTTCGTGCTCAGCGACAGACCGATCACCGCAGGACGGGTGGTCTGCACATGGGTGACGAGGCGATCGTGGCTTTCGGCGATCCGCAGGTCGATATCCCAGCCTTCGTCCCGGAATGTGTCGGCGGCCAGCGTGATCCCGAGCGTGTGGTTCTCGCCCGGGACGGACGCAAAGAGGGCGCTTTTGATCCGGGACGGGGCGCCGTGATGGTCGTGGGGTTCCGATCTGACCGCCCGCAGGAGGGCATAGAGGTGACCTGTGGCGACCGTGACATCCATGAACGTCACTTCGTCCCGGTCCCAGCGTTCGCCCAGCAGACGCGCGGCGCCGGCCAGGTAGCCATAGCGCAGCACCTGCGGCGTCACGCCTTCGGCCTGCAGCGCCGCCGTATAGGCAAGCGCCTTCGCCGGGAAGGGTTGCAGCAGGACATCGCAAAACTCTTCAAGGCGTTGCGGGCCGATGTTGGTGTCTTCCACCACGCTGGCGTTCGCCGCCGTCAGGACAATGCGCTGCACGACCTCGGCGGCAAATCCCTTCACCGTCTGGATCGGAAGCACGCTGCGTTTCTTGAGAAACAGGGCGGCCGCACTCTGAAAGATGTCAGAGTCAAATGACTGAGCGTCTCCTGCCATCCGGTGCCCCTGCGATGGTTCCCCTCTAACAGGCTAGGTTGTTTTGCGGCCGTTGTCACGCCGCGCTCGCGCCCGCGTGATGCAATACGACTTAAGTCCAGTGAACAAAACGGTCCGGCGCCGGTGCCGCCGCCACGGTCGGGCACGTCGCTTCCCGGTTGACGGACGGCGTGCAGCACCTGACAGTGGCGCCGACCCGGCCCACGGGCCGCGATGGAGAGACGACATGACGGCAGAGCTTGAGGTGGTTCCGGCACGGCGCGGGCGGGCGGTGCGTCTGGCCCGGGGACAGGCGATCCAGATCATCAACACGCATGGCCAGCAGGTGGTCGACACCTGGTGCTTCAACGCGGCCGATCCTGCCGAGTTCATGTCGATGGAGCATCTGCACGCAAGCCTGGAAAGCATCTTTCCGGCGGAAGGCGATGCGCTTGTCACCAACCGCCGCCGCCCGATCCTGACGCTTGAACGCGACACCTCGCCCGGCCGCCACGATACGGTGATCGCCGCCTGCGACCGCTACCGCTACGCCCTGCTGGGCTGCACGGGGCACCACGACACCTGCACCGACAACCTGGCCGCAGCGATGGCCGAGCTGGGCCTCGCCGCGCCGGAATGCCCGAGCCCGCTGAACCTGTGGATGAACATCCCCATCGCCCCCGATGGCACGGTGAGCTGGGGCGAGCCGCTCTGCAAGCCGGGCGACCATGTGCTGCTGCGGGCGGCGATGGACTGCATCGTGGTGATGTCGACCTGCCCGCAGGACATGATCCCCATCAACGGCGCGGCCTGCACGCCCACCGAGGTGCATTACCGGGTCGTGGATTGAGACAGCCGACCGGCGCCGGGCGGGCCGGATGGCAGGTCACAGACGTCCCGCACGCCCTTTGCCCGCCGCTGCGGGGCTGCTGTACTGTGTTTCGGCGTGCAATTTTGACCCCGTAAGGCGGGGTATCGGCGTCCAATTTTGACCCCCATGATGTTGTGTTGGACCGTCCGTTGCGGGGCAGCGGACGGAGGGGGAGTTGAAGCGGGTGGATACGATCGCGCGGGTGCGGCGGGCCTTCTACGTTCAGGGCTGGTCGGTGAAGAAGATCGTGCGGGAACTGCACGTGTCGCGGAATACCGTCCGGAAGATCCTGCGGACGGACGAGACGGACTTCAGCTACGAGCGTGAGCGACAACCGATGCCACGAATCGGGCCGTGGCAAGGACAGCTTGAACAGCTCCTGTCGTCCAATGCGAACAGGCCGTCGCGGGAACGGCTGACGCTGATCCGTATCTTCGAGGAACTGCGCGGGCTCGGATACGAGGGCGGGTATGATGCTGTGCGCCGGTTCGCGAAGAGTTGGTCGCAGAACCGGGGCGCGGTGACGGCGGAAGCCTATGTGCCGCTCTACTATGCACCGGGCGAGGCTTACCAGTTCGACTGGAGCCACGAGGTGGTGGTGATCTCGGGTGTCACAGTGACGGTAAAGGTGGCGCATGTCCGGCTTTGCCACAGCCGGATGATGTTCGCCCGGGCCTACATGCGCGAGAGCCAGGAGATGGTGTTTGACGCGCATGACCGGGCCTTCGCCTTCTTCAAAGGCACCTGCACGCGAGGCATCTACGACAACATGAAGACGGCGGTGGAGGCTGTCTTTACCGGCAAGGAGCGGCACTATAACCGCCGCTTCCTGCAGATGTGCAGCCATTACCTTGTCCAACCCGTCGCCTGCACCCCTGCGTCTGGGTGGGAGAAGGGTCAGGTCGAGAACCAGGTCGGGCTGGTGCGGGAACGGTTCTTCACGCCGCGGCTGCGGGTCAAGAGCCTCGACGAGCTGAACGCCTGGCTGCTGGACAAATGCGTGGCCTACGCCAAGGCACATCGCCATGTGGAAGAGACCGACAAGACGATCTGGGAGATGTTCGAGGCCGAGCGACCCCACCTCGTCCCTTACGTAGGACGCTTCGACGGCTTCCACAGCGTGCCTGCTTCCGTCTCGAAGACCTGCACGGTGCGGTTCGACAACAACAAATACTCGGTCCTGGCCACGGCGGTCGGACGTCCCGTGGAAGTTCATGCCTATGCCGAGCGGATCGTCATCCGTCAGGATGGCGTGGTGGTCGGTGAACATGCCCGTGCCTTCGGACGCGGCCAGACGGTCTATGACCCATGGCACTATGTGCCTGTTCTGGCACGTAAACCGGGGGCGCTGCGCAATGGTGCCCCGTTCAAGGACTGGGTGCTCCCGCCCGCCATGGCGACGATCCGGCGCAAACTGAAGGGAAGCGATGACGGCGACCGGCAGATGGTCCAAATCCTGAGTTGCGTGCCCGATGATGGGCTGCAAGCCGTCGAAGCCGCCTGCCGCGAGGCCGTGGATCAGGGCGTCCATTCCGCCCCTGTCGTCATCAACATCCTCGCCCGACGGCGCGACCCGACCCCGCCACCGCTTCTACTCACCCCCACCGCGCTGCGCTTGACCCACGAACCCGTGGCCGATTGCGCCCGCTACGACAGCCTCAGGAGGACCAGCCGACATGGAACGCACCCAAATCCTAGACCTGATGGGCAGCCTCAAGCTCTACGGGATGCGCAGCGCCTATGACGAGGTCATGGCAGCGGGCATCAAGCGCCAGCACGAACCGCCCCGCATCGTTGGAGACCTGCTGCAGTCCGAGATCGCCGAGAAGCAGGCCAGATCCATCCGCTACCAGATGACCGTCGCCAAGCTGCCGCTGGCCAAGGACATCGAAGAGTTCGACTTTACCGGAACACCAATCAACGAGGGGCTGGTTCGGGAACTGGCCAATGGCAGCTTCGTCGCCGACCAGCGCAACGTGGTCCTCATCGGCGGCACCGGCACCGGCAAGACCCATCTCGCCATCGCCATTGCCCGTGCGCTCATCCGCAATGGCACTCGGGGCCGCTTCTACAACGTCGTCGATCTGGTGAACCGGCTGGAGACCGAGACCCGCGGCGGCAAGCAGGGGCGGCTGGCCGATTACATGACCCGCCTCGACTTCGTCATCCTCGATGAACTCGGCTATCTGCCCTTCGCGCAGTCCGGCGGACAGTTGCTCTTCCACCTCATCAGCCGCCTCTACGAACGCACCTCGATCATCGTCACCACCAACCTCGCCTTCGGTGAATGGCCCAACGTCTTCGGCGACGCCAAGATGACTACGGCGCTGCTCGACCGCCTGACCCATAACTGCGAGATCATCGAAACCGGCAACGAGTCCTGGCGCTTCAAAAACCGCGCCTGACCCCGATCAGGGCCTGACCCGCCTCCACTCTGTGATCAGTTCCGTCGGCTCAGGCCCTGATCTCGACGCAGCATAGGGGGGTCAAAATTGGGCGCCGATATGGGGTCAGTTTTGCACGCCGATTGACAACCCAGGGGCCCGCGCCTCGCGCGCGGCCCCTGTTTCCCCCATCGGACCTCAGGAGATCATGATGACGTTTCTGAATGGAGAGCCCGGCGGGCTTCTCCTCGGCAAGAGCTTTGCCTGGACCCTCGTTGTGGGCCTCGTCTCCGGCGGTATCTGGGTTGGCACCACCGTCACCAGACTGGACCAGACGACGCAGGAGTTGCGCGCCACGCTCTCGATGATGGAGCGCGCGACCGCGCAGATCGATGCCGCGCAGGGCGCCGAGATCCGCGCGCAATCCGATCGCCTCCGTGCGCTCGAGATCACGGGCGCCTCCACCGGCTCCACCCTCTCCGGCATGGCGGCCGATCTGCGCGACATCAAGGTCACGCTCGGCGATCTGGTGAAGGCGAGGCCCTGAGGTGGAGAGCAACCGCGCCGCCTGCATGGACTTCGTCCTGCGCGAAGAGGGTGGCTATGTGAACGACCCGCGCGATCCGGGCGGAGAAACGAAGTTCGGCATCTCCAGGCGCAGCCACCCGAAGGTGGACATCAAGGCGCTGACCAGGGCGGATGCCGTGGCCCTCTACACCGCCAATGAATGGCAGGCGCTCGCCTGCGCCGCCCTCCCCGCCGGGCTGGACCTCGTGGCCTTCGACGCGGGCGTCAACAGCGGGATCGGCCGCGGCGCGCGCTGGTTGCAGCAGGCGCTGACGGTGC
>JAJZVD010000070.1 GCA_021845805.1 Pseudomonadota bacterium | reverse complement strand
TGTCGGGCAGGAGATCGGGCTTTGGCTGCGACCGGTCAAGGGGGCGCGGGCGGAAAGGGCGGGGGGCTGTCTGCCCCCCGCACCCCCCGAGGATATTTGGAGACAGAAAATGGGGGCGGGCCGGAACGGCGGCGCCCCCTTTTTTTACTGCCTGTCTCAGCCCTGCCCCGGCAGGGCCACCTTGTATTCCTGCACGGTATTGCCGCCATCGACCACGATCAGCTGGCCGGTGATGTAGCTGGCTTCGTCGGCGGCCAGGAAAAGGGCGGCATGGGCCACCTCTTCGGGGCGGCCGGGGCGGCCTGCGGGGGTGAAGCGGCCCGCGGTCCGTTCGGCCTCGGACGACGATCCGGTGGCGATCCAGCCCGGACCGATCGCATTGGCGGTGATGCCGTGGCGCCCCTCTTCGATCGCCAGCGCCCGGGTCAGCCCCATCAGCCCCGCCTTGGCCGCGGCATAGGTGCCCGAGCCCGCGATCCCCACCACCGGCCCGGTGACCGAGGACATCTGGATGATCCGCCCGTGTCCGCGCGCCCGCATCCCCGGCAAGAGCGCGCGGGTCACGCGGAAGGCCGAGGTCAGGCTGATCGCCAGCCCGAAGTCCCAGCCCGCGTCGGTCTGGTCGGCCACGCGGCGGGCGGGCAGGTCGTGGCCGGTCTGGGCCATGCCTGCGTTGTTCACCACGATGTCGATGGGGCCGAGCGCGGCCTCGGTGCCTGCGATCAGGGCCCGCACCTCGTCCTCGCGCGTCAGGTCGGCCGTGGCGGCATGGGCGCCGGGCAGCTCTGCCTGACGGTCGAAGATCCGCGCCGTGGTCGAGGTGATGGCCACCCGCGCCCCGGCGGCCGCCAGCACCCGGGCGCAGGCGAAGCCGATCCCGTCGGCGCTGCCCGCCCCTGTCACCAGCGCCACGCGCCCCTGCACCCCGGCCATGTCTTGCCCTCCGCCCCTGTTCCGGGCCACCCTGCCACGGGCGGGGCAAAGGGGAAAGCCATGACCGAGGCGGAAAGGATCATCGCGCGGCTGGGGCTTAAGCGCCACCCCGAGGGGGGCTGGTACCGCGAGACCTGGGCCGGGCCGGTGGTGGCCGGCCGGGCAAGTGGGACCGCGATCCTGTTCCTGCTGGCGGCGGGCGAGGCAAGCCACTGGCATCGGGTGGACGCCGACGAGATCTGGCATTTCCATGCCGGGGCGCCGCTGGAACTGCGGCAGGCCGCGACGGCGGCGGGGCCCGCGCGGGCGCATCGGCTGGGGCCGGACGTTCTGGCGGGCGAGGCGCCGCAGCTGATCGTGCCCGCGGGCCACTGGCAGGCCGCGCGCAGCCTGGGCGAGTGGACGCTGGCGGGCTGCACCGTCTCGCCCGGGTTCCGCTTTGCCGGGTTCGAGCTGGCGCCCGCGGGCTTCGACATTCCGCGAGGGTGAGGGCCGCCCGGGTGAGGGCCGCGCCCATCACGCCCCGCGATGGCCGATCGCACGGAACGGCATTGGCAGCCCCCGACCGGATCGGGTAGCCCGGGGGCCGAGACGCCAGAAGGAGCCACGCCCCGTGACCGATGCCCGCCCGAACGAGGACAGCCCGCGGGGGCTGGCGCTTGCCATCGCCGCCTACGGGCTCTGGGGGTTCCTGCCGCTTTACATGCATGCGCTGGCCCATGTGCCCCCGGCCGAGGTGATCGCGCATCGCATCACCTGGTCGGTGCCGATCGCGGGGGCGGTGCTGGTGGCGCTGGGGCGGACGGCCGATCTGAAGGCCGCGCTGCGCAGTCCGCGGATGCTGGGCATGGCCGCGCTGACGGCGGTCTTCATCACGGTGAACTGGGGGATCTACGTCTGGGCCATCGGCGCGGGGCACACGCTGGATGCAGCCCTTGGCTATTACATCAACCCGCTGTTCAGCGTGGCGCTGGGGGCGGTGCTTCTGGGCGAACGGCTGCGCCCGTTGCAGATCGCGGCCATCGCGCTGGCCGCGCTGGCGGTGGTGTTGCTGACGCTGGAGGCGGGCCGGGTGCCGGTGGTGGCGCTGGCGCTGACGCTGAGCTGGGGGATCTATGCGTTCCTGAAGAAATCGCTGCCGATGGGGCCGAACCAGGGCTTCTTTCTTGAGGTGCTGCTGCTTCTGCCGATCGCGCTGGCCTATATCGGCTGGCTGGAACTGACGGGACAGAGCCATCTGCATGGCACCGGGCTCGGCGACACGCTGCTGCTTCTGGGCTGCGGGCCGATCACGGCGGTGCCGCTGATCCTCTATGCCAACGGCGCCAAGCTGCTGCGGCTGTCGACCATCGGCATCCTGCAATACATCGCGCCCACGATGATCTTCCTGACCGCCGTCTTCATCTTCGGCGAGCCCTTCAGCGGGGCCGAGCGCATCGCCTTTCCGATGATCTGGGCGGCGCTGGGGCTTTACAGCTGGGCGATGCTGCGGCCCCGCCCGATCAGCCCCCCGGTCGGCTGAGCTGGCCGCCGCCCACCGCGGCGGGCACGCCGGTGGTGGCGGGGCACGAGGTGGGCAGCCCGCGCAGCACCCGCACGGCCAGGAAGGCGAAGGCCTGCGCCTCCAGCATGTCGCCGTCAAGCCCCGCCTCCTCGACCGGCAGGACCGGGCAGGCCAGCCGCTGGGCCAGCTCGCGCATCAGCGTGGCGTTGTGCCGCCCGCCGCCGCAGACCAGCACCCCTTGCGGCGGGCGCGGCAGATGTTCCATGCCCGCCGCCACCGCCGCCGCGGCGCAGGCGGTCAGCGTGGCGGCCGCGTCCTGGTCGCCCAGCGGCGCCACCCAGCGGCCGAGCGCGGGGAAGGCGTCGCGGTCGAGCGACTTCGGGGGGATGCGGCGGAAGTAGGGATCGCGCAGGAACCGCTCGACGATCGCGTCATGCACCCGGCCCGTGGCGGCCAGGAGCCCGCCGCGATCCTCGGCCAGCCCGCGGCGGGCCTGCATCAGATCGTTGATCGGCGCGTTGGCAGGCCCGGTGTCAAAGGCCAGCAGCGCGCCGGGCGCGTCGGGGCGGGTCCTGGCGGGGTCGACCCAGGTGATGTTGCCGACCCCGCCGAGGTTCAGAAAACAGATCGGCTCTTCGGCCCCGATCCGTTTGGCCACCGCGAAATGGTAGAACGGCGCCAGGGGCGCGCCCTGCCCGCCCATCCGGACGTCGGCGGTGCGGAAATCCCAGATCACCGGCAGGTCGAGCACCGCGGCCAGCACCGCGCCGTCGCCCGCCTGATGGGTGCCGCGCCCGCCGGGCTCATGCGCCAGCGTCTGGCCGTGAAAGCCCACCAGATCCACCCCGTCGAAGCGGCTGAGAAGTTCGGCATGGGCCTCTTCCACCACCTCGGCCGCGGCCTGCACGCCGGGCGCGCCGGGCCAGCGGCCAAGGGCTGCACGGATCGTGGCGCGCTCGGCCTCGGTATAGGGGCGGTAGTCGGACTGCTCGAAGGCGGTGATGGTTTCGCCATCGGTCACCACCACCGCGGCATCCACCCCGTCAAGCGAGGTGCCCGACATGGTGCCCACCGCGCGAACCGGCTGGAATGGCTGCACCTGCTTCCCCTTTGCGCCCCGCGCCGCTATAGAGGGCGCCGGGCCGAAGAATGGACGAAACGCCGATGACCTACCACCCGAAATCCGACTTCCTGCGCGTGATGATCGAGCGCGGCTTCCTGGCCGACTGCACGGATTATCAGGGGCTTGACGAGGCCTGCGCCAAGGGGGTCGTGCCGGGCTACATCGGGTTCGACGCCACCGCGCCGTCTCTGCATGTGGGCAGCCTGATCCAGATCATGATGCTGCGCTGGCTGCAGAAGACGGGCGGCAAGCCCATCGTGCTGATGGGCGGGGGCACCACCAAGGTGGGCGACCCGAGCTTTCGCGCCGAGGAACGCCCGCTGCTGACGCCCGCCCAGATCGACGAGAACATCGCCGGGATCAAGCAGGTCTTTTCGGCCTATGTCGGCTTTGGCGAGGGACCGGCCGATGCGATCATGGTGAACAACGCCGAATGGCTGGACGGGCTGAAATACCTCGATTTCCTGCGCGACATCGGGCGGTATTTCAGCGTCAACCGGATGCTGTCGTTCGAAAGCGTGAAATCGCGGCTGGATCGGGAACAGAGCCTGTCGTTCCTGGAATTCAACTACATGATCCTTCAGGCCTATGATTTCCTGGAACTGAACCGCCGCTACGGCTGCCTGTTGCAGATGGGCGGGTCGGACCAGTGGGGCAACATCGTCAACGGGATCGACCTGACGCGGCGGGTTCTGGACCGCGAGATCTACGGGCTGACCTCGCCCTTGCTGACCACCTCGGACGGGCGCAAGATGGGTAAGAGCCAGTCGGGCGCGGTCTGGCTGAATGCCGCGATGCTGAGCCCCTACGAATTCTGGCAGTTCTGGCGCAATACGACCGACGCCGATGTGGGGCGGTTCCTGAAGCTTTACACCGAACTGCCGGTGGCGGAATGCGACCGGCTGGGGGCGCTGGCGGGATCGGAGATCAACGCGGCCAAGGTGCGGCTGGCCAACGAGGTCACGGCCCTTCTGCACGGGCCCGAGGCGGCGGCAGCGGCGGAAGCCACCGCGCGCGCGGTCTTCGAGAAGGGGGGCGTGGGCGACGACCTGCCGACCGTGACGCTGAGTGCCGCCGAGATCGGCGAGGGCATCGCCAACACGGCGCTCTTCGTGCGGGCGGGGCTGGCGCCCTCGGGGAAAGAGGCCAAGCGGCTCTTTGCCGAGGGCGGGGCGCGGATCAACGACGAGATCGTGACCGAACCGCGGCTGATGACGCTGGCCGAAATCGCCGCCGGGCTGAAGCTGACCGCAGGCAAGAAGCGCCACGCGCTGGTGCAGGTGGGATAGCCGGGGGAGCCTCGCGCCCGCCTGCCACGACAGAGGGACAGCCCCCGACCGCGGGAGGCGGTGCGCCTGTCCACGCTGACCCCACACCACAGGGCCAGCGCCCGACCGCGGGGGGGCGCTGCCACGGCGAAGGTCTGTGCTTTATGGCAAGGCCCCTCCTGCGGGTGAGCCCGCCCGCTCCGGCGCCGAAGCGCCCGCCCGGGGGGCGGTCGGGCGCTGGCCCGGGGGCGCTGCGCGCTGTTCCCCGGGCCGGGGGAACCGTGGCGTCCGGCTACCCCGCCCCTCACACCACAGGGCCATCGCCCGACCGCGGGGGGGCGATGCAACGGCGAAGGTCTGTGCTTTATGGCAAGGCCTCTCCCGAGGGTGAGCCCGCTTGGTTCGTCAAGGAAGCGCCCGCCCGTCCGGGCGGTCGGGCGCTGGCCCGGGGGCGCTGCGCGCCGCTCCCCGGGCCGGAGGGACGCGCGGCGTTTGCCCACCCTGCCCCTCACACCACAGGGTCCGCGCCCGCCCGCGGCAAGCGCGGCGCCTGTCCACCCCTGCCCCTCACCAGAGCACCCGCGCCCGGGGCTTCGGCCTATTCCTGCACCGTGACCTTGGCCATGTAGTCCGGATCGCTTGTCACGGCGCCGTTCGGGCCGTCGCCGCGCTTGATCGCGTCGACCACGTCCATGCCCGAGATCACATGACCGAAGACGGTGTATTGCCCGTTCAGGTCCGAATCCGGCGCGAGCATGATGAAGAACTGCGAATTGCCGCTGTTGGGGTCCTGCGCGCGGGCCATCCCCACCGTGCCGCGGGAAAACGGCACGTTGGAAAACTCGGCCGGCACGTTGGGCAGATCCGATCCACCCATCCCCGCCTGCGACAGGTCGCCCCCCTTGCGGCCGTCTTTCACGTCGCCGGTCTGGGCCATGAAGCCGTCGATGACGCGGTGGAACACCACGCCGTCATAGGCTCCGGCCTTGGCCAGCGCGATCACCTGCGCGACCGTCTTGGGCGCCACATTGGGCAAGAGGTCGATGACCACCTGCCCATGCGCCTTGGCCCCCTCCACGTCGATCACCAGATTCGGGCCCGGCGTGTCCTTGAAGGGCGCGGCATCCTTGGTCACCGCCGCCTCGGACATGGGCTTGCCCGCCCAGATCGTGGCGCCCAGCATGGCCAGGCCAAGGACCATGATGCCCCCGGCCAGAACCAGCCCGCCCTTACGCATTGCCGACATCTGCCGCCACCTTCACGCTCAGCATCCGGTCGGGCTCGGCGGGGGGCTCGCCGCGCTTGATCTTGTCGACGAATTCCATCCCGGAAATCACCCGCCCATAGACCGTGTACTGCCCGTTGAGGAAGTGGTTGTCCTTGAAGTTGATGAAGAACTGGCTGTTGGCCGAATTCGGGTTCTGGCTGCGGGCGGCGCCCAGCGTGCCGCGGTCATGCGGGATGCGGCTGAATTCCGCGGGCAGGTCGGGCAGGTCCGAGCCGCCGGTGCCCGCGCGGCGCAGGTTGAAATCCTTGGCCGCGTTGCCGTTCTCGACATCGCCCGACTGGGCCATGAAGCCGTCGATCACGCGGTGGAAGACCACGTTGTCATAGGCGCCCGCGCGGGCCAGCGTCTTCATGCGCTCGGTGTGCTTGGGCGCGATGTCGGGCAGCAGCTCGATCACGACAGAGCCGTCCTTCAGCGTCATGATGATGGTATTCTCGGGGTCCTTGATCTCGGCCATGGGGTTCTCCTTCGGTTTGCGCCGACCCTAGTCACACGGGCGCGGAAGGGAAAGCCCCCGGGGCAGCGATCGGTTGACGCGGGGCGACGTTTCGGAACACAAACCGGCGAGACCGGCAACAGGAGAGACCGATGGCCTGGAAGACGCTTGACGACATGGACCTGACCGGCAAGGTCGTCCTGACCCGGGTGGATATCAACGTGCCGGTGGAAAACGGCCACGTCACCGACGCGACGCGGATCGAGAAGATCGTGCCGACCGTCGTCGACATCATCGGCAAGGGGGGCAAGCCGGTCCTGCTGGCCCATTTCGGCCGTCCCAAGGGCAAGCCCGATCCCGAATTCAGCCTGCGCCAGGTACTGCCCGCGCTGAGGGCCGCCCTGCCCGGCCGCAAGATCATCTTCGCCGAGGATTGCATCGGCGCCCCGGCCAAGACCGCGGTCGCCGCGATGCAGCGCGGCGACATCGTGCTGCTGGAAAACACCCGCTTCCAGCCGGGCGAGGAGAAGAACGACGCGGCGCTGGCCGCGGCGATGGCGGCCTTGGGCGATGTCTATGTGAACGACGCGTTTTCCGCCGCGCACCGGGCGCATGCCTCGACCGAGGCCATCGCGCATCTGCTGCCCGCCTGCGCGGGCCGTCTGATGGAGGCGGAACTGAAGGCGCTGGAGGCCGCCCTTGGCCGCCCGCAGCGCCCGGTGGTGGCGGTGGTGGGCGGGGCCAAGGTCTCGACCAAGCTGGACCTGCTGGGCAACCTGGTGACCAAGGTGAACCACCTGGTCATCGGGGGCGGCATGGCCAACACCTTCCTGGTGGCGCAGGGCATCCCGGTGGGCAAGTCGCTGGCCGAACGCGACATGGCCGAGACCGCACGCGAGATCCTGACGAAGGCGCGCGCCGCGGGCTGCGCCATCCATCTGCCGGTGGACATCGTGGTCGCGCGCGAATTCAAGGCCCATGCCGCCAGCGAGACCCTTCCCGCCAATGCCTGCCCCGAGGATGCGATGATCCTCGACGCCGGTCCGCAGACGGTGGCCGAGATCACGCGGGTCTTCGAGAGCTGCAAGACGCTGATCTGGAACGGCCCGCTGGGCGCGTTCGAGCTGGAGCCCTTCGACGCGGCGACCAACGCGGCGGCAGCCCGGGCCGCGGCGCTGACCCGCGCGGGCAGGCTCGTGTCGGTCGCAGGCGGCGGCGATACGGTCGCGGCGCTGAACCGGGCCCATGCGGCGGCGGATTTCACCTATATCTCCACCGCGGGCGGCGCCTTTCTGGAATGGATGGAGGGCAAGCCCCTGCCGGGCGTCGTTGCGCTGGAGGAGTGAGCGCGGCAGGTTGGGGGCGGGGGCGACTCGGCGCCCCCCGTCCTCCGGGAGAAACCCTTGCCCCGCCTGCCTGCCCCCCGCCTTGCGCTGCCTGCCCCCCGCCTTGCGCTGCCTGCCCTTGCCTTACCCGCCCTTGCCCTGCCCGCCCTTGCCCTGACCGCCTGCCTGCTGCCGGGCCGCGCCCTGGCGGCTGACAGCACGGCCGCGTTCTGGTCGCTTTTCACCCCGGAAACCCTGGTGCGGCGCGTGGTGCAGATCGGCATCGGCGCGTTGCGGCGGGAAACCGAGCTGCAATACGACCACATCCTGCCCGACCCGGTGGCGGGCGAGGTGGCGATCACCGGCGTCCTGGCCTGGCCCGACGTGCCCTGGGACGGCGACGGCTGCACGCTGTCGGCCGACCGGGTGACGATCCGCACCGCCGACCCCGCAAGCTGGGACAAGGTGCGGCTGCATCTCGACATCATCGGCGGCAGCGCGACGGCGGGTTGCCTTGCCCCTGCGCCGCGCGCGGCGCTGGCACAGGCCGGGATCGACAAGATCGCGATCGCGCAGGGCAGCGTGGATCTGGATTACACCGTCTCGTCCGCCGAGGCGCAGGTGCGGCTGCACCTTGACAGCCCGGGGTTCGCGCTGATCGACGGGCAGGCGCATTTCTCCTACCTCGCGGCCAACGCGACCCCGGGCGATGCCGATCCGGTCGCGGCCTATCTCAGCGATGCCAGCCTGACGCTGGTGAACCAGGGCGGCTGGGCCAAGCTGAAGCCGCTGCTTCCCGACCGGATGCAGGACCCCGCGATGGCCGGGGCCGCGGTGACGGCGGCACTGACCGACATGCTGCAAGGTGCCAATGCCGCGGCCGCGGCGCCCGCGCCCGATCCGGGCGACGGCGGGGGTGATGGCGGGGGCGGCACTGGGGGCGATGGCACCACCGCCCCGCCCGACGCGCCGCAGGATGCGGCCCTGGACGACGCGCAGAAGACCTTCGTGATCCAGGCCGGGCGCCAGGTGGCGCGGTTCATGGCCGAAGGCGATCAGATCGTGCTGGAAACCGACCTGCCCGACAGCGAGGTGCGGATCACCTCGACCTTCTTCGACGACCCCCACGCCGTCTTCCGCGACCTGCGGCCCAGCGTGGTGGCCCATGCGGGCAGCACGCCGCCGCTGATCGAGGCCGCGATGATGCAGAAGGCGCTGACGGTCGATGGCGACACGCCCGACGATACGCGCCTTGCGGTGGGCACCGCGCTGATCACCGGGCGCGGCGCGCCGAAATCGGTGGCCAAGGGCCGCGCCATCCTCGAGCCGCTGGCCCAGGCGGGCGACACGGGTGCCGCGCTGGAACTGGCCCGCGCGCTTCAGGACGATGACCCCGTGACCGCCTATCGCGATGCGCTTCTGGCCGCGGCGGGGGGCGAGGATGGCGCGATGGCGCTGGTCGACGGGCTGGAGGAACGGCTGGACACCCCCGGCGTGCTGGCGGTGCAGGGCGGGCTGTCCGACATCGCGTCGCTGCCCGATGCGCCCTTCGCCTCGGTCGCGGCGCTGCGGGCCGAGGCGCTGGCACGCCTGACGGGGGCGAGCGAGCCGCGGTCCTATGCGCTGGCGTGGTTCTGGGCCTCGCTGGCGGCCGCGGCGGGCGATCCGGCGGGCACCGACCTGCGCGACGGAATCGACCGGCGGATGCGGCTGCACGGCCCCGCCGCCGAGGCCGCCTGGGCCGCGGCGCGCGCCCCGGTCGAGGACGCGGCGCTGCACGAATGGGTGGCGCGCGATCTGGGCACCCGGTTCGGGCCGAAATAAGCCGATCGGGCAGGACAGGGGCGATAATCCGCGACGCCGTGCTTGCCTCCGGGCGCGGGGCTTTCTAAACCGGCCTCGGCCCACCGAAACAGACAAGGACATGTCCATGAGAGCGACCAGGGTAGTGCAGAAGATTCTCAGCCATTACGAGGGCGAGACGCCCGGCGTGAAGGCGAACCTCTGCCGCATGCTGATGACCGGCAAGCTGGGCGGCACCGGCAAGATGATCATCCTGCCCGTCGACCAGGGGTTCGAACACGGCCCCGCCCGCAGCTTTGCGCCCAATCCGGCGGGCTACGACCCGCATTACCACTACCAGCTTGCGATCGATGCCGGGCTGAACGCCTATGCGGCACCGCTGGGGATGATCGAGGCGGGCGCGGATACCTTTGCCGGCCAGATCCCGACCATCCTGAAGGTGAACAGCGCCAATTCGCTGATGAGCGAGACGGCGGGCAAGAACCAGGCGGTGACGGCCAGCGTGGACGACGCGCTGCGGCTTGGCTGCGCGGCGATCGGCTTCACGATCTACCCCGGCTCGGATTCCCAGCTCGACATGTACGAAGAGATCGTCGAGATGCGCAAGGAAGCCGCGGCCAAGGGTGTCGCGACCGTCATCTGGTCCTATCCGCGCGGCGAGGCGGTCACCAAGGACGGCGAGACGGCGATCGACGTGGCGGCCTATGCGGCCCAGATCGCGGCACTGCTGGGCGCCCATATCATCAAGATCAAGCTCTCGACCGACCATCTGATGCTGCCCGAGGCGAAGAAGGTCTACGAGGCGCAGAAGATCGACATCGCGACCCAGGCCGCGCGGGTGCGCCACTGCATGGACGCAAGCTTCGGCGGGCGCCGGATCGTGGTCTTCTCGGGCGGGGCGAAGAAGGGCGAGGATTCGGTCTACGACGACGCCCGCGCGATCCGCGATGGCGGCGGCAATGGCTCGATCATCGGCCGCAACAGCTTTCAACGGTCGCGCGAAGACGCGCTGGCCATGCTGGGCAAGCTGGTCGACATCTACAAGGGCCGCGCCTGATGGGCGGGCTGCAGGCAGCCTGGCCGGGGGGCGCGATGCGCTTCATGGGCCTGCGCCTGCAGCCCGGCGAGGACCTGTGCAAGGCCCTGCGGGCGGCCTTTGACGAGGCGCCCGAAACGGGCGGCTTCGTCGCCTCCTGCGTGGGAAGCCTGACGTCCGCCCGGCTGCGCTTTGCCGGGCGGGAGGTGGCGAGCCTGCTTGAAGGGCCGCTGGAGATCGTGGCGCTGTCGGGCAGCTTCAGCGCCCAGGGCCCGCATCTGCACCTGACGGTCGCCGATGCCGCGGGCGTGGTGACCGGCGGTCACCTGCTGGACAGGGCAGAGGTGCGCACCACCGCCGAAGTGGTGCTGGGGCTGGTGACGGGGGTGCAGTTCCGCCGCGAGCCCGACAGCCGCACGGGCTACGCCGAGCTTTTCTTCGGCCGCGCCTGACCCGCTGCGCAGCCCGGGGGCTGTCTGCCCCCTCTGGCGCCTGCGGCGCCATTCACCCCCGAGGATATTTGCGGACCGAAAATGAGGCTCAGGCGCCGATGTCGAAATCGGCGGGGTCAAGCCCGAGGTGGCGGGCGATGCCGTCCACCGCCAGCCGGTGATCCTCGCGCTGGGGCAGGCCCGAGACGGTCAGGCAGGCCACCACCCCCGCGCCGCGGACACGGATCGGAAAGCCGCCGCCATGCGCCGCATAATCGGCCAGCGGCAAGCCGATCTCGGGGCCAAGCGCCCGCCCCTTCAACTCCAGTTCGCGCCCGAAGCCATAGCTGGACCGCTGGATGCGCAGCACCAGGTTCGACTTGCGCCGGATCCAGTCGGCATTGTCGGGGCTGGTGCCGGGCAGCGCGGTGAAGAAGAGCACGCGCAGCGGCGTGCGGATGTCGATGGCGGCCGGCGCGCGGCGCTGCTGGGCGGCCTCGCGCAGAAGGCAGCCAAGGCGGAAGGCCTCGTCCTCGTCGAACCGGTCGAAGCACAGCGCCTCTTCCTGCCGGGCGATCAGGGCGATGTCGGTCTCGATGGTCATGGCGGTCTCCGTTGGCTCAGGCCGACAGACGCCCGAGGATCGCCGCGCTGTCAAGCCCGCGCACCGCGCCGGGGGTGCGACCGCCCTCGCGGGACAGCCGGGCCGCGGCATAGCCGTCGGCCACCGCGGCGGGGGCGTGGCGCAGAAGCGTGGCGGCCGTCAGCAGCGTCGCAAGCGATTCGGCATACCAGCGCGCCTCGGCCTCGGGGGCGGGCGCGGGCCAGCGCGCCCGATGCGCCGCCAGCGCCGCGTCATAGCGGCGGTCGGCGCCCCGCGCGGCCTCCAGTTCCGCCTCCACCGCCGCCAGCGCGCCCGGCGCGCGCGCGGCGGTCCGCAGGATGTCGAGGCAGATGACATTGCCCGCGCCTTCCCAAATGCCGTTCAGCGGCGCCTCGCGGTAAAGCCAGGGCAGCGCCGTATCCTCGACATAGCCCATGCCGCCCACAGCCTCCATCGCCTCGGCCACCAGCGGCGGGCAGAGCGTGTTGGCCAGATACTTGGCCAGCGCCACCGCCAGCCGCGCGAAGGGCCGCTCGCCCGCGTCGAAGGCCGCGGCCACCCGCAGGCCAAGCGCGGTGGCGCCTTCCCAATCCAGGCACAGGTCGGCCAGCACCGCCGCCATCAGCGGCTGGTCGATCAGCCGCCGCTGGAACGCGCTGCGGTGGCTGACCCAGTGATGCGCCTCGGCCAGCGCCGCCCGCATCAGCCCGGCGGGCGCCACCGCGGTGTCAAGGCGGGTGTGGTGCACCATCTCGAGGATGCAGCGCAGGCCCTGCCCCTCGGCCCCCAGCCGATGGGCCAGCGCGCCGTCAACCTCGATCTCGGCCGAGGCATTGGCGCGGTTGCCCAACTTGTCCTTCAGCCGCATCAGCCGGATCGCGTTCCGCTCGCCCTCCAGCCAGCGCGGCACCAGAAAGCAGGTCAGCCCCCCCGGGGCCTGCGCCAGCATCAGGAACCCGTCCGACATCGGCGCCGAACAGAACCACTTGTGTCCGGTCAGGCGGTAAAGCGCGCCATCGGGCTCGGCCCGGGTGGCATTGGCGCGCAGGTCCGACCCGCCCTGCTTTTCCGTCATCGCCATGCCAAGCGTGGCGCCGCACTTGTCGGCCACCGGCGCGACCGACGGGTCGTAGTGCCGCGCGGTCAGCCTTGGCCGCCAGAGCGCCGCCAGCCCCGGATCGGCCGCAAGGGCGGGCACCGCGGCATAGGTCATCGTCATCGGGCAGCAGGTGCCGGGCTCCACCTGACTGTGCAGATAGACCAGCGCGGCATGGGTCGCATGGCCGCCGGGCGCACCGTCCCACGGCAGCGCGGCATAGCCCGCGCCGATCCCTTCGGCCATCAGGCGGTGATAGGCGGGGTGGAAGGCCACCTCGTCCAGCCGCCGCCCCCCGGCATCGAACAGCCGCAGGTCGGGGGCAACCCGCATCGCCTCGCGCCCCGCGGCGCGCAGTTCGGCAGTGCCAAGCGCCTGCCCCCGGGCGGCCAGATGGCCCGTTGCCGCCCCCATCGCCCCGGCCATTCCCCGCAGCGCCGGGTCGGTCGCCCAAAGGTCGACATCGCCGCGCGGCGCGGGCTGGTTCGTCACCGCATGTCCGGAAAGCTGCGCACGGCCGGGAAGCATCGGATGCCTCATCAAAACAGGGTCAGACGCCTGCAAATCTGGCACGGGGGGATTCCCAAAGCGACTCCGCTGTGCCAGAATCGCCCCGACAACGAGGCCGGAAGGGCCCGGGGCGAGGCAGTGATGATGGTTTCGGGCAAGCGTCCGCCGATCGGTGCGCTGATCTATTTCGCGGTGGCGTTCACGGCTGCGGGCTATTTCGCCTTTGCCGCGGTGCAGGGCGATTACGGCATCTTCCGCCGGGTGCAGGTGGAAGCCGAGGCGCGGGAACTGCGCGCCGAACGCGACCAGCTTCAGGCCCAGCTCGACACGCTGAAGAACAAGACCCGGCGCCTGTCCGACGCCTATCTGGATCTGGACCTGCTCAGCCAGCAGGCGCGCGACGTGCTGGGCTACCTCCGCCCGGACGAGGTCGTCATCCGCTGATCCGCGCTTGCGGGACTCGGCGCCGCAAGGCAGCCTGATCGCGGGGGCCGACCCACGGGCGGGGGTCGGAGGGAGCCCCGCCGCATCCCGCGGCCATTCCGCCCATCGGGAGGGACGAACGCATGCATAAGGGTGCACTGGCGCTGTTTGGCGCCCTGATGATGCCTGTCACGGCGCTGGCCGGGGCGGGGGATGTCTCGGTGGAACGCGGGCTGCAGGTCTCGATCACCGGCGGCTGCAACGATTGCCATACGGCCGGCTACAACGAATCCGGCGGCAAGATCGACCCGGCCAAGGCGCTCGCGGGCACCGCCATCGGCTGGCAGGGGCCCTGGGGCACCACCTACCCGGTGAACCTGCGCCTTGCGATCAAGGACATGACCGAGGACGGCTTCGTCAAATACGCCAAGACCTTCACCGCCAAGCCGCCGATGCCCTACTTCAACGTCCACGCGATGGACGAAAGCGACCTGCGCTCGCTTTACCGCTACATCAAGTCGCTGGGCGATCCGGGCCCGGCCATGCCCGCGGCGCTGCCGCCCGGGGTCGAGCCCAAGACCCCCTTCTATGTCGCGGCGCCGCCCCAGATGCCCAAGGGCTGACCCCGCCGCAAGCCATGCATTCGCCGCCGTACCCCGGCGGCGAATTTGCTCTCGCCCTTGTTTTTCCGATCCGCTATAGATCGTTTAACGTTGAACTATCCGCACGTCGATGGGAGGCTCCGGCATGGCGACGAAAAAGGCCCCGGCCACGTCCAACACTTCAAAGGAAGAGTTGCTGCACTACTACCGCGAAATGCTGCTGATCCGCCGGTTCGAGGAGAAGGCGGGCCAGCTCTATGGCATGGGCCTGATCGGCGGCTTCTGCCACCTCTACATCGGGCAGGAAGCGGTCGTCGTGGGCCTCGAGGCCGCGTCGGAAGAGGGTGACAAGCGCATCACCAGCTACCGCGACCACGGCCACATGCTGGCCTGCGGGATGGACGCCAAGGGCGTGATGGCCGAACTGACCGGCCGCGCGGGCGGCTATTCGAAGGGCAAGGGCGGCTCGATGCACATGTTCTCGAAGGAACGCCACTTCTACGGCGGGCACGGGATCGTGGGCGCGCAGGTGCCGCTGGGCGCGGGGCTGGCCTTCGCCGATGCCTACAACGGCAACGGCCGCGTGACCTTCGCCTATTTCGGCGACGGCGCGGCCAACCAGGGCCAGGTCTACGAGACCTACAACATGGCCGAGCTGTGGAAGCTGCCCGTGATCTTCGTGATCGAGAACAACCAGTACGCGATGGGCACCTCGCTCGCGCGCTCCACCAAATCCTCGTCGCTCTTCGGCCGCGGCCTCGCCTACGGCATTCCGGGCGAACAGGTCGACGGCATGGACGTGCTGGCCGTGAAGGCCGCAGGCGAAAAGGCGGTGGCCCACTGCCGCGCGGGCAACGGCCCCTACATCCTGGAAATGATGACCTACCGCTACCGCGGCCACTCGATGTCCGACCCGGCCAAGTACCGCACGCGGGAAGAGGTGCAGAAGATGCGCGACGAAAAGGACGCCATCGAACACGTCCGCGACCTGCTGCTGACCGGCGGCCACGCCACCGACGACGACCTGAAGGCGATCGACAAGGACATCAAGGCCATCATCACCGAGGCCGCCGACTTCGCCAAGGACAGCCCCGAGCCCGCACTTGCCGAGCTCTGGACCGACATCTACGCCTGAGGAGGAGGCAGACCATGGCAACCGAAATCCTGATGCCCGCGCTGTCTCCGACGATGGAGGAAGGCACGCTTGCGAAATGGCTGGTGAAGGAAGGCGATACCGTCAAGTCCGGCCAGATCATCGCGGAAATCGAAACCGACAAGGCCACGATGGAATTCGAGGCCGTCGATGAAGGCACCGTGGGCCGGATCCTGATCGCCGAAGGCACCGCCGGCGTGAAGGTGAACACCCCGATCGCCGTGCTGGTGGACGAGGGCGAGGACGCCGCCGCCCCCGCTCCCGCCGCCGCAGCCCCGGCACCCGCCGCCGCGCCCGCGCCCGTCGCGGCCGCCGTCCCCGCCGCCCCCCGAGCGCCGGT
>JAJZVD010000069.1 GCA_021845805.1 Pseudomonadota bacterium | reverse complement strand
AGGCCTTAGAAGCGGTTGTGGGCGTCATGCTCGCTTGCCTCGCCCTTGGCGGCGCGCACCACCTGGTCGAAGAAGGCCTGGGCGTGGCGGTCGGCGTTCATCGAGATGAACGAGGCCAGTTGCAGCAGCCCCGGATAGACCAGCCGCCCGCAGCCCGCGTATTTGAAGCCCACGCGCTGGATGGCCAGTTGTTCCAGTTGCCCCATGGTGATCCGGCGGCCGAAGTCGGTCACGTCGGTGGCCGCGGCATCGGGGTCGATCGGCCCGCCGATCAGCGTCAGGGTGCGCGGCTGGGCCTTGGGCTCTTCCTCGGCCAGATAGGCGGTGGCGGCCAGTGCCAGCGGCGCGGGCTGGCAGACCGCGATCACGTTGGTCTGCGGCCCGAGGTGGCGCATGAACTCGACAAGGTAAAGCGTGTAATCCTCGATGTCGAACTTGCCCGCCGACACCGGGATGTCGCGCGCGTTGTGCCAGTCGGTGACATAGACATCGCAATCCGGCAGCAGGCTGGCCACGGTCGAGCGCAGAAGCGTGGCGTAGTGCCCCGACATCGGCGCCACCAGCAGCACCTTGCGCGGCTTGGGCTTGCGGCCCTGGACGTGGAAATGGATGAGGTCGCCGAACGGGCGGGCCAGCGCGGTTTCCACCGTCACCACCGCGTCGCGCCCGTCCTCGCCGGGGATCGAGGTGATGCCCCAGCCGGGCTTGATGACCATGCGGGCGAAGCTGCGCTCGGTGATGCGGCCCCAGGCCGACAGCACCTTGAAGAACGGGTGCGGGACCATCCCCCAGGCGGGGTAGGACGCGAAGGCCCGCGCGGTGGCGCCCAGCCACTCGTTCGTGTTGCGCGTCGCTTCCATCAGGTCGTAGGTGGCCATGCTCTTCAAGGGTGCCTCCATGCCCGCCGCGCGGGTCGTGAAATCGTCGCTTTTCCCCTCAGGCCGGCGACGTTATGCTGCAGGGCGGCACGATAGGGGGGAAGTGTTGACATGACAACAGAGCAAGAGGTCGTAGAGACCGCCAAGCTCGACCGCCTGAACGCCAATCTGGTAAAAGTCGAGGAATTGACCCAGCGCCTGGTGGCCGCGATGGCCCACAAGCGCACGATCGACCCCAGCCTGCAAGCCCCCGGGCAGGACCTCTACATGAAAGCCGCGGCCGCCTACATGGCCGAGATGGTGAACAACCCGGCGCGGATTCTGGAAAACCAGATCAGCTACTGGGGCAAGGCGCTCAAACACTATG
The DNA here is from genome assembly GCA_021845805.1 of Pseudomonadota bacterium. Lineage (GTDB taxonomy): Bacteria > Pseudomonadota > Alphaproteobacteria > Rhodobacterales > Rhodobacteraceae > Solirhodobacter. Next base: position 14,651 of record JAJZVD010000069.1, on the reverse strand, counting down.
TCGAGGCGCAGCAGCTTCTGGTCAAGGGCCAGCTTGCCGCGCCGCCCGATCCCACCCCCAGGGACCGCCGCTTTTCCAACCCCCTGTGGGAAAGCCACCCCTGGTTCAATTTCATCAAGCAGCAGTACCTCTTCAACGCCGAGGCGGTGAACCGCGCCATCGACGCGATGGAGACGCTGGAGCCGCGCGAGCGCAAGCGGCTGGAATACTTCACCCGCCAGATCATCGACATGATGGCGCCCACGAATTTCTTCGCCACCAACCCCGACGCGCTGGAACGCGCGGTGGAAACCGACGGGCAATCGCTGGTGCAGGGGCTGGAAAACCTTGTGCGCGACCTCGAGGCCAACCGTGGCGACCTTCTGGTGACGCTGGCCGACAAGGACGCCTTCACCGTGGGCGGCAACATCGGCACCACGCCGGGCGGCGTCGTCTACCGCAACCGCATGATGGAGCTGATCCAGTACAGCCCCGCCACCGAGACGGTGCACAAGACCCCGCTGATCATCTTTCCGCCCTGGATCAACAAGTTCTACATCCTGGACCTTAAGCCGCAGAACAGCCTGATCAAATGGATCGTGGATCAGGGCTACACGCTGTTCGTCGTAAGCTGGGTGAACCCGGACGAAAGCTACCGCGACGTGGGCATGGACGACTATGTGCGCGAAGGCTACCTGACCGCCATCGAACAGGTGAAGGCCATCTGCGACGTGCCCAAGGTGAACGTGGTGGGCTACTGCATCGCGGGCACCACGCTGGCCTGCACGCTGTCCTACATGAAGCAGGTGGGCGACAGCTCGGTCAACGCGGCCACCTTCTTCACCACGCTCACCGACTTTTCCGATCAGGGCGAGGTGGGCGTGTTCCTCGACAACGATTTCGTCGACGGGATCGAGCGCGAGGTGACGGCCAATGGCGTGCTGTCGTCCTTCTTCATGTCGCGCACCTTTTCCTTCCTGCGCTCGAACGACCTGATCTATCAGCCCGCGATCCGCAGCTACATGCTGGGCGAGGCGCCGCCCGCCTTCGATCTGCTGTACTGGAATGGCGACGGCACCAACCTGCCCGCGAGGATGAGCGTGGAGTACCTGCGCGGCCTCTGTCAGGACGACAAGCTGGCCCGGGGCGAATTCACCATCCTTGGCCACACCCTGTCGCTGAAGGACATCAAGATCCCCGTCTGCGCGGTCGCCTGCGAGACCGACCACATCGCGGCCTGGCGGTCGAGCTTCAACGGGTTCCGCCAGTTCGGCGCCAGGGACAAGACCTTCATCCTGTCGGAATCCGGCCATATCGCGGGCATCGTCAATCCGCCCTCGAAGGGGAAATACGGCCACTGGCTGAACGACGGCCCGCTGGACGATCCCGATGCCTGGAAGGCCGCGGCGACCGCGCATCGCAGTTCCTGGTGGCCAAGCTGGGGCGCCTGGCTGGCAAAGCGTTCGGGCGCGCAGGTGGCGGCACGGGCCCTGGGTGATTCGACCCACCCGGTGCTGGCCGCGGCGCCGGGAACCTATGTGGTGGCCCAGCCAAAGGCCTGATCCGGCTGCATCTTCCGGTTGTTGCTGCGGCGCAGCAATTTTTCTTGAAATGCTGCGATGCAGCGCCTATATTTCTGTCATCGGCGGGACCCCCTGGCCCTGCAGCAGATGGAGACGAAGATCATGGCGAAGACCCAGGATTTCACCAAAGTGATGCAGGACATGATGGGCGCGTTCCCGATGGACGCCTCGGCCCTGCAGGGTGCCTTCAAGACCTCGGCCGCGCTGGGCGAGAAGATGACCAAGGTGGCGCTGGAAGCCGCTGAGAAGTCGACGGAAATCTCGTCGAAGTGGACGAAGGACACGCTGTCGAAGGTGGGCGAGTTCGCCAAGGCCAAGGCCGAGCCGACCGACTACACCAAGGCGATGACCGATTTCGCCTCGTCGGCCGCGGAAATGGCCGCCGAACATCTGGCCGCCTTCGCCGAAGTGGCGAAGAAGGTGCAGATGGAAACGGTGGAACTGATGCTGGCCGCCGGCAAGGACATGCAGGAAGACGCGACCGCCGCCGTCAAGAAGGCGACCGCGGACGTGAGCACCGCGGCCAAGAAGGCCGCTGCGGCTGCGAAGTAACGCAGGCTGCCGCCCTCCTCCTCCCCGCGGCGGCGCCGAGGGCGGGCCCTGTGCCCGCCCTTTCTTTTTCTGCACGGGCGCCCTAAGGTTTCTGCGTCGCAACGATGGGGGGACCGCAGGATGGCCGACACCGAAAAACCGCTGCTGATCAAGCGTTACGCCAGCCGTCGCCTCTACAACACCGAGACCAGCGATTACGTCACGCTGGACGACATCGCAGGCTTCATCCGCGCCGGGCGCGAGGTGCAGATCATCGACCTGAAATCGGGCGACGACCTGACCCGGCAATATCTGCTTCAGATCATCGCCGAGCATGAAAGCAAGGGCGACTCGGTCCTGCCGTTGCAGGTGCTGACCGATCTGGTGCGCAGCTACACGACGCAGGCGCAAAGCGTGGTGCCGCAGTTCCTGGCCATGTCTTTCGACATGCTGCGGGAAGGGCAATCCAAGATGATGGAAAACCTGACCCAGATCCCGAACCCGATGGCGACCCTGCCGGGGTTCGACGCGATGCAGCGCCAGCAGCAGGCGTTCCTCAAGACCATGATGGCCGGCTGGACCGCGAAGGGCACCGAGCCGGGCGACGAGACGTCGGCACCCGCAGACACCGGCGAACTGGCGCAGATCAAGAAGCAACTGGCGGAATTGCAGGCGAAGCTCTCGAAGCTCTAGGGCAGGGGCGCCGGACCGCGGTCGGGCGCGGGCCCTCTGTGGTGAGCGACAGGCTGGACAAACGCGCCGCATCCCCCCAGCCCGGGGAGCGGCGCGCAGCGCCCCCGGGCCAGCGCCCGACAGCCCCCCGGGCGGGCGCTTCGGCACCGAACCAAGCGGGCTCACCCGTGGGAGACGCCGCCCCATAAAGCGCAGACCGTCACCCGCTCAGCGCCCCCCCGCGGTCGGGCGCGGGCCCTCTGGTGGGAGGGGCGGGGTGGCCGGACGCGGCGCGCCCCCGCCCGCCCCCGCCGACCTTACGCCACTTCGGCGAAGACCTTCTTCAGCGCGTCGTTCAGCTTGTTGAACATCTCGTCCATCTGCGCCTCGGTCATGATGAACGGCGGGCAAAGCACGATGGCCTGCCCCAGCGGGCGGCAGATCAGCCCGTGGTCGGTGCAGGAATTGGCGATCCGCTCGCTGACCGACAGCTTGCCGTCGAACGGCGTCTTGGTCGCCTTGTCCTTCACCGCCTCCAGCGCGCCCATCAGGCCCTTGCCGCGCCATTCGCCGATGTTGGGGTTCTCGGCCAGCCACTTCATCCCGGCCTCGAACTTCGGCGTGAGGGTGCGCACGTTTTCGGCCAGCCCCTCGTTCATCACCACGTCGATCGCCTTCAGCGCGATGGCGCAGCCCACCGGGTGGCCCGAGGCGGTGAAGCCGTGCGGAAACTCCTCGAACTTTTCACTCGCGGCCTGCACCCGCGCGGCCAGTTCCGGCCCGAGGATGACGGCGCCCATCGGGAAGAACCCCGCGGTGATGTTCTTGGAACTGATGATCGCATCGGGCACGAAGTCATAGGTCTGGCAGCCCCAGGTGTTGCCGGTCCGCCCGAAGCCGGTGATGACCTCGTCGGCGATCAGCGGGATGCCGTATTTCTTCAGCACCGGCTGGATCGCCTGGAAATAGCCCGCCGACGGCGGGATCACCCCGCCCGCGCCCATCACCGGCTCTGCGAAGAAGCCCGCGATGGTCTCGGGGCCTTCCTTGATGATCGTGGCCTCCAGCTCGCGCGCCAGCCGCGTGGTGAACTGCGCCTCGGTCTCGTCCGGCTTGCCGAAACGCCAGTAGTGCGGGCAGCCCACATGCAGGAAGCCCGGCAGCGGCAGGCCGAAGACCGAATTGTAGGGCTTGCCCGTCATCGAGGCCGAAACCGCGGTGACCCCGTGGTAGCTGTTGATCCGGGTGATGATCTTGCGCCGCTGCGGGTTGCCTTCCATCCCGTTCAGGAACCACAGGATCTTCACCATCGTGTCGTTCGCTTCCGACCCCGAGTTGGTGTAGAACACCCGCCCACTGTCGAAGGGCGACACCTCGATCAGCTTCTCGCTTAGCATCACGGTCTGGTCCGACATGCGGCCGAAGAAGGCGTGATAGCCGGGGAAACGGTCGTACTGCGCCTTGGCGGCGGCGATCAGCCCGGGGTGGTCGAAGCCCGCCACCATGTTCCACAGGCCCGAGTTCGCATCGAGATAGCGCCGCCCGTGCACGTCCACGACATAGGGCCCCTCGCCATGCGTCAGCACCACGGCGCCGCGCTCGTGGACCGAGGGCAGGTCGGTGAAGCCGTAAAGCGAATTCACATCCGCCCGGGTTTCCCAGCTGTTGGGGGCGTTGTCACGCATCGTCGTCGTCCTTCTGATCGGGTCTGGCAACACGCTAGCCGGGCGGATCGGCCAGCGCAACGGGGCGCAGGGGGGCGCCCGGCGGGCTGGCAGCGGGGTCCGGCAGATTGCCCGGCCGCGCCGCGGGCGGCCCGGCAGATTGCCCGCCTTGATCGGCGCGCGCCCCCCGGCTAGCGTCAGGCGACAAGGCAGGGGCGCACATGGCCGAGGCACAGGGCAGGATCACGCTGTGGGGGGTAGAGGTCTTCCTTGCCGCCGCCGAAGAGGGCTCGATCTCGGCCGCGGCCCGGCGGCTAGGGGCCAGCGTCTCGGGCGTCAGCCAGCAGCTTTCGGCGCTGGAACTGGCGCTGGGGGTGCAACTGCTGGACCGCGCCGCCCGCCCCATGGCGCTGACCCCCGCGGGCGAGATGTTCCGCCGCCGCGCGCAGGCCATCATGGCCGAGGCCGAACAGGCGCGGGCAGAGCTGGCCAGCGGCGATTTCACCGGGCTCACGCTCTTGCGGCTGGGCATGGTCGAGGATTTCGACAGCGATGTGACCCCCCGCCTGCTGGCCGCGCTGGCCGATGACCTGCGCCAGTGCCAGTTCCTGCTGGAAACCGGGGCCAGCCACCGGCTTCTGGATCAGCTCGAGGCGCGCGCGCTGGACATGGTGGTGGCCGCCGACATGGGCGCGCCGGGCGAGGGCACCGAGGTTCACCCCCTGTTGACGGAACCCTTCATCGTGGCCGCCCCCAAGGGTGCGGTGCGGCCGGGGGGCGACGTGCTGGCCCAGTTGAAGGCGCTGCCGCTGATCCTCTATTCCCAGCGCCACCACATGGGCCGCCAGATCGCCGCCCACCTGACCCGGCAGGAGCTGAAGCTGTCGACCCGGTTCGAGCTGGACAGCTATCACGCCATCATGGCGATGGTGGTCGCGGGGGCGGGCTGGACGATCCTGACGCCGCTCGGCCTGCTGCATGCCCAGCGGTTCCGCGACCGGGCCGAGGCGCTGCCCTTGCCCTTCGCCCCGCTCAGCCGGACCATCTCGCTCAGCGCGCGGCGCGGCGCGCTGCGGGGGATGCCCGAACAGGTGGCCGCCCGGCTGCGGCCGCTGTTGCAGGACCTGATCGTGGGCCCCGCGCGGGCGCAGATGCCCTGGATCGGCGAGGGGCTGCGGGTGCTCTGACCCCGCCGCCGCCCCGCGCGCGATCTTTCGTGCGAAAGATCGCGGCCGGATGTTCGTCGGAAAGTTCGCGGCTCAGGTGCCGTAGGCGCGCGCCTGGCCCTTCACGTCCTCGGCCGCGCCGGTCAGCGCCGCGGCGATGAACGCAAGCTCGGCCGGCGTCAACCGCACCGGCAGGCGCACGTCGCAGGCGCGCATCAGCATGGCGCGGGTCTGCGGCAGGTCGGGCGCCGTGCCCAGGAACTGCCAGTTCCAGAAGGCCCGCGCGTTGTCCTGGCTCAGCCCGAAGACCTGCACCGAGACGCCACGGGCCTTCGCGGCCTCCTGGAAGGCGCGCGCCTCGGCATCGGTCTCGAACCCCACAAGGTTGAACTGGATCGAATCCGGCGCGCGCTCTTCGGGGGGCAGGGCGGGCGGCACCGACAGCCAGAGGCTGGCGTTCAGAAGCTCTGCCACATGGTCATGGTTGGCGCGGCCCTTTTCCACCCGCTCGGCCACCAGCGGCAGTTGCGGCCGGATCACCGCGGCCGACAGGTTCTGAAGCCGCATGTTGTAAAGCGGCAGCCGGTTCTGCCAGCGGGCAAAGCTGTTCTGCAAGCCGCCATGCTTCTTCCAGTTGTGCTCGTAGGCGCCCGACATGATCGTGGCGCGGGCGGCAAGTTCGGGATCGTCGGTGACAAGGATGCCGCCTTCGCCCGCGTTCACCAGCTTGTAGGACTGAAAGCTGAAACAGCCGATCTTGCCGATCGTGCCGATCTTGCGCCCATGCCACAGCGTGCCCAGCGAATGCGCCGCGTCCTCGATCACCGGGATGCCGCGGGCGTCGCAGGCGGCCATGATCGCATCCATGTCGGACGTGTGGCCGCGCATGTGGCTGATCAGGACGCAGGCGATGTTGTCATCGATCCGGGCCGCGAAATCCTCCAGGTCGATCCGGTAGTTGGCGCCCACCTCGCACAGAACCGGCACGCAATCGGCATGGACCACCGCCGAGGGGACGGCGGCGAAGGTGAAGGCCGGGATCAGCACGCGCGCGCCGCGCGGCAGGTCCAGCGCCTTCAGCGACAGGAACAGCGCCGCCGAACAGGACGACACCGCCAGCGCATAGCGGCTGCCCATCAGTTCGGCGAACTCGGCCTCCAGCTGCTGCACCGGGCTGCCCTCGTTCGTGTAGCGGAACAGATCGCCCGAACTCAGCAGCCGCTCGATTTCGGCGCGGGCGGCTTCGGGGATCGGCTCGGCGTCATAGACATTGGGCGCGAGGGTCATGCTTCATCTTTCCTGAAGGGCAGTTTCAGGAAATGTGTAAGGGATGCGCGCCGGACTTGCCACACTCTTTGCCGTGATCGGCGGTCAGATGCCCAGCCGGTCGCGCAGCGCGTACCAGGTCATCGCCAGCACCAGCAGCGGCGCGCGCAGCGCGGGGCCGCCCGGAAAGCGCGGCAGCGGCAGGCGCGCCATCAGGTCGAAGCCGCCGGTCTGGCCTGCGATCGCCTCTGACATCAGCCGCCCGGCCAGCGTGGCCAGCGCCACCCCGTGCCCCGAATAGCCCGAGGCCGACAGGATCGTGCCCTGCCGGAAGAAGCAGGGCATCCGGCTCATGGTGATGGCCAGCGTGCCGCCCCAGGCGTAGTCGACCTTCACCCCGCGAAGCTGGGGATAGATCTTCAGCATCGGCTTCAGGACCAGCGCGGGGATGTCGGCGGGGAAGCGGTAGCCATAAGTCTCGCCGCCGCCGAACAGAAGCCGCCCGTCCTCGGACTTGCGCCAGTAGTTCACCACGAATTTCGTATCGGCCACCGCGGGATTGCCGGGCAGGATGGTTTCCCCCGCCGCGCCAAGCGGTTCGGTGGCGATGATGAAGTTGTTGATCGGCATCACGCGGGCCGCGACCTCGGGGTAAAGGCGGCCCAGATAGCCGTTGCAGGCGAGGATGACGTGATCTGCCGTGACCGTGCCTTGCGCGGTTTCGACGCGGTTCGGGCGGCCGGGGGCAAGGCCCGTCACCTCGCTTTGCTCGAAGATCCGCGCGCCCGCGGCGGCGGCGGCGCGGGCCAGCCCCAGCGCGAAGTTCAGCGGGTGGATATGGCCCGCGCCGTGGTCGATGTCGCCGCCCGCGAACGCCTCGGACCCGGTCAGCGCGGCCATCTGCGCGCGGTCCAGCGGCGCGATCCGGTCATAACCGTAATCGCGCGAAAGCCTTTCGGCATAGGCCCTTGCGTGGTCAACCTCACGCGGGTGCCAGCAGGCGTGGGCGATCCCTTCGTGAAAGGTCACCGGCATCGCATGCCGCGCGATCAGGTCGCGGACAAGCTGCTTGGCCTCTTCGGCAAGCTGCCAGAGCTGCCGCGCGTCCTCGCGCCCGGCCATCGCCTCCAGCGCGTCCTGTTCCAGCCGCTGCCCCGATCCGACCTGCCCGCCATTGCGCCCCGAGGCGCCAAAGCCCGCCCGATGCGCCTCAAGCAGCACCACAGACAGCCCCCGTTCGGCCAGATGCAGCGCAGCCGACAGCCCGGTAAAGCCGCCGCCCACGATGCAGACATCGGCCCGAACCGCCCCCGCCAGCGTGGGAAAGGGCGCAAGCGGGGTGGCGGTGGCGGCATACCAACTGGGCGGATAGTGCCCGGGCCGGTCGTTCGCGTGCAGCAGGTTCATACGTTCAGCAGCAGGTGTTCGCGTTCCCAGGGGCTGATGACCTGCAGGAACTCCTTGTATTCGTTGCGCTTCACCGACTCGTAGACGTTGCAGAAATCGCTGCCCAGCGCCTCGCGGATCGGCGCGCTCTCGCTGAAGAGATCCAGCGCGTCGCCCAGGTTCGTGGGCAATTCGTCCGCGCTCATGTAGGCATCGCCCGTGCATTCGGCGCGCGGCATCTTCTTGTCCATCAGGCCCAGATAGCCGCAGACCAGCGAGGCGGCAAAGCCCAGGTAGGGGTTGCAATCCATCCCCGCCAGCCGGTTTTCCAGCCGCCGCCCCGCCGGGTCCGAGATCGGCACGCGAAGCCCGGTGGTGCGGTTGTCGCGCCCCCATTCCAGGTTGATGGGCGCCGCGAAGTCCGGAACGTAGCGGCGGTAGCTGTTGACATAGGGCGCCAGCAGCGCCACCACCGCGGGCAGATAGGTCTGCATCCCGGCGATGAAATGCAGGAAGGCCTCGGTCTCTTCGCCCTTCTTGCCCGAAAAGATGTTCTTGCCGGTCTTCACGTCCAGCACCGAATGGTGGATGTGCATCGCGCTGCCGGGCTCGCCTTCGATCGGCTTGGCCATGAAGGTCGCGAAACAGTCGTGGCGCAGCGCCGCCTCGCGGATCAGCCGCTTGAAGTAGAAGATCTCGTCGGCCAGCTTCACCGCCTCGCCGTGGTTCAGGTTGATTTCCACCTGACCCGCGCCGCCTTCCTGCAGGATGCCGTCGATCTCGAAGCCCTGCGCCTCGGCGAAGTCGTAGATGTCGTCGATCACCTTGCCGTATTCGTCCACCGCCGACATCGAATAGGCCTGCTTGGCCGCCGCGCGGCGGCCCGAACGGCCCATCGGCGGGATGATCGGCTGGTTCGGGTCAAGGTTGCGCGCGACAAGGAAGAATTCCATCTCGGGCGCCACCACCGGCTGCCAGCCCTGCGCGGCGTAAAGATCCAGCACGCGCTTGAGCACGTTGCGCGGGCTGAATGCGATGCGGTTGCCCTGCTGGTCCTGCGCCTCGTGGATCACCTGCAAGGTCACGTCGGCCGTCCAGGGGGCGGCGGTCGCGGTGCTGAAATCGGGCACCAGGATCATGTCGGGCTCGGTGAAGGCGCCCACGGGGTTGTCGGCCCATTCGCCGGTGATCGTCTGCAGGAAGATCGAGTTCGGCAGGAAGAAGGTGGGCTGCTTGGCGAATTTCGAGGCTGGCATCGCCTTGCCGCGGGCGACGCCCGCAATGTCGCCGATGATGCATTCCACCTCGTCCAGGCGACGGCCGGCGATGTAGTCGCGGGCGGCTTCGGGCAGCTTGCTGGTCCAGTCGGACATGGGGGGCCTTTCGGGCTTATCCTCGGGGTTGCAGGAAGAAGTCGGCGATGCGGTCGGCCAGCCGGGTCGCGTGCAGGGGGGTGCCCAGCCGCCCGGCCGCCTCGGCCAGCAGCGGCTGCGGCACCACGCCGGGCCCGCGTTTCTCGATCAGGCCGCGCACGAAGCTGTCGGCGAATTCGGGGTGGGGCTGCACCGTGAAGGCGCGGGTGTCATAGACCAGCGCCGCGTTTTCGCAGAAGGGCGACGAGGCGACACGGGTCGCGCCCTCGGGGGCCACCGTCACCTGATCCTGATGCCAGGCGTTCACCGTCAGCGCCTCGCCGCCAAAGTCATAGGTCTGCGGCCCCACGGCCCAGCCGCCGGCGAATTTCTCGACCTTGCCGCCCAGCGCCTGGGCGATGATCTGGTGGCCGAAGCAGACGCCGACCATCGGCACATGTTCGGCATAGGCGGTGCGGATGAACGCCTCGAGCGGCTTGATGAAGGGCAGGTCGTCATAGGCGCCATGCCGCGATCCGGTGATCAGCCAGCCGTCGGCCTGATGCACATCGGCGGGGAAGTCGCTGTCGACCACCCGCCAGGTGCGGAAGCTGAAACCGTGGCCGTCGAGCATCCGCTCGAACATGTCGGGATAGTCGCCGGACTCCGGCCGAAGCGCCTCGGGCGCCTCGCCGGTCTGTAGGATGCCGATCCGCATGGGGCTCTCTTGATGGTTGTTTGGCAAAGCCTAACCCTGCCCCCCGCGGGGGCGCAAGGGGGCCTCAGACGGTGTCGAGGTAAAGCTCCACCTGCTCTTCGGGCGACAGTTCCGCCATGTAATGCTGTTCCTGCCGCTTGGTCTGCACCAGATTGCGGATCAGCTCTTCGGGGAAGAGCCGGGCGACCGTGGGGCTTTTCTCGAATGTGGCCAGCGCCTCGTCCCAGGTCTCGGGCAGCATCGGCAGATCCAGCGCATAGGCGTTGCCGGTGATCGGCGGCGGCGGGGTCAGCCCGTCCTCGATCCCGATCAGCGCCGCGCCAAGGATGGCGGCCAGCATCAGGTAGGGGTTCGTATCACCGCCCGACACCCGGTGTTCGATCCGCCGCGCGGCGGCGCTGCCCGAAGGCACCCGGATCGCCGAGGTCCGGTTTTCATAGGCCCAGCAGACGGCGTTCGGGGCATGCGCCTCGGGCACCAGCCGGTCATAGCTGTTGGCATGGGGCGCAAAGATCAGCGTGCAGTCCTGCATCGCGGCCATGCAGCCCGCAATCGCGTTCATCAACACCGGCGAGCCTTCGGGGCCGCCGTTGGAAAACACGTTGTTGCCCCAGGTATCCAGCACCGAGAAATGGGTGTGCAGCCCGTTGCCGGAATATTCGGGATAGGGCTTGGCCATGAAGCTGGCGGCAAACCCGTGCCGCCGCGCCAACCCCTTGACCAGCAGCTTGAAAAGCCAGGTGTCATCGGCGGCGCGCAGCGCGTCGTCGGTGTGCATCAGGTTGATTTCGAACTGCCCCAGCCCGGTTTCCGAAATCGCGGTATCGGCGGGAATGTCCATCGCCTCGCAGGCGTCGTAGAGATCGGTGAAGAACGTGTCGAAGGCATCCAGCGCCCGGATCGACAGCGTCTCGGCCGCCTTGCGCCGCTTGCCCGAGCGGGGCGAGATCGGCACCTGAAGCGTCTTGCCGCTGTCGTCGATCAGGTAGAACTCCAGTTCGGTCGCCACCACCGGGGTCAGCCCGCGCGCCTTGTAGCGTTCCACTACCGCGCGCAGCGCGTGGCGGGGGTCGCCCTCGTAGGGGGCGCCGTTCTCGCGGAACATCCAGATCGGCAGCAGCGCGGTGGGCGCCTCGAGCCAGGGCATCGGCACGAAACCGCGATCGGTCGGGCGCAGCACGCCATCGGCATCGCCGCTGTCGAAGATCAGCGGGCTGTCCTCGATGTCCTCGCCCCAGATGTCGAGGTTCAGCACCGACAGCGGAAAGCGGGTGCCGTCGGTCACCACCTTGTCGGCAAAGCGGGCGGGAATGCGCTTGCCGCGCGCCTGACCGTTCAGGTCAGCCGCGGCAACGCGAATGGTACGCACCTCGGGGTGCTTTCTCAGCCAGTTCTTCATCTCTGTCACCTGTTGGGGGGGGCGGGTCCGCGGGGGGCAGACCCTGCCGGACATGGGGCATCAGCCGGTCGTGCGGCTCATTCCCATCGCGGCGGAACCCGGCGGCTTGACAGAGCGCGTCCCCGTCCGGGAAGCTCCCCGGTCCGGCACCGAAGGGGCCGGAAGGCGGGGTCGCAGGCGGGGGCGGGCGCAGTCACAATATCACGCAGGGGGTTGCCGGTGCCCCTCAATAGGCCGGTGATTCGGCCTGAAAGCAAGCAAATTCGGCAGGTCAGGGGCCGGGCGGGGTGGGGACAACAAGATATTGTGTGGCCTCGATGCGGATCAGGCCCCGGATCATCAGCCGCTCGCGGGTTTCGGCGGGCAGCGAGTAAAGCCCTTCCTGAAGGCTTGCAAAGGTTGCCGCGGCATCCGCCCCGGGGGCGGCGATGAAGGGCAGCCCCGGCGCGACCTGCGTCCGGCCCACCACTTTCAGCCGCGCGGTCAGCCCGGCGTCGTGGCGCGTCAGGAACCGCCAGGTCACCGCGTCAAGCGCGGCGATGTCGGCGCGATCCTCGGCCACGGCCAGCGCCGACAGCTGGTGCCCCCCGGTTTCGAGCGTCGGGCGGAAGCGGAAGCCGCGGCCCGCAGCCCAGGTCTGCGGCGCGGCCCAGCCCGAATGGCTCTCGGGCTGGTTGTAGGCGAAGCGGGCCTCGGCAAAATCCTCGGCCGCCGCGCGCGCATCACCGGCGCGCGCCACGAACACCGAATGGTAAAAGCCCGCAGGCGTCCCTTCCAGCCCGTAGTCGGCTGCACAGATCAGCGTGACCTGCCCGTGCAGCCGCGTGCGATAGGGCATCCCGCAGGTCTGGCCCAGCACCAGATCGGGCGCGGTCCAGCCCTCCCACAGGCCCGTCACGCGGTCCAGCGCCTCGGGCGCGGGCATCCCGCGTGCGCGCAGCCGGTCGCGCACCGCAGCCCAGAGCGCGTCATTGGCGCCCTGCAGCGAGGCCATGTCATACATCGGAAACGAAGCGATCATTTCAGCCGCGATTCAACACGTTGCCGCGCAAGGTTCGAGTCGCGGTCATTGATCCCCAGCAGGTTCGCCAGAAGCCGCAGCAGCGAATCCTCGTCGCCGTCGCGGGTGCCATCGGCCAGCACCACCTCCCACAGCGCCTCGATCACGCCTTCGCGGTGGTCGTAATCCACCGCCTCCTTGATCGCGCGGGTAAAGCGCACGGTGTCGGGCGCCTGCGTTTCCAGCGTCTCGGCCTCGTGGCGCAGCGCGATCGCGTCGAACGGCGACAGCCGGTAGCGCGCCATCAGGATGCGGTCGATCCGGCTGATCTCGGCGTCGGAATAGTCGCCATCGACCTTGGCGATGCGCACCAGAAGCGCGGCCAGCGCAACGCGGGCGTCGGGGTCGGGCAGGCGCTGCGGGTCAGAGGCCAGAAGGCCGCGGAGAAGATCGGCAAACATGCTGTCTGTATAGGCATCGCAGGCGCGCAACCCAAGGGGAAACCCCCCGGGCCACGCGGAAATGAGCGATGTTTCAGCCCTCCCACCCCTCGACCAGCAGGAAGTTCGACGCCGCCGCCCCTTGCCGGATCGCCGCCGCGGCCTGATAGCCGGGCGAGACATAGCAGGCCCGCGCGGCTTCGTAGCTGGGAAACTCCACCACCACCGTGCGCGGGCGCGCGGCGCCTTCCACGGCCTCCTGCGCGCCGCCGCGCACGATGAAGCGGCCGCCATGGGCGGCGATGATGTCGGGGGTGAGCTTGCGATACCCCTCGTAGGCGGCGGGGTCGGTCACGTCGATCTGGGCGATCCAGTAGCCCTTCGGCATGTCGGTTTTCCTTTTCTGGAAACGGGTTGTGGGTCAGAGCTCGGGTATGCGGATGCGGCCCGCGCCGATCTCGACCGCGGCGCCGCGGATGCGGATCGCGGTGGGGCCCGTGGCATCGGCGTCGATCGTCAGCGCAAGATCGGACGGCCGCCCCATCTCGACGCCCTGCCGCAGGGTGAAGCGGCGGGTGCCCGCCGCCGCCGCGCCTGCGGCATGAAGTTGTGCCGCAAGGATCGCCGTGGCCGAGCCCGTCGCGGGGTCTTCCGGGATGCCCGCGCCGGGCGAGAACATGCGCGCCTGAAAATCGCAGCCTTCGCCCGGGGCATAGAGATAGGCGCTGTCCACCCCGCCCGCCGCCATCAGCGCCGACCAGTGCGGTTCTATCGGCCGGGCGCGGGCCAGCGCGGCCCGGTCGCGCAGCGGAACATAAAGGAAGGCGGGCCCCCCCTGCCACAGCGCGGGCCGATGGGCGCCGTGCAGGATGTCATCGGGCGCAAGGTCCAGCGCCGCGGCCACCAGATCGGCGGGGGCGCGGCCCGGATGCGGCACCGGCAGGCGGGGGGCGGTGAACTCGGCCTCGGTCACGCCGCCGCGCCGCGTCACCTCGACCGGCACAAGGCCCGCCTCCTCCTCCAGCACCAGCCGGGTGGTGAAGTCGCCCGCGGGCGCGGCCTGCGTGGCCAGCAGGATCGCGCAGCCCACCGTCGGATGCCCGGCAAAGGGGATCTCGGCGGTGGGAAAGAAGATGCGCACCCGCGCGCGATGGGCCGGATCGCGCGGCGCCTGCACGAAGATCGTCTCGCTGAGGTTGAATTCGCGCGCGATGACCTGCATCTGCGCCGGGCTGAGCGCGTCCGCGCCCAGCACGACGGCCAGCGGGTTCCCGGCAAACGGCCGGGTGGTGAAAACGTCAAGCGTATGAAATGGCAGCATCGGACCCTCCGTCCGCGATCCTAGGCAACCCCGCGCGGGATGGAAACCCGTGCCGGGCCAGTGGGCCTGCGTGATGGCAGCAAGGATCGCTGCACGCCTCACGTCCCCCGGCCCCCGGTCGGACGATGGCCCCCTGTGGTGTGAGAGACGGGTGAGGCGGGCGCGGCGCCTCCC